>MNUR01000106.1 GCA_001871115.1 Elusimicrobia bacterium CG1_02_56_21 | reverse complement strand
TTGAAATAATGGCGTATGCCCAGCGCCTGCGCCGAGGCCCTGGCTTTCGCGGCGCTGTCGGCCCCGCCGCAGCATTTTACAGCGTCCTTGCTCTCGGCAAAAAGCCTGAGGGTCATTCCGACCACCTCATAGCCTTCTTTTAAAAGCAGCGCGGCGGTGACAGAGGAATCCACTCCGCCGGACATAGCGACAACAACTTTCTTCATAGCTATATTTTAGTATTTTACCCGGGGCGGCCGACAGAATCAGCCGGAAAGGAGTGGGAAACCGGATATCCGGGGACGAGGCAGGAGAAGAGATCTGCCTTCCGGGCAGGCCTGCACCAGCTACGCCCTTCCCGGGCCGATCCGGGGCGGTGTTTGGAAGGCTGTTTTACTGTCCGAAATCAAAACCTTTAAACAGGTCTTCCTCAGCCTTGTCTCCGGAGGCGGCAGGGGCGGTCTCCGCGGCGGCGGGCTTAAGCGGTTCGGGGCCCCTGGAACCGGGCAGGTTCTGCATACGGCCCTTCCCTTCTCCCACGGGCTGCACTATTATATTGCGCACCCCTTCTGCGAAGGCAAGAAACCCGCTGTCCAGGTTATAATAAAGCCTGAAAGGGGACTCTTTCATCTGCGGCTCATAGGCCTTTCCGAGATTGAGTTTCTGCTGGTCCCAGCCGGGATTGTAAACAAGCTTGCCGCGCACGTCCACTTCGTTATCCGTCACTGGCAGGGAGAAATGTATCTTAAAAAGACCCATAGTGTCGCTGATGCCGGGCGCGAAAGAAAGATTTACCGAAGAATTTGCGTTTTCTCCGGCGGCTCCGAATTCATCCATGCCCCCGCTTCCCTCCATGCCTTTAGGGGCGGAAGGCTGGACCTTTACCGTAACTCCTTCTATGGGATTGCCCTGGTAATCCGTTATTACTCCCTGAATGTTCCCGTCAAGGAAAACGCTCATTTTCGTGGTCGAAAAGAACAGGAATTCCCGCTTCCCGGTCATCTTCTTGGTAAGCGAGAGGTCTCCTACGCGCTGGTCGGTGTAATCCACCACCTTAAGGCGCTTGAGGCCGCCGAAACAGCCGGCCAGCGGCGCCGCAAGCAGGACCAAAACCAGCATCCGCACAAATCCTTTTTTTATGTTCATAGCAATGTCCGGCCGGATCTTCCGGCTATTCGCCTTCTCCGGCTCCCACGGGAACCTCCGGCTTCGCGGCAGTTTCTTCGCCCTGAAGCGCCGGGTCTTCTCCCGGCTGGGCGGCTGCGCCGGCGGGGATTACCTCCCCGATAAGTCCCGGCGGACCGGCCCCGGGAGCTGCTGCCCCGATCAGTCCGGGAGGCGCGGCTGCGGGAGAGTCGGGGGAAGGATTAGTTTTTACAAAAAACACCACCCGCCGGTTCCTTTTCCGGTTCGGCTCGCTGTCGTTAACAGTAATGGGGTGGTTTTCACCGTAACCGACAGCGGCCAGGCGCTTGGGAAGAAATTTACTGGCCAGCAAAAACTTAACTACGCTGGTGGCGCGGGCGCTGGAGAGTTCCCAGTTAGAGGCGAACTGTTTAGTGGCTATCGGGATATTGTCCGTGTGGCCCTCAACTATAATATCGTGCTTCTCTGAGAGCTGGTAAAGGATAGGGGTGAGTTTGTCCAGCTGCAGACGCATCTGGCCGGTAAGCTCGGCTCTGCCGCTCTCAAAAAAAGCGACCTGGCTCTGCTCCTCCAGGGTGATGCGCATCCCTTCTTTGTCCATGGTCACCTGGCCCTGCATCTTGCCGTCCTTTATCATTTCCTGTATATCGGCCTGGGCCTTCTGCATGTCCTTATTGAGGGCGGCGCTCAGGGCGTAAAGGATAACGAAGAAACAGACCAGCTCGGTCATAAGGTCGCCGTAGGCGATGCTCCAGGGAGGGCCGGGGTGCCCCACCTGTGATACCCGGAGGTCATCCTCCGGGATCATGCCTTTGACTTTTAACCTCATAAATTCAGGATCCTTTCTCTTTTAAGCCGGAGCTTCTTCCTTCTTCACCGCTTTGCGCTTTTCCGGCTCGAGATAAGCTTTAAGATTGGCTTCCACCACGCTGGGAGTGGCCCCGCTCTGGAGCAGCAGAACTCCGCGTATGATGATCTCTTTGACAAAAAGTTCTTCTTCCGAGCGGTGCTTCAGTTTTCCCGCCATCGGCAGGAAAAGCCAGTAACCCGATCCCAGGCCGTAAAAGGCGGCGGCAAGGGCCAGGGCCATACGGCGGGGAACCTGGGCCACGTCGTCAATGGAGGAAAGCATCATGATCATACCCAGAACCGTGCCGATGATGCCGAAAGCGGGGGAATAGGTTCCGAGGGCGTTGAAGATTTCGCGGCCGGCCTTATGCCGCTCGCGGATGAAGTCCAGTTCGGTCTCCAGCATGTTCCGGATAAATTCGTGGTCCGCCCCGTCGATGACCAGCTGCACGCCGCGCTTGAGGAAATCGTTGTCTATGGCCTTCGCGTCCGACTCCAGGGCGAGGAAGCCCTCTTTTTTAGCCTTCTGGGACAGGGTGACAAAAGTGGAAACCAGGCGGGAAGTATCTTCCCCCTTGGTGGTAAGCACTTTCTTAAGCACCTTGGTCACGCCGATGACCGAGGAGAGCGGGAAATTGACCAGCAGGGCGCAAAAGGTCCCGCCCATGACTATAAGAAAAGCCTCGGCGTTCAGGAAAGGCTTAAAGCCGTGTATTCCCTCGCCAAGGTAAATGGCCGAGAACACGAAACCGCCGAAGACCACAATACCGCTGAGTGTAGCTATATCCATATTTGCATTCCTGAGTACCGGGCTAAGAGCCCCCTTAACTACTTCCTCTCAAAACCCTCTATCGGATTGACGCATTTCCGCTCGGAGTAAACCTTGATCTTGAACTCAACGACTTTCGCTATCACTTCATCTACGGAGTTCCTGACCAGGAACCTGTTCCCGGTCGCAAGGTTGATTACAGTGTCGGGCGCGGCTTCTACGCTTTCTATAAGTTCGGCGTTCACCACGACCATGCTGCCATTGAGTTTTTCGAGCTTGATCATCGTATTAATTATACTTAATTGAATCAGGTAAGTAGCCGGCAGGGGTAGGAAGGGAGTATTGAGTACGGATATCCTCAGAGAGACTTGTCTAGCAGCTGCTCCCCGCTACCTGCGTTTCTTACTCGGTTGGCTTGCCCTTGAGGGCCCATTTGAGCCTGTCGGGCAGGGATTTTTCCATTTCATTATAGCGGTCCAGTTCGGCAGTGAGCTCTTCTATGCGGGCCGCGTCGCTGGCCTGCTGGGAAGCGGCGGCTGCCTGGATGTCGGCCAGGCTTGAGCGCTCGGCTTCAAGGCTGCTCTCATTCTCCTGGGTCTGGTACTCCATCTGCTGTATCTTCTGCTTGAGGAAAAGCAGCTCTGATTCAAAACGCGAGCGGTTCTCGCTTTCCAGCCTGAGATTTTCCTCCGTCGCCTTGCAGTTCCCGGCCAGCCTCGCCGCCTCGGCCTCGGCGGCGTCCTTGCGGGCCTCGAGCGCCGAAAATCTTTCCCTGAGCGAGGCGTTCTCGGCCGAAACGCGCCGGCGCTCTTCGGAAGATCCGGCAAAAGTCTTTTCAAGCTCGGCTTTCTGCGCCGCGGCCGAAGCCAGCTGCGCTTCCAGGCTGCGCGCCTCGCTCTGCAGACGGCGGGCCTCGGCTTGCTGTCGGGCCGCTTCGGCCTCTGCCCTGGCGAGACGCTCGTCGAAATCTTTAGTCCTGGCCGCGACCAGTTTTTCCATATCTGAAGCGGCGGCCGCAAGGCGGCGGTTCTCTATCTCAAGCTTAAGGGCGGAATCTATGGCGGCGGAGCCCGCGGCTTTGGCTTCCATCAATTGGGCGGCGTGCTCAACCTCTATCTTGCGCCTGAAAGCAGCCTTCTCCTCTTCGGCCGAGGACTCGTACTGCATGCGCATCTGCGAGATCTTGGAATCAAATTCCGCCTGGCGCTCCGCGGCCTGCTTTGCCAAGGCGGCCTGGTACTCGGCTCCCATTTTAGAGAGTTCGGCCTGGCGGGCGGCAGCCGCTCTAGCGAGCTCAAGCTGGTGGGCGGCGGCGGTCCTGGCGGCCTCTTCCTGGTGGGCGGCGGCCAGCCTGGCGGTCTCTTCCTGCTGCGCCCTGGCCGCTTCCGCCATTTCCTCGGCGTGCTTGTTAGCGAGCTCGGCGCCGTAGCCGTTCTTTACCCTGTTTATCTCGGCTTTGAATTTTTCAGCCTGCGACTGGAGCTCCGCCTGGTGGGCGGCGTTCAGCCCGTCGCTGTCCGCTTTAAGGCGCTTCAGCTCTTCGAGCTGCGCGGCCATATTCTGGGCGAGCTGCATCTTTTCAACTTTCAGCTGGCCGCGCTCCTTGTCCAGCACGGCGTTGATCGCCTGCACGCGGGATACAAAGCCTTTTATTTTTACCAGTTCGGAAATAGCCCTGACCTTCTCGCCTGAAACGTCGGCTATGATCCTTTCTTTTTCCTGAAGCTGGGACTCGTACCGGGCCTGCTCCCTCTTGAGTTCTTCGTTCTTCTCGGCGTTCTTACGGTCGGCGATAGAGCCGAGTTCGGCCTGCAGACGCCCCATTTCAGAATTATATTTTTCGTCGCGGTGCATGGTCTCCAGGCGGGCGGCCTCTTCACGGCTGCGCTGCGCCGAGGTCGTCATCTCCTCCCGGGCGCGCAGGGAGACATTCTCGGAGCGCAGGTCCGCTATTTCGCGCTCTTTCTCCGGGATCATCTTTATATAGGATTCTATGGAAGCCTTCTCGCGCTCCGCGCGGGCCACCTCGTCGCGGAGCTTCGAAGCTTCGCGCTCGGTCATGGATTTTTCCAGCGAAACCTTGCGGAACTCGTCTTCCACTTCGCGGAGGCGCTCAGCCGCGGTTTTAAGGGACCGGATAGTCTCCTCGCGGGTAGAAATTTCTTTCTGCCACTGCGCTTTCTCGTCCAGCCAGCGGCGCTCCATCTCCTGCAGCCGGTAGACGAAATGCCCTTCAACGTCGCGGCCCTGGGTTTCCCGCTCCGACATCTGGTTCTTAAGCGTCTGCATCCAGGTCTCGCGCTCCTGGGCGAGGCGCATTTCCATTTCTTTTACTTTCCCTTTAAGCAGCAGCCGCTCTTCCTCTACCTCGTGGTCGCGGCGGTCGCGGCGCATCTTCTCCTGTATATCCTTGAGAGAAGACTCTACGCGCGAAGAAAGGGCTTCGTCCTGCTGGTTTTTAAGGGTGGCGAGCAGCGCCTTCTCTTTCTCAGCCGAGAGCAGCTTCTCCATGTCCGAGATCTTTTTCTCCAGTTTATCCTTCTCTTCCACGATCCTGCGGGCTTCCTCGGCAGAGGCGTCTTTCTGCTGCTGGGGCTGCGGTGCGGCCGGCTGGAAGCCGGGCGTGGGCAGCCCGCCCATGGGCGGCAGCGGCAGGGCAGGCATAGAAGGCCTCGCTCCTCCCGGAGGGAGAGGCAGATTGGGCTTGAACATGCCCGGAGGAAGCGGAGGCATGCCTGGTTTTGAAATTTTCTTATCCCTGTCGTCCATATAGTATTAACCTTGAAGTGTCTTGCTGCTCTGTATATTCTAAAGAAAACGGGTTTCGATTAAGTTAAAAAATTGTTAACAGGTTACTGCGGCCTAAAGGCGCCCTCAGCTAATAGCATGCCCCCGCCTTTCCCATCCCCTTCTTGTTAGTACTTTAAGCATCCAATCCTCTACTTCCCCACCTGCTGCTTGAACCCGGCCAGCCATTCCGCGGCGGCGGGGTCCCCTGACAGCGAGGCGTATTTCTCGTAGGCGGCCACCGCATCGTCCACGCGCTGCAGCGAATAATAAGCGGACCCGAGATACTGCCAGGCCTGTGGGTCCCCGGCATTTACCGAAGAAGCATATTCCAGGTACTGCAGACTTTCCTGTATCTTGCCCTGGTTGTACATATCCACACCGGCCGCAAGGTACTGACTGGCCTGCTCAACCTGCTCCGGGTTGGGCCCGGGCGCGGCTTGGGCCCCGGCTTTGGGAGCCGACATGCTCTCGAATTTGCGGCGTCTTTCATCGCCGGAAGACATCTCTGCGCCGTCTATTATGTAAATTTCCTGCGAGCTGCCCGCGCGGGCGCTTATCTTTCCCTCGGCCTCCAGCGCTTTTATAGCGTCGAGGATCTTGGTCTGCGCCTCGTCGGTCTGCGCGGGGTTGACTTCGCCGGAGTACTCCATTATTTCTTTTACGGCGTTTACGGCGCCCTGCGACATATTGGTAAAGAACTTGTTGACTATGGCGGGATCCGCCTTTGCCAGGGCCTTGGCAACGTCCTCGTTATTGAGGTTCCTTATTATAGCCTGCATATCCCTGTCCTGGAATTCCACGACATCCTCGAACATGAGAACGATGCGCTTGACCTTTTCATAGATATCCGGCTTCTGCGTCTTAAGGTACTCAATAATATTCTTGCGGGTGGACGGGTCGGAATCGGCCAGCATCTTGGAAAGCCGCTCTATGCCGCCCATTACAAAATCCACGTTCTCGCGTATATCCTTATCTATGGCCTCTATCTGCTCGCGGGTGGCCTGGCGCACGGTCAGGGCCTCCATGGCCACGCGGGACTGCATCTCCACAGGCAGCATCGAAAGCGCCTGCCTCGACAGGTCCGGCCTCATATAGCTGAGCACCACGGCGATAACCCAGGGGTCTTCCTTGCGCAGCAGGAACAGATAGATCAGGCGCTTGAGGTTTTCCTCGTTAAGATAAGTAAAAGGTTCAAATTTTTTCATAAGTTCGTCCTCCTCCTCCTCCGGCTTCTCGGCCTCTTTCTGGAGGACATTCATGTCTATATCCTGGTGCCCTTCGGTCTCCTCTTCTCCTTCACCGGCGCCGCCGCCGCCTTCCTCCCGCTTGTCCTCAATGTTCACCTCGGCTCCCGGCTTGGCCATCAGGGCTTTGATATACTTGCGGAAAAAGCCCCAGAGCGGGCCGAAAAGGAACAGTAAAAGTATAAGGAAAAGCAGAGCATAAAGCAAAGGGAGATAAACCCCGGGGCGCTTCAGGTCGTCCAGCGGGTTGGGCGCGTTGAACTTTGTGGGCTTAAAAACCACGGTGGGGGAATCCTTCTTGCGTATCTTATAAGGAAGAAGAAAATCGTCCAGGCGCTCGCGGGCGAGCTTTATAGTGTCAGCCGGCAGCGCTTCATCATGTATTACCGTTATCTGGAAGCGGGTTATCTCGGTCTCAAGGCCGTAGCGTATCTCCTGCATTCCCTTGGCCTGCTGGGCCTGCTGGCCCTGGGCCGCCTCGGGGCGCTTGTTCTCCCCCCCCAGGACGGACCTGGGCTTGGGGATACCGGGCAGGATAAAATCGGTGTCCGCATTGTTCTGACCGCCGGCTTTCTCCTTATACTTCTGCATTATACCCATGCCTTCTTTGGTCTGCTCGGCCTTTTTGGAAATGACCTCGAGCTCGACATCGGCGAAAACGAAGGACCTGTCAGCCCCGAGTATGGGGTCCAGGATCTCTTTTTTAATCTTGGTCTCGGTCTCCCGGCGCATAGAGTCCTGCCTCTCCATAAGGGAGGCGCTCATTGAATCCGGGGCGGGGCCCGGGGCGGCGGGCGGAGTCTGTGCAAAAACACCCGGGGCGGCCAGAGCTAAAATTGTAAATATAAAGGTGCGCATATCTATATTATTCTATCTTTACGCTATTACATAAACGTTTCAGAAAGATAAAAGAAAGAGGACTGGAAGACTGGAGGACTGGACGCCAAGCGGAACAAAAAAACTCCTCATGACCTATTCATCTATTCTTCCGGTCCTCTAATCCTCTAATTCACTTGTTTCAGGAAATTCCTGACCATGGTGTTATTCGGGTTGATCTCCATTACTTTTTCCCAGATAACTTTGGCCTTCTCTTTCTGGTCCATCAGGTAGAAAGAGCTGCCCATGATCTCAAGCGCGGTCTCATTGTTGGGCTCAAGGTCCAGGATGTCCTGGGCGCGCTTCATAGCAAGGTCATACTTGCCGTCATAGATGGACTGGCGGGCGTCGTAAGTGCGCTGGTCTATGTAGGTGAAGATCTCGGGACCCTCGGGCTTGCGGGTAAGCTCGCTGACGCCGGCCTCTTTCTCCACCATGTTCAGCAGCGAGAGCAGGCGGTCGTTCTTCGGGTCCTTGTTGAAAGCGTGGCGAAGAATGTTGACCGAGGAGCGCATGTCTTTGCCGTCCACATAGGCGATAATGCCGCGGCGGGTAAGAGTGGGAACTTCCTCGCTGCCGGTAGCGGTAGGGACATAGTCTATTGCGCCCTGGAGGCGGGTCACCATGCGGCGTATTTCGGCGTTGCCGGGATCGGCATCCATAGCGGCGCGGAGTTTCTCCATCGCGCGGCTGAAATAGCCGGACTTGAAGTACTGGAGAGCCTGGCGGACCAGCTCGCGGACCTGCATGTCGTGCTTGCCCTTGTTGGACTGGCCCATGCGCATTGTAACGGAGAAGCGGGTGGTAGTCCCGAGAGCGTGCACGCCCTGGGAGACATCAAAGCCGAGGTCTTTATATTTTATACCGAGGCCGAAATCGGCTTCCTGGATCCCGGGGGCGCCCATCACGCCGAACCTGAGCGCGGCCCAGTACATCAGCCAGTACTCACCGCCGAAGCGCCAGTTGGTGTCGGCGCCCTGGGGCTTGAGGATATCGAAACCAAAAAGAAGGCTCCCCTTGAAGAGGGAGAGCGCCTGGCCGAATTTAAGGGTGAGGGGGAGCTTATCCTCGGTATCGCCCGAGGCCATGGAGAAAACGTTCTGGACGCCGATAGCGGCGCGGTAGTTTTTGGAGAACTTCTGCAGCATCGCGATGTCTATGGCGTTGAAAGAATCGGCCGAGGTATCAAGCGTGCGGCTTATATTCTTGGCCATGATGCCGAAAGAGAGTTTCTCTGAAACCTCGCGGCCCCAGGAGAAGGCAAGGGCGCGCTCGACGCTGTCGAAGGTTCCAAGGGTCTTTATATCGATGATCTCGTCGCCGGCGGGGTTGGCGGTAATGGAGATTTTCTCGAAGCCGACCGATTTGAGCTGGGTCATGCTTACGGCCCAGGTTCCCTTGGTGGTGGTAGGGTGCGCGTAGGTGAAGAAGTTCAGGGTGGTGTCCGCGAACAGCGAAGCCTGCATCGCGGAGAATTCCTTGCGCTCAAGCAGGGTGAGGGCCGCGGGGTTCCAGTACGAGGCCGAGGCGTCGTCCGCTACGGCGAAGAAAGCGCCGCCCATCCCGAGGGACCTCGCACCGGCGCCGTAGGACATGAACTGCCCGGGCTGGCCGCCGCTCTGGGCCATGGCGCAGACCGCCGAAAAGACAATAAAAAGCCCCACAGCCGGGCTGAAGCGCATTACACGCTTCAGAGAAGCCCATATAGCCACGGAGGCAAAAGCATTAGACAGAATGCGTTTCATTGTTTTCGGTAGCCTGACCCCCGCTCACATAGCGGGTCTTAGCTTTGCGCCGCCGGCTTTAACCGGCTTTGCTATTATCGTACCAATACGACGTTACAAATAAATTACAGATTTACGGCATTTATAGTATACCAGATAGATCTGGCTTGTCAAGACCCAATCCCTTGACAAGTCAACCCCCTCATAACACCACTAAAAGCCCTTAATACTGGGGTACCGGCAGGCCGGCAAGTTCGCGGGCGCCTAGCGGGCCGGAGCTTACGTAAGAGCGGAGGCCGAGGGGTGAGCGCGGCCACGGTGTGGCCGATAGCGCGCCTGCCGGGCCCATACCCTTGCCACCCGCGAACCCTGTCCCTCTTTAATGGATAACGCCTATCTTCCTCATTATTACTTTACTGCCCTTGGGACTGGAGGCTTTCACGCGCACTATATAGCCGCCTTTGGAGACGGTCCCGCCCAGGCCGTTCTGGCCGTTCCAAAGCACATGGTTGGGCCCCAGTTTACCGCCTTCAGAACCGCTGGAGAACTTGAATTCCCTCACTACATAGCCAAGAAGGTCATAGATAGTCATGGAGACTTCGGCATTGTCATTTAGGATATAAGTAATATCAACCCGGCCCTCCACTCCGCCCTTGCGCAGGTCCACGGGGTTGGGATAGCTGGAAACCTTGCTCAGCAGCTCTTCGCCTATGGTGGTCCCTGCCGGGGTTGAAATAGCGGACCAGTCCGAATGCATACCGGCGAAATTCCAGCTGCGTACCCTATAGGTATAGTATGTCCCCAGGGGCCTGGGCGTTTCTCCGGGCACGCTCGTATCCCCGACCGTGTATATATTATTGATGGCGCCGCCGGCCTTGAAGCCCGGGATAGCCGAAACCGTTTTCCAGACAGGGCTGGTTCCGATGCGCTCCTGCACCTCATAGGACATAATGTTGGACTCGACATCGCTTGCGGCGTCCCACTTCAGAGTATAGGCCTGCCCTGAGGCCAGACCCTTTGCCACCTGGGGCTCGGGGGCCCCGGGAGTAGTGGGATAAGTGGTATCTATGCGGTAGATCAGGACCGGAACGCCCTGCATGCTCGGGATATACTGACCGTCGGCCATTATGCCGCGCACCGAAATTATATAGCCGCGGTCGGATACGGTTTCGCCCCAGGCGGTGTGAGGCCCCGTGAATGAACCCTGCATTCCGCGCTGGACTATTTTGAAGGTGACCGCATCCAGTTTGTTAACCAGTATTATTTCATTGCCGACATAGACTATACCCTCGGTCGCAAAACCTTCCGTGGACTGCACAGTGAATGAGGACGAATTAATATCTATGCGGCTGACCAGGTGGGTAAAGTGCCCGGGAGAGAGCGCGATATTAGTAACCTTGCCGGACAGCGCATTTCCCGCCGGCTGCCAGGCGTTCTTGATACCCGCAGGATCGGCAAAACTGCCGCCCAGAGTAAGTTCATAGGAGACTACAGGCCCGGAAGCAGGGTTCCAGATGGCCGGCAGTTCCGTGGTCTTGGAGGACCAGGCGGAGGGAACCGCGCCAAGATCTGAAACCGGCAGCAGTAATTTGGCGTTTTTAACGCTGTCTCCGACAAAATAGAGAGGCTTCCCTGTGCCGTCATCCTGAATACGGTCGGGGATATAGTCCAGATTTGCTTCAAAATCCAGCAGATTGTCGCCGTCTATATCGAAAGAAGGCAGCCCGCTGTTATTAAGAGTGACATTAAGACATTTTCCCATACCAAAGAAGTCAAAATTGTCCGGGCGCCCGTCGCCGTTTATATCTATAAGCGGCTCGGTGGGGCCGCAGGAGGTTCCGGGGTAATTATATATCCAGCGGCTGGTATCGGCCAAAGGCATATTGCCCAACCCCAGAACCACATTACCGCTCGAATCGGTAAGCGCGTAGGCCGGGTAGCCGTTAGAGGCAAGAGTTATGCTGCCGTAAACGGGGGTCAGCGGGATAATAGCGGGGGCTATGAGAACCTGGTCAGAGGTCATCGGATAATTGTCAGAGAAATACTGCGCGGCCGCCAGAGGAAGGCCGCTAAGGCCGCGGATGTCCGCAAAAGTCTGCAGAGACAGGCTGACAAGGTGCCCCAGAGTATCCGTTCCGGAAAGATCGGCGCCGGAACTTATATCACAGGTAAGATGAAGAATAACAGGGATGCTTGAAACAATAAGATAGGGCAGGTTCCCCTCCTGCATAACAACAGGAATCCCGTTCTTGAAAGGGCTGGAAGCCGACTGGGTAGAAGTGCCCAGGAGATAGTCATTTATCGGGCTGAAGGCCCCGTCGCCGTCATCCTTCCACACAGAGACCTTTACCAGGTCCCCGTCGCCGTAGCCCGCCGCAATCCCGGTGCTGATGCTGCCGCCCTGCGCAAAATCCAGCCGTCCGATAGCAACATAGTCGGACTCCGTCGCCAGGTTAAAGGACATCATCGGAACATTCCTGGTGTTCTTCTCCACAGACCTGGGAGCCACGTTCGTGCCGGCAATCTTAAGGGTTATAGCCTGTATAGGCACAAGGCTTGAGCTGAAAGGGTAGTTGTCAATATAGGTCCCTCTTGGCAGGGATTTGGTGACGCCTATATTGATGCTCGGCGATATTTCGTGCGGTATATTAACGGTCAGCCAGGACTTATCCCTTATGATGAGGCCGACCTTATTAGCTTTCATGGCCATTTCACCTATATCGTAAACGGCGAAATAGGTCTGGGGCAGAGGACTCAGTGTCTGCACCTGCGCGAGATTGACCTGTATCTGGGTATTCAGAGAGTTGTCCTGGTCAAAAAGGTCTACCTTGCGGACAAGCGCATCAAGTTTATGACTGATCTTCGGGGTTAGGAACGAGCCCAGTTTCTCTCCCCTCGAAGTCACGGTCAGGTAAGGTTTCCCGGAGATATCTATACCCGAGCCGCTGTAACTTACAAGCTCGGCGTCGGTAATATAGAGGCGGCCGTCCGAAGGGAAACCTGCCGTAGACTCAAGCACCAGCTGGAACGGAACAGTATCGGTGGAGTAGAAAATCCCAGCCAGCCTGGTCCTGGCTTCCGTAACATTCACGTCGTTCACGTCCAGCAGGTCGTTCTGGTTGGAATCCTGGTAGATCGAAACGAATTTCACGTCAGTATTCCTGGCGAAAGGCGCGTTAGGATCATTGGAGGCGCCGGTGCGCTGCAGTTTTATGGCGCTCCATCGGGCGTTGCCGGCTTCCGTAGCGAGATTGAAGCGTACCATAGGCACATTCAGCTGCGCCTGGCCTACTCCGCCGCCCTGCACGAGCTCGGCCGCCACATCGGTAGCCCCCAAAGTAACGTTAGACGGAATTTCAGTAACGATTATAGGCATCGTAGTGATAGGCCAGGTCGACAGGGAAATAGTGTTGGGGATACCGATGGTGAAGTCCGCGGCCGAATCTATATAGAGCGCCGCGCTGGAACCGACCATGGCGAACTGGGACATGTCGTAGCTTATAAAGGCGCAGGCCGGGGTGGTGGTGACCACGATAGGCGTCTTAAGCGCGATATTAATAGTGCTTGAGGAGTAAGCCTCATTGCCGTAACTCATAAGGTTAGGATACAGCCCCGCCGTATTGCTGGAAGTGTCCGCAGAATCGAGCAGGCAGTTCTCGTTGGAGTCCTTCCAGACCTTTATCAAGTCGATATCGGAATCGTTCGCTGTTCCGACCCGGTATATCTTTACAGCCTCTACGAGCGCGGAAGTTTTGTCCGTATACATACGCATGGACAGCAGGCCGACATTTTTGTCGTACTGCACCATTGACACCGGGGAGATATCCTCGGGGGTCATAACGATATTATTCTGGGTAGGCACGACTACGGTCATCGGCCCGACCACCGGGGACAGGAACTGGGCGTTATGCCCGGAATTATCCGGCCCGAATATAAAGCTGGTCTCGAACGGTATCTCGACGCCCAGCACGTCGTTCTGGGGCGTCAGCAAGGCGTGGGAGAACTTTGAAACCTTGTCTATATCCATGGAAACAAAGAGCACAGTGGGAGTGGCGCTGACCACTACGTAATCCTGGTCATTGAGAGCCGGGTCCGCTATGTAAATCGTCGCCTTGCCCACAGGGTCGTTCTCGCCGAAGCGGCCGTAGCCGACGAGCACGTCCGAAGTATCCATGCCGCTGGCCGGGTCGCGGTCAAATACGCCGTTGCCGTTATCCTTCCAGATCTTAACCATTCCGACATCGGCGTCATAACCGTTGAGACCGGCCGGCTGCTTGCGGGCCAGCTTAAAGCCGCGCAGGCGCACGCCGTAGCCGGAAGTCAGGATGGTCATCTTCATGTACGGGTAATTATCCGTCCCCTGGTAAACCATGCCTCCCAGCACGGTCCCGGAGGAGTGGGTTGCGACCGGGGTATTGAAGACTCCCCTGGTAACCATAGTCAGCGCGCCTGCGGCGGTGCCGTTGTAGCTCACTATTTCACCCCCCGCCATAAGGTAACCCGACGAAGGCAGCCCGGCCGTGGAAATCACCAGCCAGGCGGCGTCCATCTGGCCTGCGGATAAAAGAGCCACGTCAGCCGCGAGTTTAGGGGCAAGCGCGGACGCGCCCAGACCCGGGGAGAATACGGGCTCTGTCAGAACTGTAACGGTGCTGGGCGCCGAGATGATCTCCCTGACCCTGGAAGTATAAGTCAGGTTCGAGTCAGCGGCCGAGAAACGGTTAGGCAGTGAAATAGAGTTCTTCAGCGGATCCTCAGCGGAAGGGCTGCCCTGAGGGAAAGATTCCGTTTTGAGGTAAGCGCCGATGTAGCGAGGATTGCCCAGCGCGTCATTAGGCATGGCCGAATCCCTAATGTCGTAGGTAAGGAAATAGCGGCTGGATATGGAGCCCGCAGTAGCCTCACCGGAGGTTATCACGCGCTGCTCGGAAGTCAGGGCCACGCGGGCCGTCAGCGGCCCGAAAATAGTATTGCCGAATGTTCCGGTTCCTACCAGCTCGTCCCCCCCTCCCAGGAAACCGTTATTGTCCTTGTCGTACCAGATCTTTACAGCAGAGACGTCGTCGTAAGCGGAACCCTCGGCCACGACCGAACCGGTGGCATAAACCAGCAGCCAGCGCCACATAGCGTCGGCCACATCGGTCTTCATCGTAAACTCAAGTATAGGCTGGTTTATGGCCTTTTGCTGCAGCGTGCCGCCGGTAAACGTATCCGAGGCTTTTACCACCACATCGTCCGCATATTCCGAGACCCGGCCGATAAGGGACAGGGTCTTGCCGGGAGTCGTAACGCCGATATTCGCCGTGCTCATAAACTTCGGCGATTCTATGTAGAAATAGTCGGTAGAGCGTATAGCCAGGCCGAGATAGGAGAAGTTGGACACGTTAGCCAGCGGGTTTATGTCATAGGTTACAAAATAGTCCCTGGAGTCTTTGTAAATAACCTGGCCGTCCTGACTGCCGCCCTCACCGATAAGGGGAAGCACGGCCTGTCCGGAAATTACGGTTCCGCTGGCCCAGATTACTTCCGCAGTTCCTTCCGCGCCGCGGGTTATGCCGCCGAAAGTATTGGCCTGAACGTCGACGGTGGAATAATAAACCACCTCTTTAAGCGAGGGGTCAGGCTGGTCGTCGTTGACAATCAGCCTGCCGGGAGCGCGCGGGAAGGGGCTGTCGGACGGGAAGAACTTCTGTATATCAAAAACGCGGATAACCGTATCCGTGGATACCAGGGGGGTTCTGAGGGAGTCATAAGGGAAAGTGCGGGGCTTGGCTCCGATCAGAACGACTTCAGTGTCTTTCACCGTGCTGGTACTCTGCAGCAGGCCGTCTCCGGTTGAATCCTGCCAGAGGCTTATCCTCTTTATATCGGTGACCTTGTTCCATATGGGGGTATCACCGTTTTCCCCGCCGGTAACCCAGCGGTCAAGCTTAAGACCTTTCCAGACCGCGGAACCGATCGAGTCTTTGATATTCAGGGTCAGCCGGGCTACGGGTTTATTAATGTCGTTCTGCGTCACGAAAGAGGGCTTGCTGAAGTCGTTAGGGGCGGATTTATTAACGTCGCTCAGGTAAACCATGTCGGAAGTGGCGAAGAGCGGCACGGTAGAGGAGGCTATCGGCGAGAAAGAACCCACCACGCCGTCTATAAGGCTGATACCGGAGTTTTCAATGCGCGCGCCGTGAGTCACATTGGGGGTAGCGTCCGAATTGAACTCATAAACCACGTAGTACGTGCGGGTGCTCAGCGATACCGTACCGTCAACCCCCGGGTTATAAAGCGGCAGGACGAAAGTCCCGGGGTCTGCCGGGTCAAAGGTAGGCGGGTTGGAGGGATCGGTAACCTCTTTGTCTATAGCCTGTCCGAATTCACCGTCGCCGTCGTCCAGGAAAAGCCGGACGCTCTTCAGGTCCTGGCCGGACCCGGTTCCGGTCTTGATGACCCTGAAGGATTTTATGGTACCCACGAAATTGTCAGTCCAGGCCTGGATAGCGAGGAAACCGGCGCGCTCAGTTCCCTGCTCAACATAGGAATTCTGTCCGGAATTAACTCCGGCCTGCCACCAGGCGCCGATATCGGTTCCCTTGACCAGCACGGTAGCCGGCTGATTTCGGACCGGGGAAGTGGCGGTAACTATCGGGAAATTATTATACGCCACGCCGACAAAGGTCGATCCCAGAACCACAAAGGAGGGATTATCCATAACCAGGGCGAAAGTGCGCGGCGTGGACGCCACAGTTGACATCCGCACCGCGAAGAAGAAGTTCCGCGCCACGTTAGAGACTATAGCTCCGGTAGAAACCTTAGTGTCGAGATCCTCGAAGTTCCAGGCCATCAGGGCCTGGTCATAAGTTCCGCTGGACATGAAGATATCCACCGGCGCCCCGCCGAGCGCGGGCTCACCGTCAAAGATACCAAGCTGGCCGGCCAGCTCATTATCTTTATACATCCCTATTTCCGTTATGTCCGAATAGGCCAGTGTTCCCGAGCTCTTGATCTGCACCGACTTCATATAGGCGGGCGGAGCGCCGGCGGGCAGAGTCTGCATAGTGAGGCGCAGCATGGGCACCGGGGCCGGGATGTCGGCTATATTTCCGTCGCCCTGGTAGATAGCGTATTTGCTTATGCCGATAGAGGTCTTTGAAACGGGCAGGGGGTCTTCAGGAGCGAAATCCCTCGGGGTTATCACGAGACCGGAAAGTATCACATCCGCACTTGAAGCCGCCGCCAGGCCGCGCGAGGAGTCCCCCGTATACCCGTAAAGCGTAGCGTCGGTATAAGCGGTCACATTTACCTTAAGGGTTTCTACGATAGTATCGATCAGCATCAGTGCGCGCTGTCCGAGGTCCGAAGGCACAAAGGTGTAGTCGGTGGTATTATCGATAGCGTCGCGCAGGTCGGCCGAACCCTTCGAACTGGTGGTCATTTTTATCTTGCCTGTATAATAGTTACCGTTTACGCTGTCGCCGGCGGCCACATTGCCGAAATCGTCCCGGGCGCGCAGGGTCAGATAGCCGGGGGTCTGCACGCGCAGCGGGCTGGCAAGGCTGTAAGGATGGTGCACGGTAAAATACGCGGCAGTGCTGGGAGTAATGAACTGGTCCTGGCTTATCGGAGGCAGCGTCATTCCGTCGGACGGGATAAAAGCGTCCGCAGTGACGGCCGCAGAGCCCACCAGAGTGTCCCAGACGTAAATATTGGCGAAAGAATAGCCGAGCGGGATACTGAGATCGAGAGGGTTGGTCTTGAGCAGTTTCCAGCTGGGATTAGCCGAAGTCACCGGAGCGGCGGGGTCTATTCCGCCGTAGGTGGTATTGCGGGCAGCCGAGAAGCGCACGGTAACCGCCGAGGAAGTTGTCGTGTTATTGTCGTAGAAGTCCTTCAGGACCACGCTTACTACCGTAGGGGTAGTCAGCCCGATTGAGTAATTGGCGTATTGAATAGTGGTTCCGGCGACCAGGCGGCGGGCCGGGGTATAGAAAGCCACATGGTCCGGCGGCGCGGGAATAACAGTATAGGAGGAAATAGCCGGCAGCCAGCCCTTGGGGAGCGCCGTGTTTACAGTAAACTGGTGCGTAGGCGCGGAAACCAGCGTATCTATCAGGTAGAAGCTGGTAGAATCCTGGCCCAGCGCGATCTTGGCCGAACCCGGCTCCGGCGCGAAGCTTGCAGCGTCGGGAGCCGAGAACTTTACATTCCCGAGCGAGGTGGAATCCATAGTAAAGGCAATACCGGCGCCTGCGCTATCTTCCTGTCCGCCCGCCACCGGGGTAGGATTGCCGTAATGGTCTTCAACAGACAGAATGAACATCTGGGAAGTGGCCCCGGCCATTATTACCTGCCCGGCGTTAAACCTTACATTTACGCGGTAGGTAAGGTCAGGCATTATAGTAACGGATTGAGTAGAATCGCCCCAGCCGGCCCTTTCGGGAACGGAAAGACCCAGCATCGGCCTGATCGGCGTCATCGATGAAGGATATACGCTGGACGCCGTTGTATCAAGGTAATAGAAAGTAGTGGAGTAGACATCGAGAGGGATATCCACATAAGAGACCGTGGACGAGAAAACGGGCGGGAAAGCGCCGGAAACAGAGCTCGACACGGAGAAAGAGAAAGAGTCGTTTATCAGGGAAGGCTGGCGGGTAAAGGTGGAAAGGACCACCTGTACAGGCGCGGTCGCCACTGACGGATTATCGAACATGTCGCGCAGTTCGGCCTTGAACACCTGGACATCGCCGAACCTGTCGGTAAGCTTGCCTGCCGTCATAGAGCGGGGAGCATTGCCGAAAGCCACCTGGGCCACCGCGGCCGGGTTTACCTGCAGCTGGTGTATGGCCGGCTGCATCGCGCCGGAGCGGGCCTCAAGCTGCCAATAACCCGGCCTGCCGTCCTCATAATCATTAGTGGCCGGAGAGACTCCGGAATAAGAGGCGGTCCTGTCGTGGTAGCGGAAAGACGCCCTGGTCTGGTTAGCGGGGATGATCACCGCGTTTATAAACTGGTCATGCAGGATCGTGCGGAAGCCGTAATCCCCGATATTTCCGAAAGTGGACAGAGTGCGGCCGAGGCCGGTATGCACCGCTACCTGCGAGGCAGGCAGGCCAAGGTAAACGCCTGTTTCGCCCTGCTTGGTCACATTATCAAAGTCGTCACGGCGCTCTACGGTAAAGAAAGCGCCGGTACCGGCCATTTCCTGTATACCGACCAGAGCCTCGGCCTGGCTTGAAACGTAAACAAGCTTGGCGGGCACGCCGCCGGTGGTGGTAAGCTGGCCGCTGAGGTTCTGCCTGGCGGCGGCATAGGTTCCGTAAGAAGCCGGGTTAAGCGTAGTTGTTCCTATCCACACCCGGGCCCAGTCCGCCGCCTTGTTGGAAACCTGGTAGCCGATAGGCGTGGAGATACCGACCTGCCCGGAGGCGTCGGTATAAACCAGGGTAGAGACGCCTATATTGATCCAGTTCACCCCGGCCTGGGACACTATAGCGCCGGTAGAGCCGAAAACCTCTCCCATAGAAACATAAGCAGGCAGCCCGGCGGAGGATATATTATTATCGAAAGCGTCGGTAAGCTGGGCAGTCAGCGCCTGCACACCGGGGGCAAGCAGGGAGCCGGCAGGAACTTCTATGTCGCCATTGGGAATAACCCGGTAGATCATAGGCGGACCGGGGATTACATACATACTCACAACAGGGCTCACGCTTATAGCCGGGTTAAGGGAATCGTAGGCGCCGATAGAATCCGGCCCGGCCTTGCGCAGAGTAAACCAGTTAACCAGGTTCTTGACTCCGTAATCAGAAGCGGTATATCCGGTAGTCACGTCCAGCAGCCCGGGATCCTGTATAGAGCTGAACTGATCGGTAACCACGAAGGTCGCGGTTCCGAGATACACATTGGGCCCGGTAGAACAGATATTCCCGTAGGCGTCCTTTACCGAGAGCTGAGCCGAGAAAGGAGCGCCGGCTATCACTATTGTCGAACCGACCACATAATCCATACTGACTGCGGGGCCGGGGTTGACTGTCAGGGTTGAGATACCTGCCTGATAAAGGCCCGTGGCTGCCGGAGAAGCCGCAGAAGTGGAGGCAGAAACGGTGTAGCTGCTGATAGAAGTCCGCGCATCAATGGAGAACACGGCGCTGCCGTTAGAAAGCGTCTGTACCGCGGGCGAAACCGTCTTCGGGTCTCCGGGCATAGCTACGAGCACTTCAGGCATCACGGCGATAGGATTAGTGTCCTGGGCCAGGGCCGTAGCGTCAGTGGCTTTATTGAAGAACATGTCGGTCAGGTAAACACCCGCAAAGAGCGCTCCTGTGCCTATGGTATGCTGCGAAGGAGGCCCGGAGCGGCCCGGCCAGACCAGGGAAGTGTTCAGGCATGGCGGGCTTACGGCGCACTTGCCCTCTACCAGGGTCTGACCCGGCAGAACCACTTCGAGGCGTACCGCGGTGGAAGCGTAAACCTTGAAAGAAACCCTGGCGGCCGCATTGTCAGCCAGACAAACGCTGCCGAAGTTCCCGGAGCAGACATAGTTATCGGAAAGGTCCACAGGATAAGCTTTCACGGAGGCGGAATTAGTCCTGGTAACCAGGTTCAGAGGAAGCTGCAGAGTTCCATAATTCAGAGGCGAACTGGCCGAATCTATGTCATAAACATCGGAAGTCACCAGGTAGACGGTAGGACCGACCGACAGGCCCTTATAAACGTTCATATAGCGGTCCACCAGGTTTACCGTGGCGCTGAATCCTGTGCCGGCTGTCTGGGTGGAGGCGCCCACTGTCTTGCCGCCGGCAGGGTAGTTGCCCGAGCCGGGCACCGCTGTTTCGCCGGGGAGGAGCAATTGGAGGCCCATGGGATCCGCGGCCTGCAGGGTGAAGGTCGAGGACTTCGGTTCATCGGACAGGCCGGAGGTTCCGTAATCGGAAGCGGTAAGATAATGCGTGGCCGCAAGCCGCATATCCACAAGCATCAGGTCGGTATAACCGAAAGTAGTATTTATAGCCGCGGTGCTGACGGCCGGAGCGTAGATATCCGTAGGTGTATTAACTACGACATCGGCAGGCCTGCCCGGAACAAGGTTGAAGTAATCGTCTACCACGCCGACACGCACCCCGAAATTAGTACCCGCCTTCCTGTCGGTAACCAAGCCGGTCCGTCCCCCGGGAGAGGACTGGCTGAAAGACTCACCAGGCAGGATCATCAGCAGGCGCTTAGGAACCCCGGGAGCCACTGTGATAGTTGTGGCTATATCCTGGCTCAGAGTAGGTCCTCCCGGCAGCCCAGGCGCGTCCGTCTCTGCCCTTAAGACAGTGGTTCCGGCCCTTATAGGCGTCACGGTGAAAGTGGCGGAGCCCGTGATAACCTGGGAAGGCGGGACCACGGAAGCCAAAGTATCGTCTATTACCAGCCTCACCTGCTGGCTTGCTCCGGGGGTAAGGTTCCAGAAAGCGTCAGCGATATCGACGGTAACTGTAAAAGGGAATCCGGCCTTCAAGCCGCTGTCGGGGGAACCTGTACGGCCATTGCCGGTGGAGCCGGCTACTCTGCTCTCACCCTGTATCATCGCCCGGAGTTTGGTAGGCGTATTCGGGGTCAGCAGGAAGCCCCCGCTGGAAGTATTCCCCAGAGCAGGAAGGTCTCCGCTGAGATCGGAAAGGGTAATAAAGCGGGGGCCGGCCGTCCTGAGACTGATATCGTTTACCGTGGCGCTGCCGTCGGTCATTGTATAAAGACCGATAGTTGGCAGGAAAGGATCGTCCGTAGTGACCCGGATATTGCTTCTGTTTATCCCGAAAACCCTGTTGTAGCGGTTATCAGCGGAATAAACCTGCGCGTCGAAATACACGCCGGCGGTCTGGGTGGAGATACTTCCGGACACACCGTAGGGAGGCACAACTTTACCAGGAACCAGGAATTGCGTGGGAAGCAGTACTATAAGGCGCGAAGCCGTGCCGGGGTTCACTACGATGCCGGAATCCGTACTGGTAGAAAGTTTAAGCGGGATGCTGTCAAAATCGATAGCGTCAATGACCAAATTAGAAGTAGCGGCGCTAGGCACGAACCCTGCTATATCGGCTATACCCCCGTCCAGGGACTGGGCCGGCGGGTGGACCGCGTAGATATCATTGGACAGAAGCTTAACTATCCGGCCGTCGTCAACGAGATTATCATATACGTCTACGGCCCGTACGCTTATGGTGTATGTTGTTCCCGCCGTCAGGGGACCCGCCGTCCCGGTCTTGCCGCCGGGGATTCCCTCGACAGCGGTCTCATTGGGGACCAGAAGCAGGAGTTTCGCGGCCGGGGCCGGGTTGACTACTATTCCGCTTACGGTATCGGTGCTGAAGAGGGAGCCGGTGGCGCCAACTCCCATCACCTTGACCGAAAGCCCGGGCGACTGGTTGCGCGTCACGGGGATTACACTGAAATTAGTGACGCCCGCTATCAGGGCGCGCTGGTAAGGGCTGGGGTGCATCCCGCGCAGCTGTATATTGGCGTCGTTAGGGAAATCTATCTGCACCAGGGGAGTATTTGACGAAACCGCCATAAAAGGAGTGGTTCCGGCAACCACATTATAATAATTATCAACAAGGTAAACCGACATCTGGGCCGTAGAACCGGCGGTAAGCGGAGAAGCAGAACCTGATTTGCCCCCGGGGGAAGGATTGGCCCCATAGGCCGGCAGGCCGGGCCGCAGACCCTGGCCCGGGGCTACCAGATGCAGCTTGACCGGGCGGTTCCACCATACCGTAGCGGGGTCCGGTGTGTAATAAACGGAAGTGGCGGGCGGCAGGGAAGAACTCTCCGCTTTTATAGTATGGGTAGCGGCTATGACCGGAGTAAAGATGAACGAGGTTGCGCCTGAAACAAGGGTGTTGGAAGACGGATTTATGTCATAAGCGTCGGTCGGTATAGAAGAATAGACCTTGAAACCGGCCGTTAAGTCCGTATTGTAATAGTTGTCAACGCCATAAACCACGGCCTGGAAAGTAGCTCCGGCCAGCAGGGCGGAAGGCGCCCCTGTTTTCCCGAAAGGCTGAACATCCCACTTACCCTGCACCCGGGTCTCGCCGGGGAACATAGCCAGGAGCCGGTCCGCGGCCTGGGCCACTACGGACACATTGGAAGACGGGTTGCTTACATTGGTATAAAGGCCCTGGCCGGAGGCGGAGACATTCCAGCCGGAAACAGAAGCGGAAACCAAAGTCCTGTATATGGTAGCGGAACCGACGAAGTTCAGATAAGCGTCAGGAGACAGATTATCGTTATTAGGATCAGTATCCGCCACGAACACGTTCGCAGCCGAGGAAACGACCAGGTTCCAGTATTTGTCCGTGACCTGAAGCAGGAAAGGAACATTGGAGCCTGCCGGCTTTAAGCGCGGCATCCCGGTGCGGCCGGTGACGCTGCCGGGGGACGGCATCTGGCCGGCGGGATCGTAGTCGGCTATCACCTGCAGACGGTCAGCAATGGTCGGATTCACGGTCACATTGCGGGAGCCGAAAATGGCGGGATTATCGCGGTCTTCGGCCCGCAGAGTACGCGCGCCTATCTTGCGGGGACGCACCTGGAAGGTTTTTACGCCGTAGTCTCCCGGCAGGAAAGTATATTGCTTGGGCAGGCCGTAGGTATCGTCCATAGTAGCCGGGTAGTCGTCGGTATCCATGGTCTCGGGCCCGCCGGGCACGCCGTCTATGTAGAAATTCACGGCCCCCTGGTAAGCGCGGGCCGGGTTGCCGCCGCCGCCCGCGCCGTCCCTGGCTTCCACGGTCATGTTGACGTCGGAGCCGGCCGTTATGGGGTCGACAGCCACCGTAACCAGGAAACTCTGCGCGGGGGCTGCGATATAGAACTTGGGGCCCTGGTCCACAATAGTTTCAATATTGCCGGCATTATCCGTCACACGGATCCAGGAAACATAGGAATCACCGCGGACCCAGCAGGTAAAAGCGTCGCGCTCGGCCTGGTCGTCGCAGACCAGTCCGGAATACTGCCAGTTGCCCAGGGAATCGGTGAACTGGGCGGGAACCCAGACCTCGCCGCCGGCCGAAGGCGTCCAGGTAGAGCCGTTCCAGAAATACCCGGAATCGTCATAGCCGCCGGAATTTATAGGTCCGTTGGAGGCCAGGAAAGGGGCGGTGTCCCTGAATACCAGAGTCTCTATTTTACCCTGGTGCCAGGGCAGAGTGGGATACACGCCGGAACCGGTACCGTCTATGCCTGTGGTAAAGCCGGTATCGGAGGCATTGCCTAGCATAACCTTATTATCGTTATAAACGGCCGTATTAACGGGGCTGACCACGGCCGACTGGGGCTCGGTCTGGTCGAACAGGAAACGGGACTGGCCGAGGACGTCCTGCACATTACCGATGAAATCAGTAGCCGAAGATTTGACGATATAATGGAAACCGATAGTGAAAGACAACAGGCCGTTGGTATAGGTCCAGGATGAAGGGAAAAGACTGGTCGCCAGTATCGGCAGCCAGGTCTCGGCAGGGTTCACAAAAGCCGAGCCGTTAAAGTACCTGGGGCCAACGGCCTCGTCCTGGCTCAGTATGGAGATCCTTGCGCTCGCAACCGAAGTAGAAGCGTCCACGGAAGTTCCGTATATTACCGGCAGGTTATTATAAGAGGTATCCACGCCGGGCTGCACCGGGGCCGACAGAGGAGGGACATTGTCAAAAACAAAAGTGCGGGTGCTCAGCGCAGTCTCCTGGTTTGTGGTTCCGTCCACGGCCTTAGTCACCATGTAGAAAGTTTTTCCGTTGCCGTTATCGTGCGTACCCTCTTTCCAGGCGAAGTTGACGGTGCCGGGGTTTGAGAAATCGGAATTGGTATAGCTCCAGGGGTTAATAGTTCCCTTGGGGCCCGGCCCGTTAGCTATGGACCACCAGCCGGTGTCGGAGGCCGACCAATGCGGGGTAGTAGGCTGCCAGTAATAGGTACTGGGCCCCGACAGGTACCACATGCGTATCTGCACGTTATTAATAGCCGATGTCAGATCGTAGGAAGTTCCGGAGATGGCCGCCATCGATGAATAGAACACGCCGCTGACCGGCGGATATATTATTTTGGATTCCGGCGCCACATCGTCAAAACTGAAGGTAGAGGACGTCACGGAATAGTTTCCGGCCCGGTCAAGCACCTTCGCCTCCAGGCGAAGTTCATTATCCCGGTTGGGCCACAGCAG
>MNUR01000077.1 GCA_001871115.1 Elusimicrobia bacterium CG1_02_56_21 | reverse complement strand
TGGACCTGGCTCCCAAGTGCGGAAAATCCCCGGCAGGGCTCAAGTCCAGGTTCCTGGCCGAACTGGCGGACGAGAAACTCCGGGAAGCCGTCTCTGACAATAACCGCGAGTTGCGGGAATTCCTGGTGTTGAAAGCGCTGACCCCGGAAAAGAAGCAGGAGCAGGCCGCGGACTCCGGACTTACCGCGGAACAGGAAAAAGAGCTTGAAGATCTTATAGCGCAGGTAGAGGGCGAGATTAAGAGGGAGGCCAGGGGCGGCAAGCAGGAAGACCCTCTTGGAATAACAAAGACCTGGGAAGATAAATATGGCGGCAAAAAAAACCGTAAGAAATAATAAAAAGTTTTCCTCCCCCGCGCCTCAGGCGCTCTGGGAAAAACTGGACGGCGGCCGCCTCCTGACCAATGAGGCCGGCTGTCACGCCTGGCTTAAGGAAAAAGATTTCTCCCGTGTAATAAGCGGCAAACTCGCGGAAACCGACCCGCTGTTCGCGGACCTCTCTGCCCGCGGCTTTGTGCGCGGCCGCATGGATTTTGAAAGTCTCGCCGCGAAGTGGCGTACCCGCAACGAGCACCTTAATTACGGGCCCGGGCTTCATATCCTGGTCCTTACGCTGAGGTGCAACCATAAATGCCTTTATTGCCAGTCCAGCGCGGCGGCCGAAGGCGCTAAAAAGACCGATATGGACCTTAAGACCGCGCTCAAGAGCGTGGATTTTGCTTTCACCTCCCCGAACCCCGGCATAACGATAGAGTTTCAGGGCGGCGAGCCCCTGCTTAACTGGACTGTGCTCAAAGCCGTGGTCAAGTATTCCCGCAAAAAGGCCGCGGCGTCCAAAAAACAGCTGAAGCTGGCCCTTGTTTCCAATTTTGCCCTGATGACGGAGGAAAAGGCGAAGTTCCTCCTGGAGAACGAAGTCTCTATCTGCACTTCCCTGGACGGGCCGGCCGACCTGCACAACAAGAACCGCATCTTCGCCGCCGGGAACTCCCATGCCGGTACGGTTAAGCAGCTGAAGTATTTCAGAAAAAAATACGAGACCCAGGTCCCCGAGTACCGGACCTTCAAAGTCAGCGCCCTTCTGACCGTTTCGGGTTATTCCCTTTCCAGGCACAAGGACATAGTGGACGAATATGTCGGGCTTGGCCTGGAAGATATTTTTTTAAGGCCGCTCGCCCCGATCGGCTACGCTAAGGGCCTTTGGGAGAAGATAGGCTACACCTCGGACGAGTTTACTTCTTTCTACGCCAAGTGCCTTGATTACATCCTCAAGCTTAACCGCCGCGGGACAGTTATCCGCGAGAAGATGGCGGTCATGATGCTGGAAAAGATCCTTAATTTCAGGGAGCCGGGCTACCTGGACGCGCGCTGCCCCTGCGGCGCCGGGATAGGGCAGATAGCCTACAACTATAACGGAGACCTTTATACCTGCGACGAGGGCCGCATGGTCGGATGGGAAGGCGACGATATTTTCCGTATCGGCAATGTGTTTAAAAGCACGCTTAAGACCGCGCTTGCCAGCCCGGCAGCCAGGGCCTGCGCGGTCTCTTCCAACCTGGAGTCCCAGCCGGATTGTTCCCGCTGCGCGTATAAGCCTTATTGCGGAGTCTGCCCGGTGTTTAATTACGAGTCCCAGGGTTCTCTCTGGGGGAATATGCGCTCCAGCGACAGGTGCCGGCTCTTTAAGGGAATTTTTGGAGTTATTTTCGCAAAGCTAGGGAATCCCGCGGACAGGAAAATTTTAGAAAAGTGGGTGCTTAAAGAATGAAGGAAGCTAAAAAAAGCAGGGAGCTTGTTTTTGAAACGGCCGCTTATTCTAAGGAGGCCGTAGAGCTGGCGGCCTATATCTTCTCCGGCAAATGCGAAGTAAAGGTTATGCCGGCCGGCAAGGCGACCCGCGTGGCCCTTAACGGGACGTGCGACCTGGAAGTTGTGGCCGGAGAATTGGCCAATGAAGCTTTGAACCAGCAGTGCAGGGTAGACCTGGCTAAAAAGAATTCCAGGATAGCCGGCATAATAGTGACCAAGGCCCTGCTTTCGGCCTGCGGCGAAGAGGTTAAGGTTAAGAACGGGGGTAAAAAATGAAAAAGTCTGTCATTATAGTTGTGGTGGGCCTTCTGGCCCTGATACTTTTCCTGCAATATAAGCAGCGGAAAAACGCGGTGCCTATGGATATCAGCGGGAACACCGCCGTGCAGGGCTCCGACGGCCTTCCTGCCGGCGTACCTCTTCCGACAGAAGCCACCGCATATGCAGCCCCGTCCTCCACCAATTCGCGGCCGGCTACGTTTACGCCTTCGGCGCCGGCCTTGTTCGTGCCTCCAGCCGCCATGGCCGGCAGGGGTCCCATCGCTACCATCCCTTCCGATTTCGCCAAGTCGTCTATCTACCCCGACGGCGGCTCCCTGAACGATATCCTGGCCGCCCACGGTAAAACCTGGGGTTACTCTGCGTTCAACCCGGGCTCCTTTACCAAAGAGGAAAATGACGCGGTTTACGGCCTGCTGGCGAAATACTTCTCCTGCACGGCCGTTGCTTACGGCAAAATGGAAATGTGTAATTATGTGCCCGGGGTGCAGAACGTCAAGCTTGATAAATATTTCACCACCCCCAATTACCAGTGCATGGATCCCGCTGTTAAGGTTCTGTTCTACGGCTATGCCGCGGGCAAGTTCCAGAGCGCTAAGCCCTGTTTCCAGTACTTCAAAGGCGATAATGTCGCTGGCGCCAGGGTCCCCCCTGATTTCTGCGAAGGCGCCGGGCAGGGTTTTGATTTTGTCTGCAATCATAAAGACGCCGGCAAGAACAAGGCCCGGTGCCACGAAGCTTTTCCCAGCAGCCGGGAAGATTGCAAAAGTTCGGAATGCCTGGATAACTTCAGCCTTTACAGCGCTTTAAAAGACAATAATATGTCGGGCTGCCCGGAGAACTATATGAGCGAATGCAGCGCGTTCTTTACCAAATCCCCTTCTATCTGTTCGGTGATCCTGGAAAAACTGGGGGGGATTTACTATCCCACCCTTGCGGCTCATGAGCAGTCGGACTCTAAAGAGATGGTAAAGAAGCGGGAAGCGGCGCTTAAGAAAGAAGAACAGAAACTTCAGGACGAGATCAACAAGAAAGCGAAAAAAGCCCTCGGTAAGGAATGAAGGAGCCGTTATGAAAAAGAAAAAACAGAGCGCAGGTAAAAACATAAAGCTCTTTCTCAACAGCGAAGAGGGAAAGATGCTGGACGCGGACATCGTGAAGGCCGGGCTGGCGCTCGGCATTCTGGGCGCCGCTATGGTGGACCAGGCCAGTGCGCAGACCGTACATCAGAATTATTTTACCACTAACGCCCATGTCAGCCATCAGAGTCACGGTTCGCACGGTTCGCACGGTTCTCACGGTTCTCATTCGTCCCACGGCAGTCATGGTTCGCATGCCAGTCATTCTTCTCACGGCTCCCATGGCTCCCACGCCCGGGGCGGCTGGTGTTAGAGAATTGCTGAGCGCCTGCTGAAATTCCGCCGCGCCCCCGATCGGGGGGCGCGACACCGGAAACAGGCCCCGGTCACAGTACGGCAGCGCCTAAAGATGCCATCCTCATCCCGCAAAAGAATATCCGTTATTCCCCCCGCAGCCCCTGCCAAAAGGGGCGTTCCGGCGGAGCTGGACATCTGTGTTTCAAACCAATGCAACATGTGCTGCCGCTATTGCTATTCCGGGGACCTGGACCGCACCCGCGCCCAGAAACTCGACCTGCGCCGCATGAAGCTCGCGGTGCTCCATTATCTGCGCGCGGCAGGCGGAGGTAAAGTAGAGAAAATAAGCATCTCGGGCGGAGAGCCCCTTCTGGATAAAAAGATTCTGGCCGGGCTGCTGCCCTGGCTCAGGAAAGCCGTAGGTCCCGCGCTGGAGATAGAGTGCTTTACTAACGGGCTGCTGCTCGACGCCCGTACCGCGGAGCTTTTCAGGAAAAGCGCCGTACACCTTAAGATAAGCCTTGACGGCGCACCGTTCAGCCAGAACCTGAACCGGGTTACCGGGGGCGGACGGCCCAGCTTCAGACGCGTAATAAAGAACATCAGGGCCCTGCCCGCCGCGGCCAGGAAATCCCTGGGCATTTCAACCACGGTCACCAGGGCCACGGCCCCCCGCCTTGCTGAAAATATCCGTTTCCTCGCTTCGCTCGGAGCGGGCGATCTGGGGCTTTCTTTCGCCGTCCAGGAAGCGTGGGGCAAAAGCGACCTCGCGGAGTTAAGAAGGGAGCTCCGCAAGGCTGCGGACTATTTAAAGGGAGAGGGACGCGGAGCTTTCATAGAAATGCCCGGGTTCGGCTACAAGCGGCTGGATAAAGGAAGAGCGTCTCTTGAAAGCTTCTGCTCCCTGGGCGAAGTATCCATAGGTCCCGACGGGTTTTTTTACCCGTGCTCCATAATTTCAGCTTCGCGCGTGGCCCAAAACCCGGCATTGCGCGCGGCCTACTCCGTAGGCGACTGGCGTTCCGGGCTCGACCTGAAAAAAATACGCGCCTCCAGGGAACTGGCCTTTAAATCCGTAATGGCCTCCGGCCAGAATCTGTTTCTCGCCTGCCTGCTGTGCATCTATTACAGGAACCTGCTGGAGCCGGGAGACCTTAAAACGCTTCTTAAGAGCAGCGCGGATATAGTCGGCGTACTGCGTGAAGAGGGGATGGGTTCAGGGAACCGGGACCTGCCGGCGGCCCTGCCCGGGCCCTCGCGCGCAGCCTCCGGGAAACGCTGACCCGATGACTGAAAAAAATAAAACAGCGCTCCGCCGCGGTAAATTCAGGGTAGTCCTGGTTCCGCCGCTTCATGCCGACGGCATGCTTCCGCTGGCTGCCGGCCTCCTGAAGATTTGCGCAATGAGCGACCCTTTGCTTAAAAAAAAGGCCGAGATCATTGTGCTGGAGCCCTGGGTGAACGCCGAAGAAGCGCCGGACCGGGTGGTCTCGTTAAAGCCGGACCTGGTAGGATTTACCGTATACGGCGGCTTAGAGGCGACTAAAACGGCGGCCGCAGAGATCAGGCGGCGCTGCGGGGCAAAGATAATTTTCGGCGGCCCGCTGGTAAGCGTGGTTTCCACCGAGGAGCTGTATGCGGGCGGCGCGGTGGATTTCTCCGCGACGGGGGAAGCGGAGAAGACTTTCCCGGAGTTTCTTAAGGCTTTAATATTTTCGGGGGATCTTTCGGGGGTAAAAGGACTCTCTTTCCGTTCCGGGGACAGGCTGGTCGTGAACCAGCGAAGAGCCCCTTGCGCTGAGCTTTCCAGTCTTCCTTCCCCTTATCTTGAGAATTGTTTCAACTGGCCTGATTACACCAAGATCCCGCTCGAGATGACCCGCGGGTGCAGAGAGGCCTGTCTCTACTGCTCTATCCCCAGGAACTTCAGGAGCTTCGGGCTTAAAAGAGTCAAGGCGGACCTTAAAAAAATATTAAAAGATTTTAGGAAATTAAAAACCCTGTTCCTTACCGATTCCGATATCTGCCAGAACCGGGAGATTAAGCCCCTTTTAAAGCTGCTGGCCGGAGAGACCGCCGGCCGGGGCGCGAACGTCGAGGTGCAGGTTAACCTGCTGAATCTGGATGAACGCCTGGTCGGCCTGCTGAACAGCAGGGTGTTTAGCATAGGCATCGGCGTCCAGAGTATTTTCCCCGATACCTGCCGCCAGGTCAACAGGCGGATGGACCTGGCTGCTCTTTCCAGGAAGGCCGCGCTGATCTCCGTAAAAGCTCCCCGGGCCAAGGTGGTCATGAGTTTTATAATCGGGCTGCCGGGAGACACTTTTGAAAGAAGCCTGGCTAATTTTAACTGGGGTCTTTCCCGGAATCTGGGCCTGTATTTCCACAGGCTGCACGTTTATCCGGGCAGTCCGCTGGGCAAGGCGGCGGACAGGAGGCGGATCAGGTTTCTCGACACGGAACCGTATTACGTGCTGAGCACGCCTTCAATGGGGGCGCGCGCAATGAAAAAAACGGCGGCCTTCGCCCGGAAGCTGTCACTGGGCGCGAACATCGTGCATGCCGATAAATATTTCGGTTTTCTTTTCCGCTATATAGCCGGCGGGCGCGCCGGGCAGTCCCGCTTTCCCGGGGTGGACCTGTGCAGGCGGGTCAGCGATATGGCGCGCGCGCATCCTCAGATGGCCGCAGTGATTGCGGAGCTGAGCGCGACCCCCGACGATGGCGACTGGTCCGGGCTGGAAGCCAATAGCTTTGAAAGATCCCGTATAGGTCTTATCCGCGGACTGGCCGGCCAGGAAAAGGGCGCTTCAGTGCGCCGCTCTTTCGCGGAGCGCTACGCGGATTTTTGCGAGGCCCGGCTGCAATGGGAAAGCGTTGAGGCCCCCAGCGCCTGCGATATAATACGGTTGGCTTTGGGCGCGCGGCTGGGCGGACGGGTTCTTCTGGTCTGCGGCGCCGCTTCTTCGGATCCGCAGAAAATGCAGGACTTCAGCCCGGCTCTGGAAGTGCTCATCGAGGAGAAACTGGGCTTTTCCCGGACGGCGGGCGGTGGCCGCAGGGTTTACGCTGACAGGCCAAAGATGGCGGCCGGCATAAGAGCGGCCCTGAGGGGCAGGAATAAATTTTCAGAGATAATTGTTTCCCAGGTTTTAAGCGTTATGCCCGGCAGGGAGCGCGCCTCCGTCCTGGAAGGTCTCCATGCAGCGTCCGGAGAGGGCGGCCGCCTTGTCGTTATTGACAGCGGGCTGGGCTACCCTGAATTCGGCGCAGAATGGGAACTTACCGGCGGCTGGAATGACTGCGCTTTCGAGGAACTTCAGGCCGGGCTTGCCGCCGCCGGCTGGAAAAACTCCCGGACCGTAGGGCTGGGGAAATGGCGGATTATCCGCGCGGACAGGGCTTAAGCTGATATTTGCTAATATTTAATATTGTTAAATCGCTAATGAGAAAACAGCATGAAAACAGCCGCGCCGGCCTGCCGGAAAGAGCGGAAACAGTCATACTCGGGGCCGGCCTTACCGGGCTTATCGCCGCGCGCGAACTGCTGAGTTCCGGGCGCAGGGATATCCTCATCCTGGAGCGTGAAGCCAGGCCCGGAGGGCTGCTTAAGACCAACCGGGAGTTTGGAGTGACGATAGACGAACTGCCGCATGTTTTTTTTACAAAGAACAAGCGCGCTTCGGCCATTTTTAAAAAACTGGCCGGTCCGGTCTACAGCTACCGCCACTCCCTCGGGGTCATGTGGAAAGACGGGTATGTGGATTTCCCTTTCCAGGATAATATAAACCAGCTCGGACTTGAGGAAAAGAAGCTGGTGCTTCGCAGCCTGCTTGAAAAGCGCCTTGAAAAAAAAGAGCCTGTTCTCCGCAACCTGGAGGATTACGCTCTGCGCGAGCTGGGGAGCGGGATCGTGGACCTTTTTTTCAGGCCGTATAATGAGAAGCTCTGGCAGACGCCGCTGGCGGGTATGGAATATGCCTGGCTCTCCTCTAAGATACGCCTGCCGGGCCCTGCCGGCCTGGCGGACAGTATACTCGGAGGGGGCCGCTCCGCAACGGGGGATGTCGCTCCTCACGCGGATTTTATTTATCCCAGGCGGGGCGGCATTGAAGCCCTGGCTGAAGGCCTGCTCCGGGCTATAAAGCCGCTCGCCCTTTTCTGCGGCGTAGAAGCCGTCAGAATAGATCCGAAACTCAGGATTGTGCATACTTCCCGGGGCGCGGTTTGCTATAAAAATCTTATCTCCACTCTGCCCCTCGGCCGGGCGGTGAGACTGGCCGGCCTTAAGGACTGTTCCCGCGCGGTTTCCCGCCTGCGCGCCACAAGGGTGGTCTGCCTGCAGTACGCTCTGTCTGAAGTGAAGCTGCCCCCTTACCATTGGATCTATGTGCCGGACCCGGCTCTGCCTTTTTACCGGCTTACCCGGGTTGACCTTATTAATCCTAAAGCCGTTCCCGGGGGCAAGGCGCTTCTGGCGGAATGCGCGCTGCCTGTGTCCTGTTCTTCCGCCGGGCTGGAGAAGCGGGTAACTTCCGCCCTTGCCGGGCTGGGAATTGTGAAAAAGAAAGATATTAAAAAAGTATGGTCATCCGACCATTTCCCGGCCTACCCCGTACCGCACGCCCGCCGCCGCGAGGACGTGCCGCTTTGCCTGCGCCGCCTGTCGGCCGCGGGTATCATATCCGCGGGGCGCTTCGGCGAGTGGTCTATTTATAATATGGACCACAGTATCGAGGCCGGCATCTCCGCAGCGGAAAAGATAACCCTATCATGATCCCAGTAGTCATACTTACCGCCGGAGCCGGAGCGCGGCTGGGCGAAATCGGCAGGCTGTTTTCTAAGGCTTTATTGCCGGTAGGCGACTGCTCCCTCCTGGAGCTGCACCTGCGCGTCTTCTCCGCGCTGGGAACAAAAAAATTCATCATAGTGACGGACCCGTCCTCGGATTCGGTCGAGGCGGCGGCGCGCCGGGCCCTGGAGGGTTCAGGGGCGGAGCTTTTTGTGGTTCCGCAGCCGGAACGGAGGGGCATAGGCCACGCCGCCACGCTGGCCGAGCCCTGGCTGGGCGGCGGGCCTTTCGCCCTGGTCCTGGGCGACACTTATTATTCGCGGCCGGACCTGGCCGGGGCCGTGAAAGCGATCGCCGGGGGAGAGGCTGACGCCGTGCTCTCGGTGCGCACGGTAAGCGAAGAAGCTGACATTCTAAAGGAGTGCACGATAGAGCAGGCGCCGGACGGCCGGGTGCTCAGGATAATAGAAAAACCCGCGCGCGCCCTCAGCATGGTGAAACCGTGCGGAATATATTTTTTCGGCCCGCGCTTTATGCCGGCCCTGAAGTCTACCCGCCCTTCGGCACTGCGCGGGGAAATAGAACTGACCGACGCTATACAGAACCTGATAGCGGGAGGAGGCCTGGTTAAAGCGATGGAAACCCTAAGGCTTGACGTAAATATTACCTATCCGCGGGATATCCTGGCGGCCAATCTCGCCTGGCTGGCCGAACGGGGCCTGCCCGGTTTCTCCCACCCTTTTGCCGCGCTCGGAGAGGGCGCCCAGCTGGTAAATTCGGTGGCGGCAGACGGCGCTTTGGTCGGGGCCGGGGCGCGCCTTAAAAATTGCGTAGTTTTTAAAGGCGGCAGCGTGCCGGCCGGGGCCGAACTCTCCGACTCACTGGTGCTTAAAGACTTTACTGTTTCCGGGAGCGGCTCATGAAGAGCAACCTGGTCCTGATCCAGCCGGGTATCGGCGACATGGATATGTTCCGGGACAACCCTACGCCTCCGCTCGGCCTGCTTTGCGCCGCCTCGCTGATCTGCGGCGAACTGGAAGTCCGCATAGTAGACCAGCGGGCCGAAGCCGACTGGCGCGCCGCGCTGGCCGCTGCCATAGATAAAGGCACGGTCGCCGTAGGTTTTACGGCCATGACGGGCGGGATGATATTGAACGCGCTGGAGGCCGCGGTCCTGGCGCGGAGTCTTTGCGCCGCCCCGCTCGTCTGGGGCGGGATACACGCTTCGCTGCTGCCGGAGCAGACGGTTTCTCATGACCTGGCGGATTACGTGGTAGAGGGGGAGGGAGAACAAGCCCTGGCCGAACTTGTGAGGCGCCTGGCCGCCGGGGCGGATACCGCGGGTATTCCCGGAGTCTGGAGCAGGAAGGAAGGAAAGGTTTTCAGTTCCCCGCGCGGCCCCTTGCTGGACCTGGATACCCTGCCGCCCGTGCCGTACCACCTGGTGGACATGGAAAAATATACGCAGACCTACCGCGGAAAAAGAATGTTCTTTTACCAGTCCAGCCGCGGCTGCCCCTGTAAGTGCGCTTACTGCTATAACCGCGTTTTCAGTCTGGGCCGCCTGCGCGCTAAAAGCGCGGCGAGGGTATTGGCGGAACTGAGAGATCTGCGTTCCCGCTATGATTTCTCCCTGGTCTACCTGCTCGACGATAATTTTTTTATCGACCAGCGCCGGGCTATGACCATACTTGCGGGGCTTAAAGAAATGGGGCTGGGCTGCGTGCTTCAGGGGGTGGACATAGAAACCCTGGCCAGGATGTCCGACGCGGACCTGGATTTTGCCGAGGCGGCCGGGGTCGTAAGGATAGCTATCGGCGTGGAATCCGGTGTGGACAGGGTGCGGACCGAAATATTAAATAAATCCGGCAGCCTGCGGCTGGCCCGTGAGCAGCTTGCGAGGTTTAAGAACAGGAAAATAGCCGTGCTCTGCTCCCTGATAGTGGGCCTGCCTGCCGAAACCCCGGAAGAGATACGCACCACGATGTCTTTCGGTCTCGAGATACTCAGGCTCGGAGAGAATTTCCGGATACCGCAGTTTTATATATTCTCGCCTTATCCGGGCACCAAGCTGTTCTCCGCCCTTGAGCGGGCCGGCACGTCTTTCCCCGGGAGGCTGGAGGAGTGGGGCAAATACGAATGGGATTATTCCCATATGCACGAAAGCAGCCCGGGGCTGAAGGATTTCCTGGAGCGCGCCTGCTTTGTCAGCAAATTCCTGGACCGGAAGATGGACGACTATGGTTCGGGCGGCTGGATATTAAAAGCGCTCTACAACGCTTACAGGCCTCTGGCGCGGTTCAGGCTCCGGACCGGATTCTTAAACCCGCTGCCCGAGCGCGCGGGTTACGCCGCCCTGAAAAATATTTTTAAGCGGAGCGTTTAACGCTGGAAGAAATAGCCGCGCCTCAGATAACGAAGGAGCACGCCCGCTATTTCGGCCAGGTAGGGAACGGGGGCCAGGCTGGAGGATTCCGGCCCGTAATGGGCGGCGACAGGCCGCTGGGCTACGCGCAGCCTGAGCTTTCCCGCGCACAGCAGCATTTCCCCGTCGAAATGGAACTTGTCGGTCAGGGTATCGAATTTAATAGCGCGCAGCGCCGAGGAAGAGTAGGCCATATAGCCCGAGTGGTACTCTGCGAAATCCAGGCCGAATGCCGCGTTTTCGAGGGCGGTGATCCAGCGGTTGGCCAGGTATCTGGCCAGGGGCATCCCTTCGGCGCGGGCCCGGCCGGAAAGCAGTCTCGAGCCGGCGCAGACATCGGCCGTGCCGTCGAGAAGTGGCTTTATCATTGAGGGCAGTTCCTCGGGGGCGTACTGGCCGTCCGAGTGGAGGAGCACGGCGGCGCGGCAACCCAGCTTAAGCGCTCTGGTGAAGCCGGTTTTCTGGGCGGCGCCGTAACCGCGGTTTTTTTCATGAGAGAGTACCTCAAGGCAGAGGCCAAGTTTTTCGGCCGCGCTTAATGCGGCCGCGCCTACTCCGTCAGAGCTGCCGTCATCCACCAGAAGGACCGCTGTTTCGGGAAGGGCCGCGCTCACTGCGGCCAGCCTCGCCAGAATGGCTGAGATGGTTTTGCTGGAATTATAAGCCGGGATAATTACCGCGAGTTCAGGCATTTTATGAAAGGAATATCTTCAATTTTCAGGAAAGTCCCGCTGCCGGCGGGGTTCGGGGCTACGGCCCTGGTTTTGGCGTCTCCTGCCGCTGTTTCTATCGCCCAATTATACTATATACGTTCTGTGCACAGTTATTTCCTGTACTTCCAGCCGCTGCCGGGCTGGGCCGCTTTTGCGGCAGCCCTGCCTCTGCTTGCTTGTGAATATGCTGCTACCCTTTTCATAGAGGCCCGCAGGCTCGGGCCGGGGCCCCGTGTCTGGCTGGCCATGGCCGGCAGGATGGTTTTTCTGCTGGCCCTCAGCGCGCTTTTTTTTCTCTACCCGCTCATGGTATACGGGCAGCCTTCTATATTTTCCCCGCTTATCGGCTTATGGAACTTCGTCCTGTGGATCAGCTGGGCGGCGAGCCCTTTGCCTGCGGTCTTTCTCGGGTCCGCCATAGCGGCGGCCTACTGGCTGCTCACTTTCCGGCGCGCGGCCTTTCGGCTGACCACTACGGTCCTGCTGCCCGGAGCCGCGACAATAGCGCTGTTCCTGCTGCTTTACTTTTATCCGGGCGGGCCGCTGCGCGAATGGCGAGGGCCGGCGGCGGGGCTGGAAAAGATTTTTCCTTCTGACGGCTACAGAGGGTTGAACGGCGAGACCTGGCCCGAAGGGGTAATGTTCACCCATGATCTGTACGCAGACCCGGGAGACAGCTGGGCGGCTGTTTCCCTGGGGGCCACGATCGGGAGAAAGGACGCGGCCGCTCCGACCTTCGTCTGGGTAAATCTGCTCCGTCCGGAGTTCAGGGCTTTCCATGAAAACACCCAGGTGCGCCGGTTTTCCTCCGAGTGTCCGGATAAACTTTATTTCGCGCCCTGGCACGAGAACTATATCCTCGAATATGTTCCCGGCGCCGACTCGGTAAAACGCCTTCCGCTGCCGGCTTCGGTCGCCGGCTGGCCGGTAGAGGAACTGTTCGCGGTGCATAACGCCTGCGGCAGGATCTACGTGCTCAATAACCTGAACCCGGTGCTCTTTACGCTCGATTCCGACGGAAAGCTCCTGCGGACACTGTCGCTGGCCAGGGCCGGCATGGTAGAGACGGGAGCGGTTGTTTTTCAGGTTAAAAGGAACCCGCGCAGGCATACTCTGCTTATTTCAGTTTATGGCAGGGATCCCGAGGCCAGGCCGGGTTTTAAAAGGCTTATGTGGTTTACCCAGGTGCTTGGAGTCCATCCCGGGCGGCGCATATTCGAGCTGGATGAGGCGACCCTCGAGCTTGTGAACTCGTCGGACCCTTCAAAGGGTTTTATGGACATTGTGCTCTCTCCCGACGGCAGGCGCATCTACGCGCCGTCCGTGTTCACCCGGGATATTTACAAGCTGGACGCGCAGAACCTCAAGATAACAGGGATCATGCGGGCGCCTTTCCATGTCAGGAAACTGGAATTCTCTGCCGATGGAAAATACCTGTACGCCGGGTCTTACCTGGGGGGGGATGTCGTTGTCTACGACGCGGCTTCTTCGGAAAGGCTGGGTTCTTTTTATGTCACGCCGAGGGTGGAGGCGCTGGGCGCCACAAAAAAATATCTGTATGTAGCCGGCGCCGGCGGGGTCTTCAGGATCCCGAATGAAAAAATATTACCGGCCCTGCTTCATTGACCTGATATTGGCCAGGCCGCGGGAGATAACTCCGGGCTGGTAGAAAACCCGGCGGACAAGTCCCCACATGTTCTTCGGGAGCTTAAGACTGCGGCCTGAGAGGACGGCCCCGGCCCGCCCCAGTTCGGCGGCCTCGTAGGGGAAAACCCCGGTGAAGCTTTTGCCGTGTACCCGCTTGAATTCCGCCAGGTTTAAAGACAGGTTATCGGTCAGCTGCGTGATGGCCGAGTAGATCATCTCTTCCCGCGGTCCGCAGGCCACGCCTTTTACCGCGGGCGAAAATCCTTTTAAAACCAGCTCTCTGTAGCCCGGCCAATCGGTCCGGTTTATGTAGCGTCCCGCCCCGAAAGCGCGTGAAACCGCGCCCGGCCCGAGGCCCAGTACCGAACGCTTCCCGCTCAGGTCCGCGGACTGGCGGTTGCGCGAGCCCGGAGTAAGGCCCATTGAGTCCGAGTCTATCTTCTGATAGCCGGCTTCGGACAAGAGCCGGAAGCCTTCGCTCCTTACAGCTTCCACCGCGACTTCGGCGCCTGAGCGGCCGCCGGCTTTGGCGTGAAGAGTGTAGGGAGTGTTGATGAAAGTGTTCAGGTGCACCTGGTCGGGACGCAGCGCTATTACTTCAGAGAGGTCCCTCAGGAAGCTGGCTTTTTCCTGGCCGGGGAGGCCGCAGATGAGGTCTATATTAACTCCGTTTATCCCGTGCGCTTTCAGCGCGGCATGCGCTTTTGCCACCCTGCCCAGGCCCTGGCGCCGGGCGTTTTTGGCCAGAACTCCTTCGTCCATGGACTGTACGCCTATACAGACGCGGTTTACGCCGCAGGCCTTGTAAACCGAAAGCTTTTCAGCGGTCACGTCGTCCGGGTGAAGCTCCAGTACTGTCTGGCAGCCCTGCGGGAGATCGAAGCGCGCGCGCAGAAGGGCGAAGAAACTGCTGGTCTCGGCCGGGGTCATCAGGGAGGGAGTTCCTCCTCCGATATAAAGCGTGGACATCTTTATTTTTTTAAAAACCGGGGAGAAGATTGAAGCTTCAGCGTCCAGGGCCTCCAGATATAGGGAAAAGGAACGCTTTCTGGCCGGGCCGGAGGAGCCTATGGGCGTGACCGGCAGAAAGCAGAATCTGCATCTGGAGCGGCAGAAAGGGATATTGACGAAGAGTCCCGCTTCTTTAACGCGCGCGAGTGATTCCCGCCAGGCGGCCAGTATTTCCTCCCGGCGCCCGGTAAAATCCTCCCAGCTGCCGAAAGGGGGATACTGCTCGGCGTAGCCGGTATAATCCAGGCGTTTAAGAGCGGCCAGGAAGGCGTCGAAGGCTGTTTCTTTTAGTTGCATCATGTGTTTACGCTTAAATTATATAATAATTGATATACAAGCCTTGTCCGGGCAACGGGGTTCATCCCTGTGCGACCTTGGCTTTTTTATTGTCAGGTAAGTGTAGAGACCACGCTGCGTTCCGGGGGAGCGGTTTTAGAATTTATAAGAAAAACTGATGAATCCTTTTTTGAAAGAAAACATTAAATACGCCCTGGGTAAAATGCCGGGGCTTAACAGGTCCGAAATACCGGCGCGCCTGGCCAATATACGCTGGCCGGTCAACCTTAAAGCAAAGGTCTGCGAAGTGACGGTGAATTCCGCGTGTAATAATAAATGCCTGTTCTGCTACAGCGAGCCCGGTTCATTCGGGCCCGGCGGCCCCGAGTCCAGGCTGGAGGATATTTTTAAAGCTCTTTACCTCGGGCGCAGGCAGGGCTGCTGGATAGCCGCAATCATAGGCGGCGAGCCCACGCTGCGGGGCGATATCGGTAAAATAGCCTCTTTCGCGCGCAAGGCGGGCTACCCTTGCATCAAACTCTGCACCAACGGCGCAAAGCTGGCTGACCCCGCTTACGCCGCTAAAATGGCCGGAGCCGGCTTCAATATGTTCGATATCTCCCTGCACGGGCATACCGCCGCGCTTCATGATAAGTTAGTGGGCGTGCCGGGCGCTTTTGACCTCGCGGTGCGGGCGGTAAAGAATCTCAGGCGGCTCGGGCGCGAGACCGGGACCAACCAGGTGGTAAATTCCCTGAACTACCGTCATTTTCCCGATTTTTTCGATTTCGCCTACAATGAACTCGGGATGAATTACTATAACATCATCTACGGTCATTACCGCGGGGTAATGGCCGCTAATAAAGACAGGCTCAAAGTAAAAATATCCCTGACGCTGCCTTACATAAAAAAGGGTCTCGCTATACTCGAAAAGCCGGGGATAGCCGCTTTTTCCCGCATGCTTGTGAATTTCACTCCCTGCCTTCTGCCGGGACATATGAATTTGCTGGCGGACTGGGAGTCCGAGACGGCGGGGGCGGACCCGCTGATGCCGGTGGACGGGGTTTCGGTGAATATGGCCGAAATGAAAAACACCCAGAGCGCCAAGACAAAGAACTGCGCCCGCTGCGTACTTGATAAAAAATGCCGGGGTTTCGACAAGGAGTACCTGGCCCTTCTGGGCGGCGCGGAATTTAAACCGCTGTCGCGGGCGCCCTCTTCTTTCCGCGTAAAAACACTGTTCGGGGACGGCCCCCGGTCCTCCAGGTCCTGAACCAATGATAAAACCAAGGAACTGCGAAGTTATACTCAATTACGACTGCAACGCAAAGTGCAGGTTCTGCTACCACCCCGACGCCGTGCTGAACCAGGTGGCCGAGCGCATGCCCTTTGAAAAAGCGGCCGCGGCCCTGTACAAAGGCCGGATGGAAAAATGCTGGGTCGCCTACCTGATAGGCGGAGAAATAACTATGCGCCCCGACCTGCCGAAGATAGTGAAGCTGGCGCGCTCGATGGGCTACCCCTATGTCCAGGTTATGAGCAACGGGCTGAAACTTGCCGACCCGGACTACGCGAAGTCCCTTGTGGACGCGGGCGCTAATATTTTCCGGGTCTCGGTGCATGGTCATACCCCCGGGCTGCACGATGCTCTTGTGGGCGTGCCCGGCGCTTTTAAAAAAGTGATGAAGGCGTTCGAAAACCTGACCCGTCTCGGGGCCGAGATCTCTGTTAACCACGCTCTTACCGGGCCCAATTATAAAACCCTGCGCAATCTTCTCGAAATTATCAGCGGCCGTTTCGGCATAGAGGATTTTAACGTTATCTTCCCTCACTATAACGGGATGATGGCCGAAAGGGCCGGGGAGCTTAAAGTCAGCGTAACGCAGGCTGTGCCTTATGTGCGGGAAGCTCTGGAGTACCTGAAGAGCTCCGGGGCCGTTATAGAGGATTCTGTGCTGGTGAATTTCTGCCCCTGCAATATCCCCGAGGCCGCGCACCTGATGGCCGAATGGGAGCGCCCCGCGGCTCCCAAAACAGACGAGCCGCTCTTTCATATTGACGGCAGGGAAGACAGGATACACGGCCTTAAAGAAAGGCTTTGCCTTAAGAACAAGTCCTGCAGCAGCTGCGTCTATAACGGCAGGTGCATGGGGTTCGAGAAATGGTATTCCGATATTTTCGGCAGCAAAGAGTTCAGGCCTGTTAAAAAGGAGGCGGCGCCTTTCCCTCTTCTGCCGTCCCATAACAGGCTCAAGCGCGCGGAGAAGCTGCTTAAGAAAAAGAAATGAAGTTCAATAAAGAAGTTCTGAAATTCAAGATCGCCGTGACTTCGGGCTGCTGCCTGAGGTGCACCCATTGTTTTATAGATAAAAGCAGGGCAGAGACCATCCCTTTTAAGGACGCGGCGGCGGCCGTATACGCCTTCCTGGGTTCCCCGGGAAAGAGCAAAACCCTCGAGATATACGGCGGCGAGCCGCTGATGGAATTTGTTCTTGTTAAAAAGATAATAACCGCGGCGATAGCCAGGGCTAAAAAACTGGGCAAGCTGTTGGCGGTTTCCGTCGCGAGCAACGGGGTTCTGGCCGGGCCCGAAGAACTGGGCTGGCTGGCCGGGCGCGGCGCCAGGTTCGCCGTGAGTTTCTCCGGCAGCGGGAGAAGCCATGACCTGTCGCGCAAATTTATTTCGGGCAAAGGTTCCTACAGCGCGGTGGAAAAGAAGATCCCGCTTTTTACTTCCGCGCTCGGAGAGAACCTGCACGTTATCCTGTGCGTGCACCCGCGCCGCGCCGCCGCGGTTTACGGAGATTTTCAGAGCCTGGTGAAGCAGGGTTTTGCGAACATAGGTATTGAGTGCGTGCACGGGGTTCCCTGGCGCGCCGCCGATTACGCCGCTTTTGAGGGGGGAATGCGGAAGATAGCCCGGTTCACCCTGGAGCGCGCCGCTTCGGGGAAGCCCGTGGTCCTGGAGCCGCTGCTCGAACTCCTCCGCGATAAAGAGTACGCTAATTCTTTCTGTCCGTTCCTGCGCGACCTCGAGCTTTTCCCGGACGGAACTTTGTCTTTCTATCCTTACCCTTTCCTGAAGACGGCGGCGCAGCGCCGCGCGGCCGCGGTGGGCAGCGCGGGGAGCGGCCTCGCTGGGCGCTATCTGGCTTGCAGGCCAAAAGCGGGTTCGAAGCTCTGCCGGGAATGCTTGCGGTCCTATTACCGCCTCCCCGGTCTGTCGGACGGGAGCCGCGCCCATGCCCTGCGCACCGGGGTCTGCCGGGACGCGGCCAGGGAAATAGTGGCCCGCGCGGCTTCGGAACCCGCAATGAAGGCTTATCTCAGGCAATTGATAAAATTATTCAAAAAGGGGTATATCTGATGGCGGCAAAGAAAAATCAGCCTTCCGATTTCAACTTCGCCCGCCGCGGCGGGGCCTGCCTGCTTTCCAACGATTTCTCGCGGAACGCGGAAATAAAAGCCTCGTCACTCTCCCGTTTCGCCTCGGGCGCGCCCCTGCCGGCCGCCGAGAACGAGACGCTGGGCGCCCGCGGTTTCTTCAGCGGGCTTCTGGATTTTGAAAAGCTGCTCCCCGGCCACTTCGCGGCCCTGCTTAAAGACTGGGCCGGGCCCAGGGTGCATATCGTGTCGGTGACGGGGGATTGCGACCACGCCTGTCTTTATTGCGGCGCCTCGGCCGCCGCCGGCGGCCGGCACATGTCCCTGGCCACGGCGGGAAAAACCCTGGATTTTATTTTCAGGACCGGGTCGCGGGAGCTGGTGATAGAATTCCAGGGCGGCGAACCGCTGCGTAATTTCAGGGTCGTGAAGTACCTGATAGAGGAAGCCCGCAGCCGCGCCGCCAGGACGGGGCGGGGCCTGCATTTTTCAATGGTGTCCAACCTGGCGGGGCTTAATCCTGAAAAACTGGCGTACCTTTCCTCCCGCGGGGTAACTTTATGCACCTCTCTCGACGGGCCGGCTCCCGTTCACGACCGGGCGCGTAAACTTTTGGGAGGCTCCAGCCACGCCGCGGCGGCGCGTGCCATAGCCCTGGTTAACAAGCTCTCCGCCAAAGGCGGGATAGAAAGCCTCAACGCTATCTGTACCGTCACCAAATATTCCCTGCCCTATCCGGGGGAGATAGTGGACGAATTTTTAAAAAGGGGCATAGCGCGCGTGCAGCTGGGCCCGCTGGAACCGATAGGCCGGGCCGCGGGGAATTGCGGCCTCGCGGTTACCCCGGAAGAGTTCCTGCCCTTCTATTCCAAAGCGCTGGACCATATGCTGAGGCTTAACCGTGCCGGGGTAGAGGTCTATGAGAAAGGCGCCCTTATGTTCGTCAAGCATATTGTAACCGGAGAGCGGCCGCGCTACCAGAACCTGGACCTGCTTTACCGTCTGGCTTACGGCCCGGACGGTTCTGTTTACGGTTCGGACGAGGCCCGGCTTCTTGCTGCAGGCGGTAATGATTTTTTCAGGCTGGGCTCCGTTACCGGTTCTTTCGGGGAGATGGTCTCCTCCCCGCTGGGGAAAACACTGATCCTCTCCTGCTTCCCGCGCCTGGCCCAGCCGCGCTGCGCGCGCTGCCCGTACAGCCCGTACTGCCGGGTCTCCCCTGTCTATAATTACGCCGCACAGGGAAGTTTTTGGGGGGACATGATGACCAGCGGCAGGTGCCGGGTCTTTATGGGCGTGTTCGATATAGTTTTTGAGAAGTTAAGCCGTCCCGGGACCAGGAAGATACTGGAGCGCTGGGCGGAGAAATATCAATGATGGAAAAAGAACGGACGACTATATCTTTTGAAAGGCTGCTGGCCTGCGTCGACAGGGACTCCCTGCCTGAGGCCCCGCCTAATTATCCGCCTATGGCCGCCTGGCCCCGGCTGAGCAGTGCTGATAAGACAAAGGCCGCCTGGGTGCGCTCGCTTAAGTCGGACGGCGGGCGCCGGCCCGTGGTCTATGTCCATGTCCCATTCTGCGAGACGCTGTGCCGTTTTTGCGGCTTCTATAAGATCCATTCGGCTCCCGGGGCCGTGGACCGCTACCTCGACGCCCTCGAGAAGGAAACAGCGATAATGGGCCCGCTCTTTAAAGGGCGGCCGCTGCGGTTTCTTTGCATAGGAGGGGGGACTCCCAGCCTGCTGACCATCCCGCAGCTGGAAAGGCTTTTCGGAATACTGCGCGCATATTTTAAAATAACCCCGAAGACCAGGATAGCTTTTGAGGCCAGCCCCAATACGCTCGACGCGCTTAAGCTGGCTTATCTCAAAGCTGCGGGAGTGGAGTGGCTGGCTATAGGAGTGCAGAGTTTCGATCCGCTGCTGCTGAAAGCTCTCGGGAGGCGTCAGGACCCGGCTCGGACCATAGAGGTTATAAAGCAGGCGAAGAAAGCCGGTATCCTGCAGGTAGAGGTTGACCTTATTACCGGCCTGCCGGGTCAGACGGAAAAAAGTTTTCTCAAAGACGTCAGGACGACTGCCGCCCTGGACGTGGAAAGAGTTTATCTTTTTGATTTCCAGCCCAAGTACCGCACCACTGCCGGGGGCAAAGGCGGTTCCCTGGAGGGAAATGCGCTGGAAGACGCCAGGGCCTGGCGCCGCCGCGGGATGGATATTCTTTTCGACAAGGGCTATAAAATGCGCTGCGGTCACTGGGTGTATAAGCGCAAAGGCGACTGGTGGCCCTACAGTTACGACCAGGGGGAAGAAGGTTCTTATTCCATACTCGGGCTGGGTCCCAGCTCCGTGTCCTATGCGATGAACGGGATCAGGTACCGCAATGTTCCGGACGAGAGGCTTTATGAGTCCGAACTCTCGGCAGGCAGGCTGCCTACGGAAGCCGGCGCCCTGCTGAGCCAAAAAGACGAGATGGCGAATTTTGTGATACTGGACGCGCTGCACCGCGGACAGGTGGATAAGCAGACTTTCCGGCGCCGCTTTGGTGTAGGCCCGGGGGCCGCTTTTCCCGGTAAGATAAAAAGGCTGCTGAGTTCCGGAGTCCTGTCGGTCTCCGGCAGGTCCCTGCAGGTGAAAGACAGGGAGCGCGCCACCTGCGAATTGCGCCGCGAGTTTTATTCTCCCGGCGTGGTAAGGCGCCTGGAAGAGATCTACGGGAAAGTTTCCCCCGCCAGGTCTTCGGCGGCGGTTCTTGCGCCCCCGGACTTTAATAAAACTGCGGCGGGCGAGTTCGAGCTGTGCCTTGCCGGCGGGGTAGAAAGCCTTCTTTACGGGGCGCCTCAATCCGGTCCGGAACTGACCTCCCGGGAAATTGCTCTGGCACTTTTAACCGCCGCCAATTCCGGCCGCTCTGAGGCCCTGATAATCTGCGGACGGCCGGGCGGTCCCGGCAGCCTGGAGCTGGGCGCCGTGCGCTGCGCCGCGAAGGCCGGTTTTAAAAAAGTTTCGCTGCTCTCGGCATTGCCGCGCGACGCGGGATATTTCTCCGCGCTCAGGTCGGCCGGGGCGGATAATTTTATGTTCAAAGCGGAAAGCGCGCGCCCTGCTGACCTTGCGCAGGTCAGGAGCGCTTCAGCTGCCGGTCTTGCCGTTTGCATGGTGGGGGTTATACGAAAGCCCGTCCCGGCCGGGCTGCTTGGCGCGGCTGGGAGTTTTGTGAAAGCCGGGGCCGGCAGCATTATCCTGGCTTTCCCTGAAGGAACCGGGAATATAGTCTCTGATTATGCGGCTTTGCGCCCGCTGGCCGAAGCGGCGGCCTGCAGCGGGCTGCCTGTCAAGTTCCTCAGGGTTCCTCTCTGCGCTCTTTACCCGCATTGGAAGCTGTCCGCCGACTACCTGCAGGGAAGCGCGTCCGGGGACGCAAGAGAATCGGGCGGGGCGGCCGGGGCGCTGAAACCCAAGCTGTGCCTGAAGTGCAAATTCCTCCTTAAGTGCCCGGGGCCGGCTAAAGGTTATTCCGAAAAATTCGCAGTAAAAGGCTTGAAGGCCGTAAAATGAAACGCATCGACATAAAAATAGGCTTCAACTGCAATAATATGTGCGACTTCTGCGCCCAGGGCGCGAAGCGCTCTCTTGCGGCCCGTAAAAGCCTGGCCGAGATAAAGTCCGACCTGGCCCGGGCCAGGAAAACCGGAGTCAGCGCCGTGGTTTTTACCGGCGGCGAACCAACTCTCCACCCCGGCCTGCCGGCTGCGGTACGCGCCGCGCGCAAGATGGGTTATGAAAGCGTTCAGGTGCAGACCAACGGCCGCCGCTTCGCCTATTACGATTACTGCGCCGAGCTGAAAAAAGCAGGCGTTACCGAGATGGGGCCGTCCATGCACGGCTCCAGGCCGGAAATTCACGAGAAGCTTACAGGTGCCAAAGGCAGCTTTAAAGAAGTGGTGCAGGGAATATTGAACTGCAAAAAACTCGGGATGTTCGTTTTGACCAATTCGGTCATCACTTCCGTCAATTACAAAGACCTGCCCGAGCTGGCCAAGCTCCTGGCTTATCTCAAGGTAGACCAGTTCCAGTTCGCTTTTGTGCACCTGGTGGGATCGGCCTGGGAGAACCGGAAATGGCTGACTCCCAGGAAAACCGACATAGTCCCGTATCTGCACCGGGCTCTGGACTGCGGCATTAGTAAAGACATCCCCTGCTTTACGGAGGCCATTCCGTACTGCCTTATGAAAGGTTACGAGAAATGCGTGGCCGAGAGCGTGATCCCCGAGGGGCCGGTTTCAGACGCGGACCTTTATATCGAAAGCTATGGAGATTACCGCCGCGACGAAGGCAAGGTAAAACGCGCGGAATGCCGCTCCTGCAAATGGTTCAAGGTCTGCGAGGGCCCCTGGCGCGAGTACCCGGAGCTCTACGGCTGGAGCGAGTTCAAGCCTGCCCGGGAAAAAAGAAAGCGGGGCGCAAATGAAAAAGTGCGCCGTCATTTACAGCGGGGGCAAGGACAGTCACCTGGCCCTGCTGGAAGCGGCTGCCGCCGGGGCGGAAATAGGCTGCCTCGTGGGTTTTGACGGCGGCCCCCGGCACATAGAATATTTTAACGACTCCAGGAAGACAAAGATAATAGAGGCGCATGCGCGCCTGCTGGGTATCCCGGCGGTTATTGTAAAGACGGGGCCCGGGTTCAGGGTAAAGGCGCTGTCGAGGAACGTTGGGCTGATGGCGGACGCCGCCCGCGAAGCCTGCGGGGCCGACACGCTGGTTACGGGAGTGGCCCGCTGCCGCTGCGGGGGCAAGATAGACGCCTGGCGGAAAGCTGCGGCCCGGGCGGGGTTCGGGCTGTCCGCGCCGGTTATAGGCTTCGATCTTGTTTACGCGGTAAGGCTCTGCCTTAAATTGGGAGTGCGCGCGCTTATTACCGGAGTAGAGGTGAAGAAAGTTGACAAGCGCTGGCTGGGACGGGAGATGGGTCAAGAATTTCTGGCCTATATCATTGCCGAAAAGAACGCAGGCCGCACTATAGATGGAAGCGACCTTCAGACCCTGGTTCTCGGCAGCCCGGCTTTTGCGGGCAGAATAATCCCCGTCCGGCTGGGGCGGGGCGCTGTAGGCGGGCAGAAATTTCTTAAGGTTAATGATTTTAAAGTCGCCCGGGGCCGCAGGCGCCGCAGCCTGTGCGGCCGGAGAATAAAATGAAAGCTACGGAAAATATTTCAGCCCCTTTTGATTTCTGCTTTGAGAGCGACGGGACGGGCTATATAGTGAGCAGCCCGTTCGGGGCCGCCCTAAGGCTTACCGGCCCGGAGTTCCGGCTTTTCAGGGCAGGCAAGGTCAAGAAAAAGTCGGGGCTTTTCCGCAGGCTTGAGGCGGCCGGGCTGCTGCGCGCGCGGCTGGATTTCGAAGGGGCGGAGGAGCGCGCCAGGGGCCTTGCAGCCGGTGTTTACGAGGGGCCGGGCCTGCATATACTGGTGCTTACGCTGAAATGCAACCACGCCTGCGTATACTGCCGGGCGACTCCAGGCGGCTGCGGAAAAAATACCGACATGAGCCGCGCTACCGCCGCCAGGTCCGTAGACGCGGCTTTTTCCTCCCCCAATAAAAAAATATCCATTGAGTTCCAGGGCGGGGAAGCCCTGCTTAATTGGCCGGTGCTTGTTGAGACTGTCCTCTACGCTAAAAAGATAAATTTAAAGAAAGGAAAAGACCTGGCGCTCTCGGTAGTTACCAATCTGAGCCTGATGGACGAGGCTAAATTCAGGTTTTTGGTCAGAGAAGAAGTGTCCGTCTGCACTTCTCTCGACGGTCCGGCCGGGCTGCACGACGCCAACCGGAAGTGGTCCGGCGGTTCTTCTCATTGTAAAGCGGTGTACTGGCTAAAACGGTTTTCCGCAGCCGCGGCCAAAGACGGCCGGGCCGACGCCCTGCCTTCTGCCCTTATGACCACTACCAGGCTTTCGCTGAAAGATCCCCGGGGCATAGTGGACGAGTACCGGGCGCTGGGCCTGGGAGGGATTTTTCTGCGCCCGCTTTCTCCGATAGGCTATGCCGGCGGGATGTGGGCCGATATCGGTTATGGCCCTAACGATTTTCTGGGTTTTTACTCCTCCTGCCTAGACTACATAATGAAAGTCAACGGGCGGGGAGAGAAGTTCATTGAACGCAACGCGGCGCTGCTGGCGCGCAAGATACTGCGCGCGGAGGACCCCAATTTTCTCGACCTGCGCTCGCCCTGCGGCGCGGGCATAGGGCAGCTGGCCTATAATTTCAACGGGGACGTCTATACCTGCGACGAGGGCCGGATGGTAGCCGCCTGCGGTGACGATTTTTTCCGGCTGGGGAATGTGCGTAAAGAGAAGTTCAGGGAGCTTATTACCGCCCCGGCAGCCAGGGTCTGCGCAATGGCTTCCTGCCTTGAGAACCAGCCTTACTGCGCGCGCTGCGCTTTTAAGCCTTTCTGCGGGGTCTGCCCGGTGCATAATTACTCCGTGCAGGGTTCTCCGTGGGGGAATATCAGGAACGGTTCCTGGTGCGCGCTGCAAAAAGGGATGTTCAAGGCCGTTTTCTCTCTGCTTGAAAAAAAGAAGACCAGAGAAATAATCGAAGCCTGGCTGGAAAAGGGAGGCGAAAGCTGAGCCATGCCTGATATCGCCCTCTGGAATAAATGCAATAACAAGTGTGTCATGTGCACCAATATGGAGTCTTTCGCGCGCCAGGATTCTTCTCAGTACCGCCTTAAATGCCAGATAGAGAAGCTGGAGCGCTATCTCAAGGGCCAGGGGCAGGTATACCTTAAAAATTCCGGCCTGGCCGGGTTTATCAGCCTGACGGGCGGGGAGCCTACCATCCACCCCGATTTTTTCCAGCTGGTAGCTTATTTCCGCCGCCGGATGCCCGGGATTCCTATAACGCTGCTTTCTAACGGGCGCCTTTTCGCGGATAGGAAATTCGCCGGTAAATTCGCCCGCCTGGCCAGGCCCCCGTTTTCGGTGGCTATAGCCGTGCACGGCCCTTCGGCTGGCGTTCATGATCCCGTGGCCGGGGTGAGGGGCTCTTTTAGCCAGACAGTGCGCGGCCTGGAGAATCTTTTCTCCATGGCCGGGGGCGTAAGGGTAGAGATACGCCTGGTCCTGCATAAGAAAAACCTGGCGGCTTTTCCTAAAACCCTGGAGTTCCTGCTTAAGAAGTTCCCCGACACCGGGAGCTATACCGTCACGGCCATACATTACGAGATAGAAGGGATGTCGCTTGAAAATCACAGCTCCGTAGGGCTTAAATTCTCGGTTTCCTCTAAGGTGGTGGGCGCCGCGCTCCCGCTGATAAAAAAGTTTTCCGATTTCAGACTTTACCATTTCCCGCTCTGCCAACTCAGGCCCGAACTCAGGCCGCTGGCCCGGATCACCCTGCCCCCTGAAGACAGGATCTATCCCGCGGCCTGCCGCGGCTGCCGCCTCAGGAGAAAATGCCTCGGGCTGATGCTCGAGTATTATAAGGCTTTCGGGGATTCGGAATTAAAGCCGGTGAAAAAATGAAAACCGTATCTCTTGTGTTCCTCGCCGCTTTCACCGTCTGGGCGGCCTCTGTCGTAAGCCGCGACCTGGCCACCAGGAAGATCCCTAACGCCGCTATAAAGACCGGGATGAGGCTGTTCGCCGCCTCTCTGGCCGCTTTCCTGGTGTATACCGCGCTTGGCTATACGGGGCGCGCGCAGAGCTTCATGAATTATAATTTCTACCTCCTGCTGGCTATTCATCTGTTCTGGTCCGTGCTGGCCGGGCTGGTGCTCTGGTATTCCGAGATCTGGCCTGCCGGGGACGCCAAGTTCTTTATGCTGGTTTCGGCCTCGCTCCCCCTGGCCAATCCTTACCTCCGTAATTTTCCCCACTATCTTTTTCTAAGCCTGCTGATAAATATATTCGTGAGCGCGGCGGTGTGGATACTCGGGAGCTTTATCGCTTCCGGGTTCAGCTCAGCTTCCCCTTCAGACTTCTTCGCTGAGGTCTGGTCTGATATGAAAAAGCGGATGGCGGTGCTGAGCGCCGGCAGGAATAAAGCGGCCGTAGCGGCCCTGGCTTTGAATATAGGCTTTGTTTTTCTGCTCCACCAGGTCCTGGCTTTGGAGGCCCGCGGATTCCTCGGGAAAATATTTTCCAGGGCGGATATCCTGTTCTTCTTCATGTTCATGCTGTGGGACAAGATCGGCGGGGCGTTCAGCAGCCGGCGGTGGGGCTATCTCAGCGCGGGCTGCTACGCGGTGTATTTTGTCGGCGGTTTCTTTTTCTTCCCCGAACATCTCTGGCTGCTGGCTTCGGGGGCTTTGAGTAATTTCTTCAAATTCAGCCTGCTGCTTTTCTTCGGCCGCTTCATGCTTGAATTTTTGATGGAGAAGAAAGATATGTATCACGTTACGGCCCGCGAACTCGAGCCGGGAATGGTGCTGTCCGCGAAAGCCTCGAAAATGCTCAAGGATAATACGGCTTTTGAAGGTGCGTTCGACGATTGTTTCAAGGACGGTCTGAGCGAGGAGCAGGTGGGCGAACTGAGGACCTGGCTGAACAGCTTGAAAGTGCATAATCCCAAGGTGGAGGTTGTCCGGGGCAGGCCTTTCGCGCTCTGGATCTTCGCCGGGGCCGTGCTCTCGCTGGTTCTGGACCGCAACCTGGCCGGGATGCTCCGATGAAAAAGAACGGGAAAAAACTCAAGATAGTCATATTTACCGGCTACGCCTGCAACAATAACTGCGCTTTCTGCATAGACTCGGACAAGCGCGGCCTGCCGGAGAAAAGCACGGCTGAGCTTCTGCGCGAGGTTCTGCAGGCTAAAAATAAAGGCGCCGATATACTGGAGATAATAGGCGGGGAAGCCACTATACGCCCTGATTTCAGCCGGGTGGTAAAGGCCGCCAAAAAGCTGGGCATAGCCGAGGTGGCCTGCGCTACGAACGGCCGGGTATTTGCGGACATGGCGGCTGCTAAAAAAATAGTGGCTTCCGGGATAGATTCCCTGATCTTCTCGGTGCACGGGCCCGGCGCGCGGGTGCATGACGCGCTTACCCGGGCTTCCGGCAGTTTCAGCCAGCTTAAAAAGGGGCTCGCAAACCTTAAGGCACTGGGCTTTAAGCGGATCAACGGCAACACCACCGTGGTAAAGCAGAATATGTCCGCGCTGCCGCGGCTCGCCGCTTTTTACGTCCGCAATAAAATAAGGAATGTAGAGTATATCTTCGTAGACCCTAATTACGGCGGCGCTAAAAATAATTTTCAGGTCCTGGTCCCGCGCATCTCCAAAGCCGCGCCTTTCATGCGGCGGGCGCTGGAAATAGGGCTGCGCTCCGGAATGGACCAGTGGAAGGCGAGGTACGTCCCCCTCTGCCATTTCACCGGCTGCCTCGAGCAGATAAGCGAGATAAACGAGAAAACCCTTTTCCTGACCGAGCACTGGGCCCCGGATTTTGTAAACACGGACGCTATCGGTTCGCGCGCGGCGCTCGGCCGCAGGAAAACGGCGCGCTGCCGCGGCTGCCTCCTCTATTCCGCCTGCGAGGGGATCTGGGTGGAATACCTGAAGAATTACGGCGACAGAGAGCTTAAGCCGGTAAAGAAACTGAAGCGCGGGCCCGGCGGCCTGCGGCACAGATCAAGCGATGACCAGACCTGACCATCTTGTTATTTACCTGAGCGGGCGCTGCAACCTCTCCTGCTCCTACTGCTACGCTTCCGGCGTCTCCGGCGGCACTATCTCCCGGCGCGCCCTGCTGGCGGCCCTGGCTTCATTCGCGGCGGCCAGGCCGGAAGCCCCTAAGTTTACCGTGCTCGGGGGGGAGCCGCTGCTCTGCCGGGATCTTTTGTACTGCGCGCTGGACCGGATAAGGAAACTTTTCGGCCCCGGCGCGCCGGTACACCTGTTCACTAACGGGCTGCTTCTTGAAAAAGGCGAGGCGGCGCGGCTGCTGGGCCGGGGGATAAAGCTTACCGTAAGCCTGGGCGGGGCCTGCGAAGAAAAGAAGGCCCTGAAAAATCTGCCGCCCCGGCTGCGGAAAAAAGCCTGCGCCAGCGCGGTCATAACGCCCGACAAAGCCGGGCAGCTCGTAGCCGTCATTACCCGGTTGCTCGGCCTGGGATTCGAGCGCCTGGCCTGGGCGCCGGATATAACAGCCCCCTGGAACAAGGCCGCTCTGTCCAGGCTCGCTTCCTCTGCAAAAGAGCTGCGCCTGGAGTATCTTGTGCGCCTGCGGAAAGGGCGCGGGGTGTGGGAACTCGCCAACGGGTATGAAGCTATCGCGCAGGCGGCCGGAGGAGCGCGCCCGGGACCCTGCAGGAATATTACACTGGCCCCCGACGGTTTTTTTTATCCCTGCGACAAGATGCTTTCGGGGCCCGCCGCAATGATCTCGCCGTTGCGCGTCGCAGCGGACGGAAAGGGCCGGCAGAAGTTTTTCAGGCTGGCCGCCGGGAGCGGGATAAATTCCTCGCAGTCGATGTGCCCCGCCGCGCCCTGGGCCGCGGCGCGGTTCAGGGCTAAGCCCGGGCCGGTCCCTCCCGGCCAGGCCCGGGCCAGGAAGATCTCTTCGCTCTGGCTTAAAGCGGCGGCCAAAGCCGGGCTTTCAAGCCCGCTGTTCAGGCGCATCCACGGCCTTTAATATTCTATATGGCAAAAAAAGCTACCGGAAAATGTTACGAGCTGATACTCAACTATAACTGCAATGCGCGCTGCCTTTTTTGCTCGCAGGGGGACTTTGACAAGTCCCGCAACGCGCCGTTCGAAGCTATCGCCCGCAATATCTACGCCGCCCGTAAGGCCGGCTACGGCAGGCTGGGCCTGACCGGCGGGGAGCCTCTGATAAGGCCGGATATTCTCAAGGTGATAGGGCTCGGCAAGTCGGTAGGGTTCGACTTTATACGGGTGCAGACCAACGGGATAAAGCTGGCCGACGCCGCTTTCTGCGGCAAGCTGGCCAGGGCCGGCCTGACGTTCTGTAAATTCTCTTTCACAACCGACAATGAAAAGGCCCATGACGCCCTGGTAGGGGTCCCCGGCGCTTTTAAAAAAGCGCTGGCCGGGCTTAAGAACCTGCGCTCCCTTAAAATAAGAGTGGGCACCAATATATTGGTCAATCGCCGCAACTATAACCGGCTCCCCGAAATAATTAAATTCTACCTGGAGCGGGGGATAACCAATTTCGTCATCATCTACCCGGTCTATATCGGGGCTATGGCCGCCAACGCCAAGAAACTGGGAGTGAGCCTGCCGGAATGCGCCCCTCATTTTCTCCGGGCCGTAAAGACGATGGAGGGAGCGGGCCTGCCCGGAGAGATACTTTTTCTCAATACCCCGCCCTGCTTTATCAAGGGGCGCGAGACCCTGGCGATAGGGCTCGATTCGTTTAATACGGTGGTAACCGACCCGGACGGAAAAAGTACGGACCTGGACGCGAACGCGGAAGCCGCGAAGGTTAAGGGTCCTCCCTGCCGGAAGTGCGCACTGGCTAAGAAATGCGGCGGTGCCGACGGGCATTATGTGAAAATATTCGGCTGGAAAGGGTTTACTCCGGTCGGAGCGGGAGCCGGCCCGGAAGAAGGGCCTGCCCCCGGCAGGATCTTCCTCTCGGATAACGAGCGCTGCCTTGTAGAGATACTGAAAGGAAGAAAAGAGGCTTCCACCAAAGAGACACTTAAACTTTCCAAAAATATCGTGCTCTGCCGCGATTGCTCCGACGGTAACGCGGTAATGAACTCGGCCGGCCGCCTTGCCCGGAAAGGCCTGGTAAAAAGCCGGTTCTCGCGCGGGACTTATTACTGGTCGCTGGCAAAACCATACGAAGAAATTGAAAAATGGCTTTAATACACCTTTTCCGCAAATGTAACCAGCGCTGCGTGTTCTGCTCCTACCCGGCTGAACAGGGCGCTGACGAACCCGACTCTTTGAAAAACTGGCTTAAAGAGATAGCCGCAATGCCGGCCGGGCCCGTCCAGATCTCCGGCGGGGAGCCGCTGCTGGCCGGCGCCGCGGCCCTGCAGCTCCTCCTTGCAGGGGTAAAGAAGATGGGCCGAAAAGCCGAGCTTCAGAGCAACGCTCTGCTCGCGGCGTCCATGCCCGAAGCTGACCTTTTAAGAATAATCCGCGCGCTGAACGCCGCGGGCGGTTATTTTAATATAAACTTTCCCGCTTCATCGGCCGCTCTGGATTTTAAGATCACCCGGGCCCGCGGCGGTTTTGAAAAAAGGCTTGAAGGGGTCAGGAGGCTTATAAAAGCCGGGGCTGCCGTGCGGCTGACCCATGTTATCAGCTCCCTCAATTACCGCCTCCTGCCCGCTTTCGCCGCTTTCGCGGCCAAACAACTGAAGGGGGCGGCCTGGCTCCAGTTCAGCTATATAAAAGGCGCCGGCAGAGCGGGGGCCAGGTTCCTGCCTGAATATAAAGCGGTGAAACCTTATCTTGAGCGGGCCCTGGCTCTGTGCCGGGCGAACAAAATAAAATGCGAGGTGGACCATATCCCGCCCTGTTTCCTCGGTGAATTTTACCGGCTCAGCGTTGATATGGTAAAAATGAGGAAAGGGCTCAGAGGCCCGCATTTGCTGGAGAAGAAGCGTGTGCCTGCCTGCCGGGGCTGCCGTTTCTTCAGGCTTTGCCCCGGGCCCAGGAAAGATTATATCGCCGTACATAAGAATTTATGAAAGAAAAAATAGCCGCTCTTAAAAAGGAATTTCCCGCGCTGGGCGCGCGGTTCGGGGGCCGCCGCATGGTTTATCTGGACAGCGCCTGCACCGTTCTTAAAATGCGCTGCGCAGCGCGGGAACAGCAGCGCCATATGCTGAAGCTTGGCGGCTGCGGGGGGAAACGCTCCGTGCACGCCCTGGCCTTGGCAATGGAAGAGAATTTCCACTCCGCGCGCGCCGCCGTGGCTTCTTTTATGGGCGCCCGCTCCCCCGCAGAGATTATTTTCACCTCGGGAGTTACGGACGCGGTAAATTTGCTGGCCAATGCCTTCCCCTTCACTCCCGGGCGCAGCGAGGTCATACTTTCGCCGCTGGAACATAACGCCGTTTTCCTGCCTTTCGAGCGCCTCGCGGCCGCCGGCAAAATAAAGCTGAGGGTGGTCCCGCTCGGCGGTCTTAAGCCGGACATGAAAACTTACGCTAAAATGCTGGGACCCAGGACCGCCCTGGTCTGTTTTACCCACGCCTCCAATATATTCGGCGGGCGCGAGGATATCTCCTCCGCGGCGGCCCTGGCCCACAGCGCAGGAGCATATTTTTTTGCGGACGACGCGCAGTTCGCCCCCTCGCATGCAGGCGGCGGCGCCCTTTGCGGCGCGGACGCCTGCGCTTTTTCAGGGCATAAGATAGGGGCGCCTTACGGCACCGGGGCGCTTTATGTAAAGCGGGAGCTGATGGGCAAGCTGCGCCCCTGGAGGGTCGGCGGCGGAACCATAGAGGACGTCTCCGTGGCGGGAGGGCGCTACAAGGTCAAGTACCTGGAAAATTACCAGGGTTTCGAAGCGGGGGTTCAGAATTACTCCGGCGCCTCCGCCCTGGCGGTTACTATTAAGCGGCTGGAAAAATGCGGATTTGAAAATATCAGAAAGCATATTTCGGGCCTGGTGTCGGGCGGGCTGGATCTTCTTGAAGGTATGAATGGCGTGCGCGTGCTGGGAGAGCGTGAAGACCTGGCCGAGGGGTCGCTTATTTCTATGGTCCCCGAGAAAAAGAGTTTTTCAATCCCTGATTTTAACCAGTTCCTCAACCTGCAGCTGAAGGGCCGCTTTATAGCCGTCCGCACCGGCCGCCATTGCGCAGACCTGGCCTGCCTCGCCTCCGGTTTCCGCGAAACCATAAGGATCTCCTTCTTCGCCTACAATACCCCGCGGGACACCGCTTTCTTCATTGAAGCCCTCAGAAAATATCTTTCATTGCTTAAATAAAGCTTGCAGGCGGCTTACCGTGCGGGCCGGAACGCAAAACGCGTTCGGCCACACCGTGGCCTCACTCCGCGTTCGCCCGCCAGGGGGCTTCCCATGGGGCCCGGAACGCAAAAACAGCGTCGCGCACACCGTGCGCGCGCCTGCCGGTCTCAGGCTCGGCGCCTACGCAAGCCTCGTCCTCCGACGGGCTTTTGCTAACCCTGCCCCAACGGTCTCCGCCTTGTAAACTGGAATTATACTTAGGTCAGTTTGTATCTGGAGGGGTGGCGAGAGCATGAGTTCAGAGGGCCCTCACGGAGGCCGACGCTTGCGTAAGCGCGGAGGCCGAGTGGGGACGGCGGCCACGGTGTGGCCGACCGTGTGCCCGAGGAACCCATGCTCTCGACAACCTTCGGCGTAGGATCTCACGGTGCCCTGAGCCATTATCGGATTTACAACATCAGGGGTATAGATATAGAATATGGATAAGCCAACCACGGAGGAAAATAATGAACAAACCCGAACTTATCCGCAAAGCCGCCCGGAAATACAAAAAAGACATAGTGGCTTTTGCCCGCAATATTATCCGCACCCCCAGTTTTTCCTGCCAGGAAGGGAAACTTGTCGAACTGATAAAGAAAGAGATGATAAAAGTCGGCTTCGATAAGGTCAGGATAGACGCAATGGGCAATATTATCGGCTTCATCGGCCGCGGCAAAAAAAAGATCATGATGGACGCCCATATCGATACCGTGGGGATAGGCGATAAGACCGCCTGGAAAATAGACCCTTTCGCGGGCGTCTACAAGAACGATACGATATACGGCCGCGGAGCCACCGACCAGAAGCTTTCCATGGCCTCCATGGTCTATGCCGGGAAAATAATAAAAGACCTGAAGCTGGAGGGCGATTACACCCTGATGGTGGTGGGCTCCGTCATGGAGGAGGATTGCGACGGGCTGCCGCTGCTGCACATTATCAATAAAGAAAAAATCCGCCCTGATTTCGTGGTAATAACCGAACCTACCGACCTGAAGGTCTACCGCGGCCACCGCGGCCGGATGGAGATGAAGGTCGTTACAAAGGGCCGGTCCTGTCACGCCTCGGCCCCGGAACGCGGCGAGAACGCCGTGGCCAAGATGTCCGATATCGTAAGTGAAATAACCGCCCTGAGCAAGAAACTGAAAACGGATAAATTTATAGGCAAGGGCACCGTGGCCGTCACCTGCATAGAATGCAAGACCCCTTCCCTCAACGCCGTGCCCGACGAATGCACCATTTACCTTGACCGCCGCCTGACCATAGGCGAGACGCTGAAGAGCTCGGTGGCGGAGATACAGCGGCTGCCCTCGGTGAAGAAAGCCAGGGCCAAGGTTGAAGTTCTGCAGTACGACGCCGTGGCCTGGACAGGGCTCAAAGTGGGGCAGGAAAAATATTTCCCTACCTGGGTGCTCCCCGCGAACCATAAGCTGGTAAAAGCCGGGGTCGAGGCCGGAAAAGTGGCCCTGAACAGGACGCCCGCGGTGGACAGGTGGGTGTTCTCTACCAACGGCGTGGCTTCGGCCGGCCGCCTCGGCATTCCGACCATAGGCTTCGGGCCCGGCAACGAGGTTTACGCGCATACCGTAAACGAGTTCATGCCGGCGGAAGACCTGGTAAAGGCCGCGGCTTTTTACGCCGCTATTGCGCAGTACCTGTAAAACCGCTCTTAAAGCCCCGCGGGCAGGCCCGCGGGGCTTTTTGATCCCCTTGTTAAAATAGCCGGTAGACCGGCTCCGCAAAGCTCCGCGCAGCCTCTTCCCGCTCCCGCCGGAAAGGTTTAAACGCGCTCTTTTTTGTAGAATAATGATGGTTAACTACTAACAGAAAACGCCTGGAGATGAAAATGCCAATCGACATAGATAAATCTTTAACTGAACTTAGCGGCCTGGGCGCCGATCTTTACGGCAAGGATTTCCTGCTGACCTGGGAAAAATCCGACGCCGAGCTTAAATCCGTGTTCATCATAGCCGAACTGCTCAAAGAACTGCATGCCAGGAATATCCCGCTCGATATGTTCAGGACCGGTCTTGCCGTCTCCAATTTCAGGGATAATTCCACCAGGACCAGGTTTTCCTTCGCTTCCGCCTGCAATTTGCTCGGCCTGGCGGTACAGGACCTCGACGAGGGCAAGTCGCAGATAGCCCACGGGGAGACCGTGCGCGAAACGTCCAATATGATCTCCTTCCTGACCGAGGCCATAGGCATACGCGACGATATGTTCATCGGCAAGGGACACGCCTATATGAAGGAAGTGGCCGAGGCCCTGGACGATGGTTTCAAGAACGGAGTTCTGAACCAGCGCCCCGCCATTGTCAATCTCCAGTGCGACCTGGACCACCCGACACAGTCTATGTCCGACATGCTGTTCATAAAGAACCATTTCGGCGGCTTCGACAAGCTCAGGGGCAAGAAAATAGCCATGACCTGGGCCTACTCCCCCAGCTACGGCAAACCCCTTTCCGTCCCGCAGGGCGTCATCTGCCTTATGACCCGCTATGGCATGAACGTCGAGCTGGCCCACCCCGAGGGTTACGACCTGCTGCCCGAGACCATAAAAGTGGCCGGCGAGAACGCGAAAAAGTCCGGTGGCTCCTTCATGGTCTCCAACAGCATGGAGAGCGCTTTTAAGGACGCGGATATCGTTTACCCGAAAAGCTGGGCGCCCTGCAAGGTTATGGAACGCCGCACGCAGCTGCTGGAGAAGTCGGACCAGGCGGGCCTCAAAGACCTCGAGAAAGAATGCCTGGCGCAGAACGCAAAGCATACCGGCTGGGAATGCGACGAGGCAAGGATGAAGGCGACCAGGGGCGGCGAGGGCCTGTACCTGCACTGCCTGCCTGCCGACATAACGGACGTGTCCTGCAAGCAGGGAGAGGTTTCCGCCTCGGTATTCGAGAAATACCGCATCGGAACCTACAAAGAAGCCGGCTATAAGCCCTTTATTATCGCGGCTATGATGGCTGCCTGCACTAAAAAGAACCCCGCTAAAGTTATAGAAGCGCTGTACAAAGCCGGGCAGAAAAGGGTCCTTTAGGACTAAAACGGCCCGGGAGGACTTGGCGCCCCGGGCCATTTAAAGCGCCGTATTTCCCTCCGGGCCCGCGGCGGTTCTTTAAAGGGCCCTGTTTTTTATATTATATGTAGTATCGGGGCTTTCCCGGTGTTCAGCCCCGAAAGTTGAAACTTCGGGTTTTCATGAGACTTTTTAAATTATTACTGCCATTTGCCCTGTTCTTTTCCGCCGCCTGTACCGCGGATATGGCCGCTGTGCGCCGGAGCGGCGACGCTTACCCGGACTTTCTTGCTCTCAAAGCGGCGAACACGGAAGGGCTGGAATATTCCAGGGAAGTCTATGACAGGGGTTCCCGGGTGACGGTTTTTGCGCCTCACGGAGGCGATATAGAGCTCGCCACCGCCCGGTTGGCCCGTGGAGTTGCCGGCAGGGACTTCAACCTGTATGTCTTTAACGGCTGGCTCGGCAGGGAAAGCGGCCGGCTGCACGTGACTTCCTCTCATTTTAACGATCCTGACGCGGTGCGTCTCTCTACCTCCGGAGCCCTGGGCCTCTCCCTGCACGCCCAGGCCGGCAGAGGCAGCTGGGTTTGCGTGGGGGGCAGCAATAAAGCCGCCGCCGCCCTGGTAGCCAGGCGCCTGGAGGACTCCGGTTTCGCCGCTGTTACCCCCTGCGCCCGCCTGCCCGGGACTTCGGCGAAAAATATAGTTAACCGCGGTTCGGCAGGGGGCGTGCAGCTGGAAATAACCCTGCGCCTGCTTTCAAGGCTGGAAAGGGATGGCGAGGACCGCTCAAGGTTCGAGGGAGCCGTAAGGCGGGCGGTCATAGAATTTGCGAGTTCGGGCGGCATAGAGGCAAGATAGGCGCGGCCGCCAGGTTTTGCCGGGATTCAGCGGTAGAATGAACGGCTACTCAGCCCAGGAGCGACAGCAATGAAAAAAATAAGGATTTTTGCTTTCGGCGGCAACGAGGTCTCCCCGGTAGGGATGAAAGATCCTCAGACGGGCAAGGCCATAAACCCCGACATAGCGATGCAGTGGCAGCGCACCGCAGATACGGGCAAACTGGTAGCTGATATTTTCCAGGCCCACCCCGAAGACCTGTATGTTATGACCCACGGCAACGGGCCCCAGGTGGGCAATGTGCTGCTGCGCGCAGAGATGTGCCGCCCCGCGCTGCCGCCGCTGCCTTTAGACGTCTGCGTGGCCGACACCCAGGGAGCCATGTCCTTTATGCTCGCCCAGCTCAATAATGAGCTGAATATACGCGGAATAGACAATATCGTGGCCGGGATAGTGACGCAGGTGGTCGTGGACAAGGACGATTCCGATTTTAAAAGCCCTTCCAAGTACATAGGCCCTTCTTATAGCCGCGAGGAGTCGGACCTGCGCGTGAAAGAGAACGGCTGGGCGATGAAACTTTACAAGAAGGATGAGAAAGGCGCCGAGATCTGGCGCCGCGTGGTTCCCTCCCCCGTGCCTACCGATATAGTGGAGATAGACGCTATAGAAGCAATGCTGGAAAAGGGGATAATCCCCGTCACGGTCGGCGGCGGCGGTATTCCGGTGCGCGAAGTGGCTCCCGAATTTAAAGACGGCAAAGAGACCTATGTCTGCAATTACGGCGTAGAATTCTCCAAGCCCGCCAAGGAGGGTTCCAAACCCCTCAAGATGTATACCGGGGTTGAGGCCGTTATAGACAAGGACCTGGCCTCGGCTCTGCTGGGCTGCATGCTTATGAAGCGCGCCAAAGCCCGCGGCAAAGAGGTTGAAGTCAGCCTGACTATTTTCACCGGTGAGGACGGCGCAAAGATAAATTACCAGAAGCCTGACCAGCGCGACCTCAGGGTGATAAAGGTTTCCGAACTGGAAGCCATCTACAACCAGGTTCCCCCGCCTTTCCCGGCCGGCTCCATGGGCCCCAAGATAAAGGCCGTGATCGAGTTCGTAAAAGGCGGCGGCAGCGTCGCTTATATTTCAAAAACCGATCTTTTCGAGGAGACGCTGGCGGGAAAAGCCGGGACCACGGTGATCCCCGGGTAGAGGATCTGAGGGCTGGAGGATTAAAGGATTGGCTATAAGGAGGGCCGAGCCTCGGATCCCGCGAACGTTTTTTGTTTACTTATGAAAAAAATAAAGACTTTACAGTGCATACGCTGCGGCAAGGACCATAAACTTGCCGAGACCAAATACAGCTGTATTGCCTGCGGCGGCAATCTTCAGGTGCTTTACGACTACAATCTTATAAAGAAGCGCCTCAATTACGAAGTTTTAAACGATAATCCCGAGCGCAGCATCTGGCGCTACCTGGACATACTGCCGGTAGCCAATATGAAGAGCGTGCCGCCTGTGCAGGTGGGCTGGACCCCGCTTTACCGGGCCGAGAAGCTCGGCGCCGAAGCCGGGGTGCATAACCTGTATATAAAGGATGACGGGCGCAACCCCAGCGCCTCTTTCAAGGACAGGGCCAGCGCTGTCGTTACGGCGCGCGCGGTCGAGCTGAAAGAGAAGGTGATGACCACGGCCTCCACCGGCAATGCGGCTTCTTCTCTGGCCTGCCTGACCGGCAGCCTGGATATGAAGACCGTGATTTTCGTGCCTGAGACGGCCCCGGCCCCCAAGGTGGCCCAGCTGCTGGTTTTCGGCGCCACCGTAATAATGGTGCGGGGAACTTACGACGACGCTTTTGAACTGTGCCTGAAGGCCGGCGCTGAATACGGCTGGTACAACCGCAGCACCGGGATAAACCCCTTCACCCGCGAGGGAAAGAAGACCTGCGCTTTCGAGATCTGCGAGCAGCTGAACTGGGAAACGCCCGATAAGGTCTTCGTTCCGGTCGGCGACGGGAATATCATAAGCGGCATCTGGAAAGGTTTTGTGGAATTCCACCGCCTCGGGATCATAGAGCGGCTTCCGCAGCTGGTCGCCGTCCAGGCCGAAGGCTCGGATTCCGTAAAACGGGCCTTCGAGTCCGGAGGCGACGTGCAGCCGGTTTCAGGTAAGACCATCGCCGACAGCATCTCTGTCAGCCTGCCGCGCGACGGGCTGGCGGCCGTTATGGCTATACGCGATTCAGAGGGCTTCGCCATAAGCGTTACCGACGCGGAGATCCTGGAAGCCATCCCCCGCTTAGCGCGGGGCTCCAACGTTTTCGCGGAACCTGCCGCCGCCGCCACCTATGCCGGGCTGTGCAAGGCCGTCAGGGAAGGCACCGTTAAGGAGAATGAATCGGTTGTGCTGCTGATAACCGGCAACGGGCTTAAAGATATACAGAGCGCTATGCAGTCAGTAGGCAAGCCTTACGTTATTAATCCGGATATGGCAGAGCTCCGCGAGCTGATAGCCGATAACGACCTGGCGGGGCCGGACGACGAGGATTAGGCTGCGGGCCGCAAAGAGCAGCGGTTCGCTCCAGACATGCGATTATTAACCCGGCTTTCTTCCGACATCCCCGCTTCTGAAGCGGGCGGGAAAGCGGCCGGCCTGCGCGCCCTCGGCGCCGCGGGTTTCAGGATCCCCGACTGCCGCGTAATTACCGTTAAACACGCCCGCCTGCTTTTTCGGGCTTCCCGGAAAAAAACATTCCTGTCTTCGGACCTCGCCGCCGGGCTGCGCGCTGAAGCTGCTGCGCTCTGGCCCGGGCAGGGGCTTATCGCCCGCAGTTCCGCCAGGCTGGAAGACAGGTCCGGCGCCTCCGCTTCCGGTATATACAGCTCTTTCGCGGCCAGGGACGCAAAGTTCCTGCCTAAAGCCGTTCTTTCCTGCCTTGCCTCCGCGCAGGGGGCGCGCGCCAGGGCTTATGGCCGCGCCAGCGGGAAGGCCCCGGGGGAGCTTTCAGAAATGGCCGTGCTGGTACACCCTTATCTGTCCGCAGAATTCGGCGGCGTGTGTTCTGTTTACCATGAAAGCCGGGCGGTAATAGAGATTTCCAGGCTCGGCCCTGAGGGCGTAACTTCCGGAAAACGCGTGGAGTGGCGCGGTTTTTATGATTTCAAGCTGAAGAAATGGAGCGGCCCGGCAGATAATCCGCGCGTTAAAAAAATAATGTTCCAGGCCCTCAGCACGGCGCTGCGGGCGCAGAGGGACGTGGTTAAACGCCGGAACATAGCGCTGGAATTTATCAGCGGCGCCGGCGGGCTCACGGTCCTGCAGGCCAGGCCCGTCTCCGACCTGGACTTCAGCGGCGGGCTTATGGACATGCCGCGGGTCTACCTGAAAATTTCTCGCCTTATGAGCAGCCTCGGCCTTGCCGGCAAAGACTGGAGTCTTTACGAGACTTCCGACCTGCTGGCCTTTAATTATCTGGGTGCGCGCAGGCCCGCGGCCGAGAGTCTGGAGCATTTCTGTATTATGCTTCGCGGGGGCGGGATCCGCCTGGCCAGGAGCAAGGCCTGGGTGGGGGTGCGTTTCGGGGGTGAGTTAGAGGATGTTTTCCCGCCGCCCGGCGACAAGCGCTGCAGGCGTCTGTTGTCGGAGGCCGCTAAAGAAAAACTTTTGTTCATCTTCCGGCTGGCCGATAAAAGCGCGGGGCCTGTAAAGAGGGCGCGCTTTAAATCCGGACCTGTTTCTTTTCCGATCTCCTTCACGGTTCCGAAGCCGCGCTTCGGGCGCCGCGAGGGGCTTTTTCTGCGCCTCAGGCTGAATGCGGATTCCGCCCGGAGAATGCTTGAGAGGCTGGGGGAAGAAGCCGAAAACCTTGCGCGGATAATCCCGGGATTGCGGGGCGGAGGATATGAAAAACTTTTAAAACAGGCCCTTAAAGACAGGCTTAAAGTTATGGCCAAGGAGCGTAAGGCCGCGCTCGCGGCCTTCAGTTCAAAAGCCAGGCCGGGGGCGGTGGAAGGCCTGCCTTTGTTCCCCGCCGACGGCTTTGTGGCAGGGCCGCTGGTCTTCGACCGCGATATACTGAAGACCCGGCTTAAACGCTTTATCTATGCGGCCCCGGATTTCGAGCCCAGTTTTGTTTCTTACGCGCGGCGTATCTCGGCCGTAGTCGTTTCGCGCGGGGCGATGTGCTCACATGCGGCCGCCCTCTGCGCCGAGTTCAAGATCCCGCTGGTAGTGGAGGCGCGCAACCTGGGGCAGCTGGCTACAGGGGACAGGGTTTCTGTAAACCTCAGGACCGGCAGGGTTGTGAAAGCCTGAGTCTATACCTGCTCCGCGGTCCGCCCCCGGCAAAAGAAAGCCCCCGCATTTAGAGCGGGGGCTTTCTTTTGCGCTTGCCGGGTAGTGTTACTATTTGGACGGCAAGGCTATAGTAAAAGCCGAGCCCTTCTGCAGCTGGGACCTTGCGAAGGCCCTGCCGCAGTGCACCTCGGCTATTTTCTTTACGAGAGCGAGGCCAAGGCCCCACCCTTCCACCTGGCCGGTGAACGAAGCCTCCACCTGGTAGAATTTGTGAAAAACGGTTTCAAGTTCTTCGCCGGGTATGCCGGGGCCGTTATCGCCCACCGAAAGAAGCGAGTAGCCGTTGCGGGATTGGGCCGAAAGTATAACAAGTTTGTCTTTGCCCGGGTTAAACTTTATCGCGTTATCAATAAGGCTTTTTATGCCGGCGGCGATGATTTTCCGGTCGGCTTTAACCGTTACCTGCTCCGGCGCCGCTATCTTTATGGCGAGGCCGGGGATTTCTTTGTATCTCGCCCTGGCGTCCTCTGCTATTTCCCCCAGGAAGTCAGCCGCGTCGAAATCTATTTTTTCCAGGGCCGAGGAATCCAGGCTGTCTATGGTAACAAAATCCAGCAGGCTTTCCACCAGGCCGTTGAGCTTCTGTCCCTGGGAATATATGGTGCCCGAGGATTTTTGTATCAGTTCCGGGAGGCCTTTGGCTTGGGACTCGTCCCTGAGGATCTGCGCATAGCCGTTTATGGAGGCCAGCGGGGTTTTGAATTTATGGGAGATCAGCGAGAGGAAATTGCGGGCCATCCTTTCTTCAAGGCGGTGAGCGGTGACGTCGGTCAGTATCCAGAGTTTGCCTTCGGCTATCTGGTTCCCGTCCCGGTCTTCTTTGAAAAGCTTTATGGCCGTACCGTCCAGGTAGAACCTTTTGGGCTTCTCCCTGTAAAGTTCCAGGCGGGAGACGGACTCCTCCGCGGCGAGTACGGTCTCCATTCCGGGCTTTACTTCATAGTCCTGGAAGGCGTCGCGGATGTTCTTGAATTTATATTTTTCGTGCTCAAGGTAGACTTTGGCGGAGCTGTTTATTAGTATTATCCCGCCGTTGATGTCGGTCAGTATCGCGCCTTCTTTGATGCGTTTAAAAACTATCTCCATCTTGCGTTTTTCTTCCTTGACGGAAGAGAAAAGGCGGGAGTTCTCTATGGCTATCGCGGCCTGGCTGGAAAAGGCTTCAAAACTGTTCTTGTCTATTTCCGAAAAATCCCCCTCGGTGCGGTTTATGGCCTGTACGACGCCGATGACCTTGCCCTTGATTATCATCGGGCAGGTCAGCAGGGAGCGCGTGGTGAAGCCGCTCTTTGAATCGGCTTTCTTCGAGTGACGGGGGTCGGTAGCCGCGTCGTTTATGATGATGGAGCGGCCTTCCTTGGCGCAGGTTCCGGCCACGCCTTCGCCCAGCTTGAAGCGCATCTTCTGCACGTCTTCGGGCAGTCCGAGGGCAACGTCAAAATAAAGTTCCTGCGCTGCCTCGTCAAGCAGGTAAAGCGAGGCGCGCTCCGCCCCTACCACGCGCGAAGCCAGGCGCATGATGGTGGTGAGAAGCTCTGAAATGTCTAGTTTGGAGGAAAGCAGCCGGGAAACCATCACCAGCATTTCCAGACTTTCCTGCGACTGCGTTATCATCGATCTACCGTCCTAAAAAAATATCTGCAAAAGTATCCTGTAGTAGTTCTTCCAGGCCGAGCCTTCCTGCCTGCTGGCGTTGTACGCCAGGTCAAGGCTGCTTTTGTCGTTGAGTCCCAGTTTCATCCCGGCTATTACCGAATTTATCTGCTCAGCCTGCCTGAAAGATATTTTACTATATCCCGCGTAAAGATGGCTCTCAAAATCCGGCCTCATGTTCCTGGCTATCTGCGCGGTCATGGCCCATTCCGGGACAGCGGTCAGGGGGCGGAAGGTCCCAAGGAGGGCCATGTCGGACTGGTCCAGCACTGGGCTCACCAGCCTGGAATTCGGGACGCCGGGGACCTTTGGGAAGCCGGCCGCCGAAGCCTGTATGAAGAATTGTCCGAAGAAAGACTTTTCCAGCTGGAGCTCATACGCGGATTCGGAAAAAGTCTTTCTCCCGGCCGGCGAGCCGGGCCGGGTGATAAAGGCTTTCTGCCTGGCCCAGGCTCCTGAAACTATCAGGTGGAGGTAGCTCTCGCTCTCTGATTCTCCCAGAGAGGTCAGAAAGTAAAACCTGCCGCCGGCGGCCCCGGACCGGGTCTGCGGGGAGACGGGGTAAACAAAAGGCTTCAGCGAGATAAAATGGCCGTGGCCTGAGTACATCAGGGGGAGCCGGAAGGAGTAAACCTTGTCCCTGTAGCCGGCGCTGTCCTTGTAGAAAGATAAATTCAGCCCGGAGGTGAAGGCGGAAGAGCTGGTGCTGAAGAGCGTAAGGGAATTTTTTTTGAGTCCGTTGGAGCCTGTTACATAATCGTTTTCGGCCCACCAGGCGGCGGGGGCCTGCATCACGGTAAGCGCGGTCAGGGCCGCGGCAAGGAGCAGTCGCTTCATCGTTTATATTATATATTAAAATTCCCGTAATAACCGTACTATGCGAAAATAAAAAAAGCCCCCCGCTGCCGGGGGGCTCTTTTTCCCTTTACTGCCTATTTGTTCAGGAACAGGAAGAAGTACTGCAGGAAGTCGTAAAGGTCGCAGTTGACCAGGTTCACGTCCACGGGGCTGTAATTCATATAGCCGCCGATATGGCCGTTGACTTTATTGTAGGTGAGTTCTACCGGGGCGTGGTTCGCGTAGCCCGTCACGTTCACTATGGTCTGGTCGGCATAGCCTTCGCCCATGTTGAATTCGAGCTTGACCGGGGAATTGTTGGCGTAGCCCTGGAGCAGGCCGCCCTTCCAGTTCACGGTGTATTTGACGGGGCTGTGGTTGGCCCCGCCGTAAATGCTGACTTCTTCGGCGCTCCAGTCGAACTTGAGGCTGACGGGGGAGAGGTTCGCGCCGCCGGTTATGGTCTTAGCTTCGTGGTCTATCTTCAGGTCCACGGGGGAGTGGTTCATCCCGCCGGTGATGGTCCAGTCCAGCTTGTTGAGCTTCACGTCCACTGGGGAGTGGTTTATCCCGCCCTTTATGGTGCCCATCTTCACGGCGAAAGTGGACTTGTTGTTAAGGCCAAAAAGCTGGTTATGAACTTTCCGGCCGACTTTGACCTCGGTGATATAGTAGTAGCGGGCGAGGCCCACGGCCTGGTCCGCCGCGTCCAGGCCTTTCACGTCCACCATTACCATGTAGCCGCCGAGGTTGTCCTGCACGGCGCTCGCCCTGAAGCCGTTCTTCTTGAGCTCTTTCACGGCCTTGTCGATGTCCTGACCGTGCTTCACCATGCCGATAAGGGTGTCGTTCATGTCCGGCTGCGCGGTGTTGACGGTGATCTTTTTCAGCGTATTCCACTGATTGGACTTTGGGGCTTCGGGGAGGGGGGCTTCTATGGCGGGCAGGGAGAGGCCGGCATTGCTGAGAACCAGGCTTTCGGCGGCTATGGCCCGGGAGCCGGCTAAAGCGGAAAATATTATTGCTGCTATCAGTTTATATGCCTTGTTCATTCAGTATCTCCTCTATTTGCTGTCTACGTATATTCTGCCACAATCGCGGCCCTTACGCAAAGGGCACAGTGCCCCCCTTAGCGGCGCTTTTAGGCCTATGAAATCTGGGCCCTTCGGCCCTTATCGGCCTGGGCCTTGCCGGACTTGACATGTCAAGCAACCCTGCTATACTATTGCTGTGGCAGGTAAGACGGAGGATCATATGAGAAAGATATTCATTTTTGCTGTTGTTGCGCTGATGCCCTCATTCACTTCTGCGGCCGGTTCTATGAGCCTTGATTTTGGCGGAGGAACTTATAGTTCCGGCTCCCCCGACGTGCCCGCCCCGGCTGTGTCCAGGGCCGCTCCTCAGGAAGAGGAAAGGGCTTCGCTGAAAGAATGGACGGTAATGGTATTTATAAACGGCAAGAACGACCTGGAACTGGCCGGGCTCTACAATGTGAACCAGATGGAGAAAGTCGGCTCCACTTCCAGGATGAATGTAGTGGTGGAGATGGGCCGGATGAATGGCCAGGCGGGGGGGGATACCAATTTGGACGGGGACTGGACCGGGTCCCGCCGAATGCTGATAAAGAAAGACAATGATACGGAAAAGATCACTTCGCGCGTGCTGCAGGAAGACAAAACGGTGGACATGGGCGATTATAAACGCGCGGTAGATTTTGTTAAATGGTCCAAGAAAAAATTCCCCGCCAAGCGCTATATGCTGATAGTCTGGAACCACGGCTCCGGCTGGATGGACCCGCGTCAGGAAGAGAAGGGCATTTCATTTGACGACGAGACCGGTAATTATATCAGGACTCCCCAGATCGGCCTTATACTCAAAGAGGCGGGCAAAGTGGATATCCTTGCCTTTGACGCCTGCCTTATGAACATGGCCGAGGTGGCCTTTGAGGTGAAGGACGAGGCGCAGGTAATCGTTGGCTCCGAGGAAACCGTGCCGGGGCTGGGCTATCCTTATGACATGTTCCTGGGCGCAATGGCCCAGAGGCCGGACTTTGGCGCTGAGGAGACCGGTACCGTGATGGTGGAAGCTTTCAAGATGTTTTACGACGCGCTCAATAAAGGCGCGCAGCTTTCGGCCATAAGGGGTTCAAGGATGGACGGCCTGGCCCTGAAGATGTCTGATTTCGCGAAGCTGGCCATGGAGATAGGCGATATGGACGCGATGAAAGCCGCGCGGAACGGCGTCATTCGCTACGACGCGGTGGGCGGCGGTTCTGACCCGGCAATGACCATCTCTTTTTACGGGGATGTGTCCCAGTTCGCTCAGCTGGCTGCAGCTAACCTCAAAGAGCATGAGAAGGCCGGCGCTCTCAGGGAAAAAGCCGCGGCGCTGCAGGACTATATAGACAGGGAACTGGTGATAGATAATAAGTCTTCGGGCAATAACCGCGTGGGGCGCGACCTGGCGGAGAGTAAAGGCATCTCCGTCTACCTGCCGCCCGTTGAAACCCGCGTTCCGCAGGAGAAGCTGGAGGGGATCTTCGAGGGCAAATATACGGATTTTGCCTTCGACAAAGCCGCCGGCTGGCACGAGTTCGTTACTTTTCTCTACGGAGCCAAATAAAGAAGACAGGCTGAAAAATACCCCGGCCGTGCGCCGGGGTGTTTTTTTGTTAGAATTTGCTTGTGAAGAACATCCTGCTGGCTAATTTCCACGAGTCTCCCGAGAACCTGCATTTCGAGCTGGCTCTGGTGCGCGCGGTCCGGAAGATCAAAGGGCTCTGCCTTGATATCATCCACGACTTCGAGTCCGATTACGGGTTTATAGGGAAATCCCTGCCGCCCGGAGGCAAGCGCCTCAAATATTCAGGTCCGGGCAGCCTCGACCGGCTACACCGGCCCGACCGCGGCCTCGTCCTCCTCCTTGATTTTCCGAAGAGGGCCCGCTGCGCGCCCGGTTTTATCCGCCTGGCGCGCGGGGTTCCCGCAAAAAAGAAAATATTCCTGGCCAATCATCTTATCCCTATGCCCGGCCAGAACCTGGCGGCCGACCTGGCGCGCAGGCTGAAGCTTCTTTCGGCGGTGGACGCGGGCTTCATGCTGGAAGCCGACGACAGGCGGCTCTGGGCCGGGATGGGTATTTCCGGGGCGCGGTTATTGGAGCGGGGCTATGCTTCGGACTGCGCGTATTACAGCCCGGTGAAAGAAAAGCCGGGGGACTACGTGTTTTCAGCCGGCTCCGCCGGGCGGGACTTCGGGGCTCTGGCTGAAGGCGTAAAACGCGCGGGGCTGGCGCTTAAAGTGCTCAGCGATTCCAGGCCGGAAAATCTGCCCAGCGAAGTTGAGTTTTTGTCTCTTTCTAAAAACCTGGATAAACTGAGGGCTTTTGCCGCTGCATCTCGGGCCGTGGCGGTTCCGGTCAGGGATACCTATCTTAACGAGTCGGCCGGCAATTCCATTGTTTTTCTCGCCATGGCGCTGGGCCGCCCGGTGCTGACAAAGAGCACGCCGTATATGCGGCGGTTTATAAAAGACGGGAAGAACGGATTCTTTTATAAAACCCTCTCGCCGGCCTCCATCGCTCTCGGCCTCAGGCGTATCCAGGCGCTCTCCCCGGCAGCTTTAAAAAAACTCGGCGCCGCCGCCCGCCGCACCGTCCTGCGGAAAGCCTCCCTGGACCGCTTCTGCGCCGGCTTCCTAAAACGCTTCGCCAAATAAACAAATAACGTTGGTTTAAGGGCTGCGAGATTCGAAGCCCGGGCATGGCAAGGGTACGGGCCCGGCGGGCGCGCTATCGGCCACACCGTGGCCGCGCTCACCGCTCGGCCTCGTCGCTTACGCAAGCCTCGGCCTCCGCGAAGGCCCGCCAAACCCATACCCTTGCCGCCTCTGCAATACTAGCTGAATCCCGCATCTTTCATTTTATTGGTCAACAAGACGAACAAGCCTGGGAAACATGTGAGATTAAGTGTTCCATGGAGGGGTGGCAGTGGTATTGCCCCGTGAACCCCTTGGGGGGCCCCGCTTCGGGGGGGAACCGCGCGACGGTTCCCTTCTGCCCGGGGAGAACGGGGCAATACCACTGCCAGGCCCCCGACTTCGCTTCCCGCGGTCCCGCTATCTAAACCTTTCTTCATTGTGGCCGGGGCTTTAAGACTCTTAATTTGTTAGAATTTTCATGTAGCCCTCCGCTTATAAACATCAAATTTATGAACCAAATCCTGATTCTCGACTTCGGCAGCCAGTACACGCAGCTTATCGCCCGCAGGCTCCGCAGCCTGCGGGTTTATTGCGAGATCCTGCCTTTCAGCGCTACCGCGGAGGATATCCTTTCGCGCTCGCCAAAAGGGATAATACTCTCGGGCGGGCCTTCCAGCGTATACGATAAAAAAGCCCCCAAACCGGACCCCGCGGTGATGAGCCTCGGCATACCCGTGCTGGGCGTCTGCTACGGGATGCAGCTGATGGCCAGGCAGTACGGCGGCCAGGTGTCAAAAGCCTCCAAGCGGGAATACGGCCTGAGCAAACTGAGCGTGCTCAAGGGCTCAAAACTTTTTAAAGGGATAACCGGCTCCCTGAACGTGTGGATGAGCCATGGCGACGAAGTTAAGAAGGTCCCGGCAGGCTTCCGGGTTACGGCCCGCGCCGGCGGCTCCGATATTTCGGCGATGGAGAACCCGGAGCTGGGGCTTTACGCCCTGCAGTTCCATCCCGAGGTCCATCACACCCGGCGCGGATCCAAAATGCTGCAGAATTTCGCGCGCTTTATCTGCGGGTATAAAGAGCGCTGGACCCCGGCTTCCTTCCTTTCCGACAGCCTGGCCGAAATAAAGAAAATTGCGGGCAATAAATCAGTGATCTGCGGCCTTTCAGGCGGGGTAGATTCTTCGGTAGCCGCCGTGCTGGCCCATAAAGCAATAGGTAATAAGCTGCGCTGCATCTTTGTGGATACCGGGCTGCTGCGCCACGGCGACCGCCGGAGGATGAAAGAAGTTTTTCACGACAAGTTCGGCTACAGCGTAAGGATAGTGGACGCTTCCGCGCTGTTCCTGGGCCGTCTTAAGGGCGTGACCTCTCCCGAAAGGAAGAGGAAGATAATAGGGCATACTTTTATAGAGGTGTTCGATAAAGAGGCCAAAAAGGTCCGGAACGCCGCTTTTCTGCTGCAGGGCACTCTTTATCCGGATGTCATAGAGTCGGTTTCCGTGAACGGGCCCTCGGCCGTAATAAAAAGCCACCATAATGTGGGCGGATTGCCGAAGAAAATGAAGCTGGGTCTGATAGAGCCGCTCAGGTTCTTCTTTAAGGACGAAGTCCGCGAACTCGGCCGCAGCCTGAAGATCCCTGAGCCGGTGCTGATGCAGCATCCCTTCCCCGGTCCCGGCCTGGCGATAAGGGTGCTGGGGGAAATTACCCCGGCCAGGCTTAGCATACTCCGCGAGGCTGACCGCCTTATGCGTGAGGAAATACAGGCTGCCGGCTGGTATTCCAGGATCTGGCAGGCTTTCTGCGTGCTTCTGCCGGTCAAATCGGTCGGGGTAATGGGCGACGAGCGCTCCTACGAGTATACTATCGCCCTGCGCTGCGTCAGCTCGGTGGACGGGATGACCGCTGACTGGTCAAAACTGCCGCACGACCTGATGAACAAGATCTCCGCAAGGATAGTAAGCGAGGTCCGCGGTATAAACCGCGTGGTCTACGATATAACCTCCAAGCCGCCGGCCACTATAGAGTGGGAATAGCCGGAACTGACCGGCGGAACAAGAGACAGCGGAGCGGTCCGCTGTCTTTTTTTTTGTCCGCGGCAGCCGTGAGCGGATATTTTTATAAATTTGCTCCAAAGGCCTGAAAATATTTATATAATAAAATACACGGTCGGCTTGATTATAGTCAACCGCTTTCCTTAATATTAAGGGCTTTAAATTTCGAGGCGGAAAAAGCAGGAGACAGCTAATGAAAAACACGAAGATTCCGGGTATTTTAGCCGTTGCGATTCTTTTCAGCGCAGCTTTTTCCGCCGCAGCCGCGGAAGTTGATTTTGACGGGGGTATAGACCTCCAGGCTTTCCTGGAAGCCGCCCAAAGCCGGGGCCCGGCCGTCCCGGCCCGCCCGAACCCGGATTTTGATGTCCCGGTCTGGATCAGCGTTGATAACGGTGACATAGAAGTACTGGGGAGTGAGTTCCCTTTTGCCGGGCTCAAGGCCGCGGCCCGGACACAGCAGACTTCTGTCTACAAGGTTAACAGCTCGGAACTGGCCGCCCTTTCCGGGATAATGCACCGCAAGCTGCACAAATGCGGCGGGTTTTTCACGCATTCAAGCTTTAAATCCGCGGAAAAAGATCTTTCTGCCGCGCCGGCCTCGGCTTCCCGCGCTTATACAATAGACCAGGGCGCCCGCATTGTCCCCATGCTCAAGCTTGTGGACGAGAAGGCGATTTCAGGTACGATAGAAAAGCTTTCCGCCTATAAGAACCGGTACTATACCTCGCAGACCGGTGTTGCCTCTGCAAAGTGGCTGCAGGATTACTGGAGAGAGCTCGCTGCCGGCAGGCAGGATATCTCGGTAGAGGCTTACCCGCATAAAGGCTGGGCCCAGGAATCTGTTATTCTCACTGTCCGCGGGGCTTTTGAACCTCAGAAAATAGTGGTGCTGGGCGGCCATCTGGACTCTATCTCCCGCGGAGGAAATAATTCCACCGCCCCCGGAGCTGACGACAATGCGTCTGGAATAGCTGCGCTTACTGAAGCCATCCGGGTAATAGTCGCTTCCGGCTACAAACCCGCGATGACCATAAAGTTCATGGGGTATGCGGCTGAGGAGGTCGGGCTGCGCGGCTCCCAGGATATCGCCGCCGCCTTTAAGAAGCAGGGAGCGGAAATAGAGGGTTCCATCCAGTTCGACATGACCAATTTCAACGGTTCTGCCGAAGATATTTTCCTCATAACGGACTATACCAACGCGGCCCAGAACGCCTTTCTCGGCGGCCTTGTGAGCGCTTACACCGACTACCGCCTTGGGGAAACCAAGTGCGGCTATGCCTGCTCGGACCACGCTTCATGGACCAAGAACGGCTTTCCCGCTTCTTTCCCTTTCGAGTCCAGCTTCGGGGACGATAATCCTTTCATCCATACCCCCAACGATACCATCAGCCAGAGCGGGGGGCATGCCCTGCACGCTCTCAAATTTGCGAAGTTAGCGGTTGCGTACCTTGTAGAGACAGCAAAATAAAGCAAGAACGGAGATACTAAATGAAACGTCATATCATGTTATCGGCAGTTGCGGCGATTATACTCGGGGTCGTAATTTCCGGCTCGGCCGCCGGTGTTTGCGACGGGTTCCTTCCCCCGAACAACCTTAAGATCCCCGTGGGTTCAAGCGACGACAAGGGAATAGCGCAGGAGCAGTTTAATGCCGTGCTCGATACCGTAGAAAAGCTTTACGCCCAGGACCTGGCCGCGCAGGGCAAGGTTCTTGAAATACGCCGGCTCTGGGACAATGCGACCGTGAACGCCTCGGCCCAGCAGCAGGGCAACCGCTATATCCTCAATATGTACGGCGGCCTCGCCCGCCACGAAACGATTACCATGGACGGGTTCGCCCTTGTGGCCTGCCATGAGATGGGCCACCATTTGGGCGGCGCTCCCAGAAAGGGTTATTCCTGGGCTTCTAATGAAGGCCAGGCGGACTATTACGCCAACCTTAAATGCCTCCGGAGGATTTTTTCTGACTCCTCCAGCGCCGTGTTCACCCGCTCGGCTGCCGGGGACGCGCTGGCTGAGAAGGCCTGTGAGGGAACCTTTAAGGGTTCTGAAGAGATCAGGATCTGCAAAAGGAACACCCGGGCGGGAAAGTCGGTAGCCGCTCTGTTCAGGGCCCTGCGCCAGGAAGAAAGAGAGCCCAGCTTTGACACCCCGGATACCGCTGTCGTAAGTTCAATGTACGATAATCATCCCGGAACCCAGTGCCGCATGGACACCTATCTTCAGGGTTCCCTCTGCACCCAGCCGGTTTCCGCCGGGCTCAGCAACACTAACCCCGCTACCGGAACCTGCACCCGCTCCGGCGGGTTCTCTACCGGTTTCCGGCCGCTCTGCTGGTACAAGCCGGCTTCTGCCAGCGAGCTTCTGCCGTCAGTAGCGGTTTCGCCTGTTGTAGGCGCGGCCAGGGGACTGTCCGTTGCCGGCCCCGCTTTCTCTTCGCTGCAGAGTGAAAATCTCTGGCAGGGCTTCTAAGACCTGTATGAAAGGGCGCCGCTGACCAGGGGGCAGCGCGCGTAAAAAAACCGCCGGACAGCCGGCGGTTTTTGTTTTTACGGGGGGGAGGGGAGGAACCTGGAGCCGGAGTAAAGCGGGTTTGCCTACTTCAGCGCGCCGAGTTTTTTTGCGAGTTCAGGAAATCCGTTCTTCTGTGCGACCGCGGCTGCGTCGAGGCCGAAGCGGTTATGATCTTCAAGCCGGGCTCCGTAAGAGAGCAGGAGGGTAGCGGTGTCCCCGTGCCCGCGCCATACTGCGAGTATGAGGGGGGTGTTGCGGTCCGAATCCCTGATATGGATATTTGCGCCGGCATCCAGAAGTTTTTTTACAACTGAGGTCTTTCCCCTGAGTGAGGCCCACATGATGGGGGTCCAGCCTATTTTGTCCCGCCATTCGGTATTTACGTCTCTTTTCAGCAGGCATTCCAGCGCCGCTTCTTTTCCCCATCTGGCCGCCAGGTGAAGGGCTGTTTCCTGGTCACGGTTCCTGGCGGTAGTGTGCGCGCCTTTGTCCAGAAGGAGGTCGGTTATTTCGGCGTTATCCTGCATTACCGCGAACATGAGCGGGGTCAATACCCGCTTAGCGGCCGGGTTGACGGGGGCGCCCTGTTCAAGCAGCAGGCGTACTTTAGCCGTGTCATGGTTGCGGATAGCGGAGTTGAGCAAAATTGCGGGGTCTTTTTCGGCAAGATTGCAGGAGGCCAGCGGGACCGCTAATAAGCAGAGCGCTATTGATCTGAAAAATATTTTATAAGAGACTGTCATGCCGTATATCAGTGTCGGCCGGCGCTGGAGTTTATATATGATACAAATGATTTACGGACTTTTGCCATATCCGCCGGCGGCCCATTGAAACGCAGGCACGCTAAGAGTTAAACTTTAACCTGGAGGCCGCTAACTTATGCTTCAGGACAATATACCTTTAGGTCTTACCTTTGACGATGTGCTTTTACTGCCGGCAAAATCCTCGGTGCTGCCGAAGCAGACGGGCATACAGACCCGCCTTACGGCCGGAATAGCGCTGAATATCCCGCTGATCTCGGCCGCAATGGATACGGTTACGGAGTCCGGTCTCGCTATAGCGATGGCCCGCGAAGGCGGGCTCGGGATAATACACCGTGCCATGCCGGCGCGCCAGCAGGCCGCCGAAATAGCGAAGGTAAAGAAGCACGAAAGCGGCGTAATAACCAACCCCATAACCATTTCCCCGGGCGAGACCCTGCGGGACGCGCTTGAGCTGATGCGCAAGCATAATATTTCCGGACTGGTGGTCATCTCCGGCGGGAAACTGACCGGCATGCTTACCAACAGGGACCTTCGTTTTGTTAAGGACCGGGACCAGAAAGTTTCTTCCGTAATGACGAAAAAGCTGTTTGTCGCCCCCGTGGGGACTACGGCCGAGCGGGCGGAGGCTCTGCTGCATGAGCACCGGATAGAGAAACTTCCCCTGGTTGACAGAAACTACCATCTCAAAGGCCTTATAACTACCAGGGATATAATGAACAAGAAACAATATCCCAACGCCTGTAAGGATAAGGCGGGGCGCCTGAGGGTGGGGGCGGCCATAGGCGCGGGTGACGCGGCGATAGAGCGCGCCGGCGAGCTGGTGGCCGCGGGCGTGGACGTGATAGCCCTGGATACCGCTCACGGGCATTCCGCTTCCGTATTGAGGACGCTTAAAGCCGTAAAGAGCAGGTACAAGATAGAGGTTATAGCCGGGAATGTAGCCACTTATGAAGGCGCCCTGGACCTGATAAAGGCCGGCGCCGACGCGATCAAGGTAGGGATAGGCCCCGGCTCTATCTGCACCACGCGTATAATTTCCGGCGTCGGAGTTCCGCAGCTTACGGCAATAAAAGAGTGCCGCAGGGCCGCTGATCCGCGCCGTATTCCGGTCATCGCTGACGGCGGCATTAAATTTTCTGGCGATATAACCAAGGCTATCGCAGCCGGAGCTGACTGCGTCATGCTGGGGACGCTTCTGGCGGGGTCCCGGGAGGCGCCCGGGGACATTATCCTTTATCACGGGCGCAGTTATAAAGCTTACCGCGGTATGGGTTCGGTGGGGGCGATGGAAGCCGGTTCCAAAGACCGCTACGGCCAGGCCGGAGTGGAAAAAGAAAAATTAGTGCCTGAGGGGATAGAAGGGCAGGTTCCTTATAAAGGTTCTGTTTCGGACATCGTGCACCAGCTTACCGGCGGTCTGCGCTCCGGTCTGGGCTATTGCGGCTGCAGGGACCTGGCCGAGCTGAGGAAAAAAGCGCGCTTTGTCCGGATCTCGGGAGCGGGCCTGAAAGAAAGCCATGTTCACGACGTTAAGGTGACAAAGCAGACCCCTAATTACGCCTTCGACGAATAATGCGGCCTGGGTAAAAAAAGGGACAGCGGAAGATCCGCTGTCCTTTTTTTATTTGCGGGCTTACCTGCCCTTGAATTCCGGCTTGCGCTTTTCCGTAAAAGCTTTTATCCCTTCTTCGTAATCGCCGCTGTTGTAGACTTTGCGGCGCAGGGCCTGTATGCGTTCGAAAGACTCGGGGCTTATCGGATGGGCCTCGGAAAGTATCCTGAACTGCTCCTTTACCACCGAGACGGCCAGAGGCGAGTTCGCCGCAATGTTCTTTGCCAGCTCAAAGGTGAAAGTCTCTATTTCGCGGGAGCTTACGAGGTGGTTGAGTATGCCGAAGTGGTAGGCGCGCTCGGCTTTTACCGGCTCGGCCGTGAAGAACATTTCCCTGGCTATATTGCTGCCGACCCTGTTTATAAAGTGCATGATGCCGGAGGCGTTGTAAGGCAGGCCCATCTTGACCGGGGTGATAGCGAAAGTGGAGGTTTCGTCGCCGATGGCCAGGTCGCAGGTGACGGCCAGGTCCGTGGCGCCGCCCCAGACGCTTCCCTGTATCATTGCTATAACGGGCCCGGGGTAGCTCTGAATAGCGCGGAAGGCCACTTCCATCGGGCTGTCGTAGGCGAGCGGGTCGTGGTGTACTTTAGGGAGCTGGGTTATATCGTGGCCGGCGGACCAGACGCGGGCGTTTTTTTCAGCCCGGAATATTATTACCGGGACTTTTTTGCTTTTAAAATCTTCCAGGGCGGCAACTATTTCGTCGCAGAGTTCCAGGCTCAGGGCATTGCGCTTTTTGGGGTTGTTGAGGGTGAGCACTCCGATGCCGTCTTTGATCTCTTTAATTATAAGGTCCATTTTATCTCCTGGCCGGCTTCCCGGGCTGGGGGTCCCCGGTGAGGCTGTTTTTCCGTGTTGAGCTTGCGCGCGTATAGCTATTGTATAATTTTAAGATGAAAATTATCTTGAACTTAATCTGCGCGCTCGGTTTTTTTGCGCTGCCGTCCGGAGCACAGGACGGCATTGAACGGGCGGCGCGTGAGGTCTCCGGGAGGATAACTGAAAAGCCGGCCGGGGTGGCGGATATCTTCGACAAGAGCCTGTTCCGGCATATTTCACTGGAGAAACTTACGGGAGTTCTCTCCGGTATTTACGGCAGCAACGGGGCCGTCGTACAAACTTTGCTGGTAAGTTCCTCTGCAACTTCGGGTCATTTCTTTTTTGATACAGAGCGCGGTTACCGCGTACCGGCGGCTCTTTCTCTTGATCTGACTACGGGTAAAATAAACGGTTTGTTCTTCAGCCCGGCCTATATAAAGGACCCTACGCTTAAGGCCGTCCGCGAGGGGCTGGCGGCGCTGCCGGGGAAGACCGGGCTGCTGATAATGCGCCTTGGCGAAAAAAAGGAAAACCTTGAGTCTTATAATAAAAACGCTTATTTCGCCGTCGGCTCGGCTTTTAAACTTTATGTTCTGGGAACTATGGTCAGGGAGAGGGTTCCCTGGACAAAGATCTTCAGGCTCAAAGGGGCCGATAAATCCCTTCCCAGCGGTCGTCTTCAGAACTGGCCTGACGGTTCTCCGCTTACAGCGCATACCCTGGCCGCTATGATGATCTCGGAAAGCGACAATACCGCCTCCGACGCGCTTATTTCCTCGGTGGGCAGAAGAAAAATAGAGGCAGGGCTGGCTTCGCTGGGGCATTCGGAGCCGCCGCAGATGATCCCTTTTCTTAAGACCTCCGAGATGTTCAGGCTGAGGGCGGATACGGAAGCCTCCCTGAAATATATGAACCTGCCCGCGGCCGGGAAATATGATTTTCTTTCCTCGCTGGCGAAGGTCCCCCTGGATGCGGAGAAGATAAAGCGGAGCCCTTTCGGCATAGATAAGATAGAGTGGTTCGCTTCTCCTTCCGACCTCTGCCGCCTGATGAACTATTTCGCCGGGAGGAAAGACGAAAAGGCGCTGGAAATACTGGCGCTGAACCCCGGCCTCAATATCCCGCGCGAAGACTTCAGCTACGCCGGCTACAAGGGCGGCTCGGAGCCGGGAGTACTTTCTATGACCTGGCTGCTTAAAAAGAAGGAATCCGGATGGTTCTGCGTCTCGGCTTCCTGGAATAATGAAAAAGAAAACCTGGAAGACGCCAAATTTTTCGAACTGATGCAGTCCGCGATAAACGCACTGGGGGCTGCGGGGAATTAAGAGGGGCGGTTCCCGGGTTCCCCCATGGCCCTTGACAACCGTCAACCGGACTATTAAACTTTATTTAATCGGTTTTCGGTAATTTCAGGTATATATATGAACAAACTATTGCTGGTTTTTCTTTTGGCTTTCCCGGCTTACCCCGCTCTTGCCCAGTTGTCCCCCGCGGACAAAGCCTTTATTAAAGAGTGCGAAGCCAATATAGATCCGGGAAAAAAGATCCTTTCCCCGGAAACGGCCGATAAGTGCGTAAAAGGCCTTAACGAAGGCTCCCCGGAGGTCCTGCTGGCCAGGTACTCCTATGAAGATCCTGAAGCCGCCGGCATACTTATAGCCAATAATAACGCTCTGCTTGACCTGAAAAGAATAGTGGTTAAGCAGGACGGTTTCCACGGCGCCAGGGCGCTTGCCCGCGTTCTGGAGAAACCGGATTGCGCCCTCTGCGACATGGCCCTCGGGCCCAAACCGGAGACCACTTTTGACTGGGTGGGTAAATACGCCAGCGAACGCGCTTTTGAGGTTAAACGCGAGGTTCGCACCTGGGACGCTCTGGGCAATATCCGCACAACTTCCCTTTCTTCCCCTGATTACGGCAAAGACAAGGCCGCCTGGAACGAACAGGGCATTATGAGCCGCTATTCGGAGCTTTCTACCTGGGCCAGAAAAGAAACCGACAAATTGTCCGCCGCGGCGGGCCTTAAGAGCGCTGCCGGAAAACTGGATATAGCCGGCCTCGCCTCGGTGCTGCGCGAAGACCTGATATTCTCCGACGACGCTCCTTACAGGGCCAAACTTGACGCCCTGGCCGCTATGGCCAGGGAAGAAGCCGGGAACAAGAAGCCCGAGGCCCCTTCCGCCGCGGATAAAAAAGCAAAAGATCTCGCGGCCGCCTCGGACAGGCTGGCGTCTATAAATCCGGACGGTCAGGGCGACTACCTTGCGCATACTTTCGATAACGCTTCCGCTTCCAGGCCCGGAGCCCTCAGGCCGGGCACGGGGTCGGGCTCCAAGGCCGGGCCGGGGACAGGTACGGCCATAGCGCCCGTGCAGATGACGGCAGACCAGGAGAAAGCTTTAGGTGAGCGGCTGATACGCATGGAAAAAGGCAAGCCGGTCGGGGACCTTGCTGAAGTGATGTCCCAGACCGAAGCCGGCAAGCGCACCGTGGATTTTTACAGCGATCCTAAGTACGCGAAGGCTGGCAGCAATAAACTGGATTTCGCCTTCACCCGCGAGCCGGGGGTCTTCGGCTACTGGGATCCCGACGCCAGGGTTATCAGGATAAACAGCGAGGTCGCGGAGGAGTTCGCGGCCAGGCGGGGCCAGACCGTGCCGCAGCTTATGGAGGACAAGGCGGGAATGAAAGCGCTGGCGCTTTATATTTCCCCTACTATGGTGCACGAGGCCGAGCACCAGAACCAGACCGCGCGCGCGATAGCGGCGGGGACCGACTATAAAAAATTCTCCAGCGGCAGCAGCGACCCGTACACGCGCGCCAAGGAAAACCTTTCTAATACGGAATCCGCCAAGCACATGATAGAGTACTGCTCAAAGAACGGCGGGGCGGGCTGCTACGCTAATTTTCACGCTATGCACGTAGATAACGCTGAAAAGTTCATGCAGGGCGGAGTGGAGGCCCTGGACACGCTGAAGGCCCCGCTTTACGCGCGCATAGACAGTTTTGAAGGCGGAACCGCCAGGGAGTTCAAGATGGCGCAGACTTACGCGGCGCAGGTGAAAACCCTGGAGGCCCTGCAGCGCTCCAACCCGTCGGGGATGACGGCGGAGCAGCAGAAAGATCTCCGGGATTACCGTGAACTTATGAACACCCGGTTCAAATGGTATACCATGAGCTACCAGGAGAACGTGGTCAACGACGCCTCGGCCCTGGCTTTCAGGAAGAAATACGGAACCGTCAGCTCGGGCGGTTCGGTTCCGACCCTTTAAACCGAGAGGTAATATTTGATGAAAAATATCCTGATGTCCGCGGTTCTGTGCCTGGCCGCGGTTACGGCTTTTGGTGCGCCCCCGGCAGGCCAGCCTTATACCGAGGGTAAATACTTTTCGGTTATCTTTCCTCCGGGCTGGGTAAAAAAAGACGAGGCGCTGGGCCTTTCCGAACCGCAGAAAAAATACTACGGAGTGGAGTTCTTCGGACCGGTTACCGGCGGGCTGGCCGTAAAGATAGCTGCGCACTACTACGCGCCGGGCAACCAGCTGTACGCTACCGCGGAAAAATTCATACAGCTGCACTCCAAACCGGCCATAAAGGTCAACCTGGACGGCAAAGTCTACGGCAAGGTGAAGTCCGGGAGAGCCGGCAAATACTACGCCAAAGTTTTTGAGCGCAAGGTTTATGAGTATCTGCCTGCCGGCGCCCTCCACCCCCAAAAAATACATATCTATGAGAAGTTCGCGGTAGTCCCGGTAAAGCACGGTTTTTTTGTCCTGCGCTATTATGCCCCAATGAGCATCGCCAAGGCCAATATAAAAGCCTACTCCTCGGTGCTGTCCTCTTTTAAGCCATTGCTGCGCTGATCGGGCGGTCTCAAGGCGGGGAAGGCTGAAGGATCTTCCTTCGGCCTTTTTCATTTCTCCAGGCTGCCTGACGGCCTTATGTCGCGCATAGCGCCTGTTACGGAACCTGCACAGCATTGGCCGTCCGATGAGCATAGCTCTTGTCACGGCACCTGCACAGCATTGGCCGTCCGATGAGCATAGCTCTTGTCACGGCACACGCATAGCATTGGCCGTCCGATGAGCATAGCTCTTGTCACGGCACATGCATAGCATTGTATAATTGAGGCATATGCCGCTTAAAAACACCGTGAAAGAAACCGGGCAGGTTAAAAACCGGCCCGAAGTCCCGCTCAGGGCCCTGTATAAAAAGACCTTCGGCCTTGAGCCGGAATCTTTTGAGCCGCTTAAAGCGGACGGCTCCGCGCGGCAGCTTTTCCGGATGAAAGACGGCGGCCGTTCCGTAATAGGCGCGTTCGGACCGGACAATATGGAGAACAGGGCTTTCCTGGAATTCTCCCGCCATTTCCGCGCCGAAAAATTGCCGGTGCCGGAAATTTACGCCGCTGACGGGGCCCAGGGAGTGTACCTTGAAGAGGACCTCGGCAGTACCACTCTGTTCGAATACCTGGTCTCGGAGCGCAAAGGCGGAGAGATCCCTCCGCAGGTCATTGGGATCTATAAGAAAGTCCTGGAATGCCTGCCGCGGTTTCAGGCCCAGGTCGGCCGCGGGCTGGACCTTAAATACTGCTATCCCCGCGCGAGCTTTGACCGGCAGTCTATAATGTGGGACCTGAATTATTTCAAGTATTACTTCCTGAAGCTGGCCAAGATCCCTTTTAACGAGCAGAAGCTGGAAGACGATTTTGTCCGCTTTACGGATTTCCTGCTGGAGGCCCCGGCCGATTGTTTTCTTTACCGGGACTTCCAGTCGCGCAATATAATGCTGCGCGACGGAGAGCCCTGGTTCATAGATTACCAGGGCGGGCGCCGCGGGGCCCCTCATTACGACGTGGCTTCGCTGCTTTATGACGGCAAGGCCGACCTGCCTTCCGAAACCCGCACCGCTCTGATGAAAACTTATGTAGAGACGGCGGGACTGAACCTGAACGCTTTCATGCGGCATTACCACGCCTTTGTCTATATACGCATAATGCAGGCGATGGGAGCTTACGGCCTGCGCGGTTTTTACGAGCGGAAGACCCACTTTCTCAACAGCGTTCCTTACGCCGTGCGCAATATAGAATGGCTGCTGCGCAACGCCCAGCTGGAGGTGAAGGTCCCGGAGCTTACGCAGTGCTTTAAGCGCATAGCCGCCTCGTCCTACCTGCGCCAGTTCGGAAAAACCAGGCTGGGCCTTACCGTGCGCATAACCAGTTTCTCGTTCAAGAACGGGCTGCCGCTGGACGAAAAAGGCCACGGCGGGGGCTTTGTTTTCGACTGCAGAGCCCTGCCCAACCCGGGGCGTTATCCCGAGTACGCGCAGCAGACCGGCAGGGATAAACCCGTTATCGAATTCCTGAAGAAAGAGGCAGCGGTAACGAAGTTCCTGGAAAATGTCTTCGCCCTGACCGGCATCAGCGTGGAAAATTATCTTTCGCGCAACTTTACTTCGCTGATAGTCAACTTCGGCTGTACCGGCGGACAGCACCGCTCCGTATACTGCGCCGAGGCCCTGGCCGCCAGGATAAAAGAAAAATACGGAGCGCGGGTAGAACTGACGCACAGGGAATTCCCCGGGAGCCCTCTTAAATGAAGGCGATGGTCTTCGCCGCCGGCCTGGGAACCCGCCTGCGGCCCATGACCGATACTATCCCCAAGGCCCTGGCGGATATCAACGGCGTGCCCATGCTTGAGATAGCTATACGCCGCCTGGCCGCGGCCGGCGTCACGGAACTTATTGTAAATACTCACCACTTCCACGAAAAGATAGAGGCGTTCCTTTTTTCGAAGGATAATTTCGGGCTTAAGATAACTCTTTCCCGGGAGGAACCGGGCCCGCTGGAAACCGGCGGCGGCCTGAAAAAAGCGGCGGCTTTTTTTGAGGGCGGAGAGTCTTTTTTCGCTTGCAACTCGGACGTTTACTCCGAGGGGGATCTGCAGGCTTTATATTCCTCGCACCTGTCCTCCGGGGCTCTGGCTACGCTGGCGGTAAGGCAGAGGCCCTCCAAGAGGCGCCTGCTCTTTGACGGCGAGATGCGTCTGAAAGGCAGGGAGGGAGAAGGCGCAGGCGCGGGGCTTAAGCCGTTCGCTTTCAGCGGCATACAGGTTATTTCCCCGGTAATATTTTCCAAAATGTCTGAAACAGGAATGTTCTCCATAACCGGGGTGTATCTCCGCCTGGCTTCGGCGGGGGAAAAAATAAACGGCTGCGAGGATATCTCCCCTTTCTGGTGCGATATCGGGGACCTGGAGCGGCTGGAGTCCGTGCGTCTGCGGGCCGCAGCGGTTAAGCCTTTTTAGTCCTGAGCCGACTATGATAATTATTGATCTTGAAAACGCGGAATTCCGGATTTCGCCCCGGGGCCCCCTGGGCAAAGCGCTGGAATTCCTGCGCCGGCCCGGTCTTGAAAACCTGCCTGACGGCAAATACGGGATAGACGGCGAGCGGGTGTTCGCGATGGTGCAGCGCTATGAAACTATAGCTTTGCCCGAGCCCAGGTTTGAGGCGCACAGGAAATATATCGATGTCCAGTACGTAGCCGCCGGGGCGGAAATTATAGGCTGTGCGCCGCTGCCTGTGATGGCGGTGAGTGAAGTTTACGACGAAGAAAAAGACATTTGTTTCGGCGCGGTTCCCGGGGGAAGCTGGACACCGCTGCTTCTGGAGGCAGGCGGCCTTGCCGTGCTTTACCCGGAGGACGCACACGCCCCCAGGCTGGCGGCCGGAGCTCCCGGGGCGGTCATTAAGATAGTGGTCAAGGTCGCTTCGCGGTTTTGATCTTTTGTATGCGGTCCAGGTTCTGCCTGGCCCCGGCCAGCCCCGGGGAAAGCCGCAGAGCGCTCCTGAAAAGTTCTTCCGCGGCCGCGTAGTCGCCCCGCCTGGCCAGCAGGATCCCGTAATCGTTCAGCGCTTCCGTATTCCCCGGGCTGGTTTTTAATATTTTCCTGTACATAACGGCCGCTTCTTCCATCCTGCCCGCTGTTGCGGCGGAGCGCGCCAGCACAAGCAGTCCCGGGGCATAGTCGGGCCGCTCTTTGAGCAGGCCGGTCATCGCGGCTGCCGCTTCTTCTTTCCTGCCGGCCCCGGCCAGGACCGTATACCTGTTAAAAAGAGTTTCCGCGTCTCCCGGTTTCGCCTCCAGCGCCTCTTCCAGCGCCGCAAGCGCCCCCGGGGCGTCGCCGGTTTTAAAGCGGGCCAGCGCCAGCCCGTTAAGATAAAGCGAGTTGCCGGGAGCGTCTTTAATTATTCTTTCAAGGATAGCCCGGCTTTTAACCGCCCGGCCGGACAAATAATATTCCCTGGCCAGATTGTAGAGCATAGGTTTTGATGAAGACCTAAGGGCCGCGTGCTCGTAAATTTTCAGGTCCGTGTTCCGCTGCGGAATATTGAACGCAGAGGCCGCGATCAGTATCGAGGCCGCCAGCGGCAGCAGCAGGCGCAGTTTGCTCCGTCCCGTCAGGTAGTCCGCCGCCCAAAGAAAAAAACCCGCATTGGCCAGGTAAGCCCAGTGGTCCAGCATAAGGTCGTTGGCGGCAAGCAGCGGAACCTTGGGCGCCAGGTTCAGCGCGTACCAAAGAGCGCAGAATATGAAAACACGGCTTCCTTTTTTAAGCGTGAAATAAACAGCGGCTGCCAGGGCCGGCGGGGAGATGTAGAGTAGCAGGCCGGAAGAAGGCTGCATCCGGTGGGAGTGCATGTCGAAAGGCAGGATGAGCTCTTTGAGATAGACTACGATGGCCCGGGGTACTTTAAAGAACAAGCCTGAGAGCACCGGCAGCCAGCCATGCGACAATGCGCCCATGCCAAGGGCCTGATGGCGGATCAAAAGGTAAACAGGGATAAAAGCGAGGAAAGGCAGAAGTTTAAGGTAGTCTTTTTTGTCCCGGCCCGCGTACCAGAGGGCTGCCGCGGCCAGCGCCGGCATTATTATCCCGTTCTCCTTAAAGCCGGCGGCGGCCAGGAAAAAAATAAAAGAAAGAGCCGTCCGGCTCTTTATAAAGAGCAGCAGGGAGGCAAGTATGCAGGCGCCGGAGGCCAGTTCCGCCCGGCCGGCTATTACCAGCATCTGCTCTACGGCCGCCGGATGCGCGGCCAGCAGGACCGAGGCCCAGAAAGCGCCTTTCCGGCCGAATCCCAGCGCCAGGGCAAGGTAGAAAAACAGTATGGCGGCCGCCGCGTGAAAAATAAAATTGGTCAGGTGGAAGCCGAAGGGCCGGTAGCCCCAGACGGCGAAGTCTGCCATATTGCTGACCGTCTGCAGCGGGCGGTAGTAGTTAAGGCCCTGCCCGAAGGGATCCCCGCTGAAAGCTTTGGCGAGGTTGGCGGCTGAGAGCGTAATGCCCGGGTTCCGCTCTATCATGCGGTGATCGTCCCACATGAAGCCGCCCTTCAGCGTCAGCCCGAAAGCCAGGAAGGCCGCCAGGAGGATGCCCGCCGGCGCGGCGGCACGGAGTTTTATGTCTTTTGGCATCACGCAATTATAGCAAGTGGCCGGTCGTCTAAAAAGGTAAAATGTCTTATGGCTTTAAAAGGAACTGACGGTTCAGGCATTTACTGGGACGGGCGGCATTACGACGCTTTTAACGCGCCCTCGCAGGACGATCTTGAATTTTACCTGTCCGAGGCTAGAAAGGCCCGCGGCCCGGTCCTGGAGCTGGCTTGCGGCACCGGCCGCCTGGCCATCCCCCTTAAGAAGAAGGGCGTGGACATTACCGGCCTTGATTTTTCCGTCCCTATGCTGGAGAGAGCGCGGGAGAAAGCGGCCGAAGCCGGCCTGCAGATGAGTTTTTTGCGCGGGGACGCCAGGAAATTCAGCCTGGGAAGGAAATTCAAACTTGTTTTCATGGCTTTTCACTCTATGCAGCATTTGGGGCGGCTTGAGGAGATAGAGGGGCTTTTTGCCTCTGTCTCCAGGCATCTCGCTCCCGGCGGGCTGTTTATATTCGACGTTTTTAACCCTAACCCGCTTTGCCTGGTGCGCGATACCGAGGAAATGCTGCCGGTAGCGTATTACCAGGATCCCTCCGGTAAAGGCAAGATCCTGGTTAATGAAACCTATTCTTATGATAAGGCCGGCCAGGTTTCCCGCATTACCTGGCACTACCGGAGCGAAAAAACGGGCAAAACCGTTAAAAAGAGCCTCAATCTGCGCTGTTTTTACCCGCAGGAGCTGCTTGCCCTGGTGCGGTATAACGGATTTCGGGTGCTGGCCCGCTACGGGGATTTCGCCCGGCGCCCTTTCAGCGGCGAATCCGGCGAGCAGGTTCTGGTCTTGGCCCCGGGAAAACCTGACTCCCCGCGTCTCACCGACAAAGCCTTGAACAGGGGTCGCTAATTTGCTATCCTAAATCTACTATGACTACCTATGAGTTAATGTTGATTATTAATCCGCAGCTTACCGACGCAGAAGTCGGCGAAGCGGTGGAGAAAGCCAAAAAGGCCCTCCTCGACGAGAAAGGCGAAGTGCTTGCCGAAGACAGGCTGGGACGCAAAAAGTTCTCCCACGCCGTCGGTAAGAACCGCGACGGTTTCTACGTCTATATGAAGGTTAAGGCCGCGCCCTCCAGCGTGAAGGGAATAAACCATACTCTTGGACTGCAGGAAGCCATCCTTCGCTCCATGATGATTAAAGCTAAAGCGGAACCCGTTAAAAAAGCCTGACGAAACCCTTGCGGGTGACATATGGACATACGGATCCCAGAGCTGAATCAGGTTTTAATTGCCGGCAGGCTGACGCGCGACCCCGAACTGCGCTTCACCCAGAAAGGCCAGGGCATGAGTTTCTTTTCGGTGGCGGTAAACCGCCGCTATAAAGACCCTGCAACCGGCGAATGGAAGGATGACACGACTTTTGTGTCCGTTACCGTTTGGGGCCCTGCGGCGGAGCGCTGCAAGGAAAAATTAAAGAAGGGCAGCCCTGTAATAATAGAGGGGCGCCTGGCCGCTTCCGAGTATACCGATAAGACCGGGCAGAAGCGTAAAGAGATGAAAGTTACCGCCCGCAGGGTGCAGCAGCTGACCCACGAAGCGGCTGCCGCGGAAAACGGCGAAGCGGCCTCCCGTGAAACGGAGGAAGCCCAAGCCGATACTGAGCCGAAAGGCGATGTGTCCGGTATAGAAGAAGTTCCGTTTTAAGACTAGCGCAGGAGTAAACATTTATGGAGAATAAAGAAACAACCCCCGCCGTACAGCCCGCAGCCGCCCCCCGGCCCGTGAGCGCGCCGCCCATGCACCGTGAGTCCGGCCCTCCCCGCCGCCCCTCCGGTGGCCGCCGCTTCGCCCCGCGCCGCAAGGTCTGCAGGCTTTGCGCCGAACATATCGACATGGTGGATTACAAACAGGCGCAGATCGTGAAAAATTTCTGCACCGACACCGGCAAAATACTTTCCCGCCGCATCACCGGCGCCTGCGCCAAGCACCAGCGCCAGATAATGAGAGCGGTTAAGGTTAACCGCAATTTGTCCCTGATGTCTTATAGCGGCTGATCACTGCCTGCATGGCCGGCTGAGGGCTTAGCCCCTGCGGCCGCTGCAGGGGCAGCTCACGTACACTAGAAACTGGAGTTTTAAAATGAAAGTTATACTCAAAAAAGATGTTCAGAACCTTGGCCGTTCCGGCGAGATAAAGATAGTTAAAGACGGCTATGCCCGTAATTTCCTTATGCCCCGCGGCCTGGTGGAAACCGCCACCGAGGGCGCCCTGAAGGCCTGGAAGAACAGCGCCGACAAGCGCGCCAAGCGCGTGGCCGCCGAAGACGCCGCGCTTAACGACCTGGCAAAGCGCCTCGGCGCGATCACCCTTTCTTTCTCCCGCCCCGTCTCGGAGGAGGGGGTAATGTTCGGTTCAGTGGCCAAGAGCGACATTATCAAGAACCTGGCCGCCGCCGACATGGTGATCAACAAAGAGATGATCCGCCTGCCCGCCTCAATCAAGGCCGTCGGAACTTTTGAAGTAGAGATCGCCCTGAAGATGGACATCTCGGCCAAGATCAAGGTCGCGGTTTCTGCGCAGAGCAAGTAAGTAAACACTCCTTTAAGCCCGGCGCCGAGGCCTCAAGGCCGAGGCCCGGGTTTAAATTTAACACAAAACAAGGGGGCAGTCTATGACCTACAGCAAGGTTCCTCCACATTCTTCCGAGGCGGAAATGGCCGTACTCGGGGCCATGCTCATTGAAAAAGAGGTCATAGAGAGCGTCTCCGAGATCCTCCAGTCCAAACATTTCTATAATGACAGGCACAGCAAGATTTACGACGCCATCCTCGACCTGCGCGCGCGCAACCTCCCTGTTGACGTAGTCACCCTTTCCGAAGAACTTAAGAAAAACGGCCGCCTGGAGGAACTCGGCGGGCAGAAGTACCTGTCCGACCTGATGGAGAAAGTCTCCACCTCCGCACATACCCAGGCTTATGCGCAGATCGTAAAAGAGAAAGCCCTGCTCAGGGAGCTTATCCGCGTTTCCACCACCATCGTCGAGAAATCTTTTGAGGGCGCGGACGACGTGAACAAGATAATGGATTTCGCCGAGGAGCAGGTTCTGGGCGTGGCGCAGCGCAATACCTCCCACGGCTTCAGCTCGGCGTCCGACCTGGCCACCGAAGTTCTGGGCCGGATAGAAAAATATTACTCCAATAACAACGCCATAACGGGCGTGCCCACCGGCTTTACCAAGCTCGACGACATGACCGGCGGCCTGCAGAATTCCGACCTGATAATACTCGCCGCCCGCCCCAGCCAGGGCAAGACGGCGATGGCCCTCAACATGGCCTATCATGCGTGCGTAGGCAAGAATATCCCCACCGCTTTCTTCTCCCTGGAAATGAACAAGTATTCCATCATGCAGCGTATGATCTGCTCGGCGGCCCGCGCCAACCTCGGTAATGTGCGCAACGGCCGCCTGTCCCGCGAGATCTGGCCGCAGCTTACCCGGTTTACCGGGGACGTTTCCCGCGCCCCTCTTTATATAGACGATTCTCCCGGGCTCACCATCCTGGAGATACGCAACCGTACCCGCAAGCTGATGTCGCAGCTTAAATCCGAGAATAAAAAGCTCGGCCTCATCGTTATAGACTACCTCCAGCTTATCCGCGGCCCCGGCCGTTCCGAAAGCCGCCAGCAGGAAGTCTCTGAAATTTCCCGCCTTCTCAAAGACCTGGCCCGCAGTACAGAGATTCCGGTAATGGCGCTTTCCCAGCTTAACCGCCGCAGCGAGGACAAAGGACGGGAAGGAAACCGCCCGCAGCTCTCGGACCTGCGCGATTCCGGTTCCATCGAGCAGGACGCCGACGTTGTGGCGCTTATCCACCGCCCGGAATATTACAACCGCACCGACCCTACGCTTAAGAACCAGGCTATCCTCATTATCGCCAAGCAGCGCAACGGGCCCGTGGGCGACGTTCCGCTGGCCTTCTTCCACGAGTACACCAAGTTTGAAAATCCGGCCGTTACCGAGATGGAGCCGATGACCGAAGAGGCCGTGTTCTAGGCTTGCATGCCTGCCGATACCGAAAGCGCTCCGCGCATCCTGCGCCCGACCCGGGCGGAAATACGGCTGTCGGCCGTAAGGGAAAACCTGAAAAAACTCGGTAAAGCAGCCGCGCCCGCGCGGCTGCTTTTTGTGGTCAAGGCTAACGCCTACGGCCACGGGGCGACCTGGCTCGCGCGCCTCGCCGAGCGCGAAAAACTAGCCTGGGGTTTCGGGGTGTCTTCGGTTGAAGAGGGACTGGCCCTCCGGGCCTCCGGTTTAAAAAGCCCGGTGCTGGTTCTTGGCAGCCTGTATCCCTTTGAGAGCTTTGTAGAGGCTATTAACTCCGACCTGATAGTGACTATCGCCAGCCTGGACGCCGCCGGGCAGGTTATTGAAGCCGCCCGGAAGCTGGGGAAGCAGGCGGTCTGCCATATCAAACTTGAAACCGGGATGGGTCGCATAGGCGCGCGCAAACCGGCGGTTCTTAAAATTTACGACGAGCTGTCAGCTTCCGGGGCGGTTTCCGTGGCCGGGATGTACACCCACCTGTCCAGCGCCGACACTGACGCGGAGTATACCGCCGCGCAGCTTTCTATTTTCAGCGAGACAGCCGCCGGGCTTGAAGCGCGCGGGGCGCGCGGTCTTATTCTGCACGCGGCAAATTCCTGCGCCGCGGTTAATTTCCCTGACAGCCGGATGGGCATGGTTCGCTGCGGGATAGCGGCCTACGGCCTGGCCGAAGGTTTTGAGCCCGCGATGTCGATAAAGACCAGCGTGGTCTTTGTGAAAAATGTGCGCGAAGGCGCTTATGTCAGCTACAATAAATCTTTCCGGGCCGGCCGGCCCATGAAGATAGCCACAATTCCCGCGGGTTACGGAGACGGCTATCTGCGCCGTTTTTCCAATAAGGCCGACGTGCTTATAGGCGGGCTGCGCTGCCGCGTTCTCGGCAATGTCACCATGGACATGACCATGGTGGACGTGACGGCCGTCAAGGACGCCGCCGTCGGTGCGGAAGCTGTGCTGCTGGGCAGGCAGGGCTCCGAGGAGATAACCGCCGGAGAGCTGGCCGATATTGCGGAGACCATAAATTATGAAATAGTTACCCTGGTTTCGGCCCGGGTCCCGAGGGTGTGCATAGAATGAAACATCCCGTTACCGAATATATCGGGCGCGAGTTCATGAACCTCGCAGAGGCCCTGGGCGCGGCGGCGCTGATGCTGAAGTCGGTTTTTTTTTGGTTCTTCCGTTCCAAGTTCGAAGCCCGCGAAACTGTCAAGCAGGCCGTGACCATAGGCGTAGATTCCCTGACCGTGGTGGCCCTGACGAGTTTTTTTACCGGCATGGTCCTCTCGCTGCAATCCGGCCAGTCCTCCAAAAATCTTTTTAACGAGCCGCTTTATATAGGCACGCTGGTGGCTTTCTCCATGCTCAAAGAGCTCGGTCCGGTGCTTACCTGCATTGTGGTGGCGGGGCGGGCCGGGGCCGTGGTCACCGCCGAGATAGGAACCATGAAGGTGACGGAGCAGATAGACGCGCTTTATACGCTGGGAACCAACCCCACGCGCTATTTGCTGGTTCCGCGCTATATTGCATTCATGATAATGCTGCCGCTCCTGACCGTGTTCGCCGATTTCCTGGGCATATTCGGCGGCTGCCTGGTCGGCATGGTGAAGCTCGACGTCCCCAGCACGGTGTTCATGAACGACATTTACACCTACCTCGAGATATACGATTTTATGCACGGTTTCCTGAAGACCTTTGTTTTCGCTTTCATGATAGCTACGGTGTCCTGCTATAAAGGGCTTAACACCAAGGGCGGTGCGGAAGGCGTGGGCAAGGCCACCACCGAGGCCGTGGTCACCAGCATGGTCCTTGTGATGGTGCTGGATTACTTTGTGAGCGCGGTGCTGGTGGCGGTGGGCATATGATAGAAATTAAGAATTTAAGCAAGGCTTTCGGCGAGAAGGTCATCCTGAACGATATCTCCGTCGATATCAAGGAAGGGGAACTGTTCAGCGTGATCGGGCCTTCGGGCATGGGCAAGAGCACTTTTATAAAATGCCTTGTCCGTCTGCTTAGGCCGGAGAGCGGCAGCATAATAGTGGACGGCCAGGATATCGCCTCTACTTCCAACGAATTTGCCCTGGCGCGCGTGCGCCGCAGCTTCGGCTACCTCTTCCAGGAAGGCGCGCTTTTTGATTCGCTCACCGTGCTCGAGAACGTCGCCTTCGGGCTTAAATATCTGACCGACATCCATAAAAGCGAGTACCCGCGCATCGTTAAAGAAAAACTGGCGCTGGTCGGCCTTAAGGACGTTGAGCACCTTAAGCCTTCCGAACTTTCGGTAGGCATGAAAAAGCGCGTCTCCCTGGCCCGTTCCATAGCTCCCGAGCCAAAATACATGCTTTATGACGAGCCCACTACCGGTCTTGATCCAGTTACTACCGGGATGGTCAAGGAACTCATAACGGACATGCGCGAGAAGCTCAGGATTACTTCCGTGGTCGTTACCCATGACCTGAAGCTCGCGCTTGAAATATCTAGCCGGGTGGCTATGCTGCTGGACGGCAAATTTGTGGAGGCAGCGGCGCCTGCGGAGTTCCGGCAGTCCGAAAACAAAGCTGTAAAAGAATTCATGGAAATTTCCGGCCTGTCCCGGGAATAGCCGTTGGATGCCGCCTCTGGTTAGCCGGGCCCCTAGTTTGTATAATGGATATCGTATATAGATATCATTCGTGTTCGGCCCAGAAAGGACTTAATGAACGGTGAGATGAAGGTCGGTCTGTTCGTACTGGTCGGTTCCATACTTTTTGGAACCGCCGTTTTCCTGCTTGGGGACTTTTCCTTCCAGTCCTATTATCCCGTTTACGCTGAATTTAAAGACGTGGCCGGCCTTCCAGACAGGGCTACGGTCAAGCTTTCCGGAGTTGAAGTGGGGAAGATCAAGAATATCGCCATTAAAGACGATAAAGTTATCGTGCAGCTGGCTATCCGCGAGGGCGTGAAGATCTTCCGCGACGCCAGGTTCCTTGTGGGCGCTACCAGCATGATAGGTTCCAAGTTCCTGCAGGTGGACCAGGGGACGCCCGCGGCGGGAAAGATAAAGCCGGGGGATACTGTTAAAGGCGACGATTCCCTTTCGCTCGACCGGGCCCTGTCCCGCGCGGTGAACAGCCTGGACGCCCTGGTCGGGGATATCCGCGGCGAGGGCAGGCTGGCCCGCGACCTCAATGAGATACTTTCCAACCTGCGGGAAGTCACCGGCAATGTGAACGAACTGGTATCCAACACCCAGCCCCATGCCGAAAGGGTGATGGAGCGCCTTGATTCTATTACGGCCAGGCTGGATTCGATGATGGGGAAAACCGAGCTGATAGTGGACAAGGTGAACAGCGGGGAAGGCGTAGCCGGCGCTCTGATTTCCGATCAGAAGATGAAAAACGATGTCAGTTCGGCCATTAATAATCTGCGCGACGCCAGCGCCTCGGTGAAAGAAGCCCTCGGGCGGGTCGGAGGTTTCCGAACCTATATTAAGTGGGATTATAAATACGAGCCCCTGGCCCACGACTCAAAAAACAACCTGGGTATTAAAATTTACCCCAGAGAGGGCCGCTATTACTACCTGGGCGGCGCTAACCTGATAAATACCAGGGATTCGGTAAAGGGTACGGATTACGAGAACCTTAACACCATAGACGCCAACCTCGGCTGGGAAGCCGGGGCTTTTGACCTGTATGCAGGGGTGATACACGGCTCCGGCGGCTCCGGGCTGCGCTGGAAGCCTTTTTACCATAATTCAAAATGGGACCGGATAAGTGTATTGGTAGAGGCTACGGAGTTTACGCGCAATCGCAAAATAAAAGACCGCCATTTCAATGATCCCCGTTATGACGCGGGCGTAGATGTGGCGTTCAATAAATATTTATCCGCCGGAGTGCGGCTTAATGACATAGCCGAAACCAAGCGCGTGAATTATACTACGCGGCTCGTCTTTGAGGATAAGGATATAGCGTACCTTTTCGGCTTTGCCGCCCTGGGCTCGCTGAAAAAATAGAGGAATGGAGGACTGGATACTGGAGGGGGAAGCCGGATAGAGAACTTAGCGCCGCTGATCCTCTGATCCTCCGGTCCTCTGTTTCTGAATAATTCTTGCTGTTTATGAAATTAAAAACTATTTACCGCTGCCAACAATGCGGACAGGCCTCTCCTAAATGGGCCGGGCAGTGCCCCGGCTGCCTCGGCTGGAACACCCTGGTGGAGGAAGCCGAGGAAGTCCTCACAAAGGCGGCCGCCAAAGCCCGCGGCCTTACGGATTTTTCCGAAGCCCCGGTAAAACTTTCCGAAGCCCGGGCAATGAAGGCGGAGCACGCCCCCACAGGGATAGCGGAGCTGGACCGCGCGCTGGGCGGCGGTCTGGTGAACGGGCAGGTAGTTCTGCTGGCGGGCCCGCCCGGCATAGGCAAGAGCACGCTCACCCTTGAAAGCTGCGCCGCCCTGGCTTCCGGCGCTTACGCCGGCAAGAAAGTTCTTTATGTTTCGGGGGAGGAATCCCTGTCCCAGGTCGGTTCCCGCGCAGAGCGCCTGGGAGCGAGGCCGGAAAACGTTTACCTGATGTCCGAGACCAACCTGGCCCGGATCATAGAGGAGTTCCGCAACCTTATGCCGGCTTTCCTGGTTATAGACTCTATACAGACGGTCTATCACCCCGATTTCGCGGGCAGCCCGGGTTCCGTCGGACAGATAAGGGAATGCGCTTCCGAGCTTTTAAAAACCGTGAAAGCCGCCGGCGTGCCGCTTTTCCTGCTGGGGCATGTTACCAAGGAAGGTTCGCTCGCCGGGCCCAAGGTTCTGGAGCATATAGTGGACACGGTGCTTTATTTTGACGCCGAGAAGAACAATGTTTTCCGCGTTCTGCGCCCGCATAAGAACCGCTTCGGCCCTGTGGACGAGACCGGGATCTTTGAAATGACCGCTACGGGGCTGCGGTCTGTGGACGACGCGGGGCTGATGCTCGCGGACTCGGACCGGGACAGAGCGCTGGCCGGGCGGGCTTTCGCCGTAGCTTTCGAAGGCGCCAGGCCGATGCTCGCCGAGATCCAGGCCCTGGCGGCCAGGTCTTATCTTCCCTATCCGCGCCGCACCGTGACCGGCATAGACCTCAACAGGGCCCAGATGCTTATTGCCGCCATCGAGAAGAACCTCGGGCTGCGTTTTGACGAGATGGACGTTTTCGCTTCGCTGCAGGGCGGGATAAAGCTTAAGGACCCGGCCCTGGACCTGGCTTTCTGCGCGGCGCTGATAAGTTCCGCAAAAGACATCGCGCTGCAGCCCGACTGTTTGTTCATGGGCGAGGTGGGGATACTGGCGCAAGTGTCCAGCCCGGGTTTTATGGACCGGCGCCTGGCCGAGGCCGAGCGCCTGGGTTTTAAAACAGCTTTTGTGCCCCGGCTGCCAAAGAAAGACGAAGGCCGGTTTAAAAACCTCCGTCTTGAGGTGGTCAGGGACATGGGCGGGCTTTACGCCGCGCTCGCAAGATTAACCCCCGCCGTTAAAGCGGGGAAATAACGAGAATAAGGAGCTATCATGATAGTCTGGATCTTCAGGACCGTCGCGCTAATAGTTACGCCGGCGCTCACCTGGTTCACCGTTTCTAAAGACCTCAAAGGGCTGGCTTTCGGCGCGCTTATAGGCCTGGTAATAATAGGCGTGGAGTATGTTTTTGAAAATGTCAGCCTGTTTTCGCTCATCATCGGCATTATAGGAGCGGTGGTCGGCATCATCCTCTCTAAACTGCTGGACTATACTGTCTTCCAGATAGGCAACGCCAGCTTAAACGATATCTGGGACAGGTATAACCCTATTATCCGCTACGCCCTGGCGCTGCTGGGTATGATAATAAGCATTAAAAAGATCCCCGAAATTGACGACCTGGATAAGAACATCCTTTCGATGGGCAAGCGCGGCGGGAAGAATATGAAGGTTCTCGACCTGTCCGCCATCGTGGACGGGCGCGTTCTGGATATCTGCGATACCCACTTCATCACCGGCGGGGTCATAACCCCGCGCTTCGTGGTGCAGGAGCTGCACGCGCTGGCCGAATCCAATGACCCTATCAACAGGGCCAAGGGCCGCCGCGGCCTTGATATACTTGCGCGCCTGCAGGAGTCGCGCGATATCCCGTTCCGCGTTATAGACCGCGACATCAAAGATGTCAGCGATAACCAGATGAAGCTGGTGATAATAGCCAGGGAACTGGGCGCCTCGATCATAACCATAGACTTCAATATAAACAAACTTGCAGCGCTTGAGAACCTGACCGTGCTTAATATTAACGACCTCAGCATCGCGCTTAAACCCGTGGTCCTGCCCGGCGAGGATATGTCCGTGTTCGTTATGAAAGACGGCAAGGAAAAAACCCAGGGCGTGGGCTACCTCGACGACGGCACGATGATAATAATAGAGGACGGCCGCGATTATATAGGCAAGAAAGTAGACGCCGTGGTGCAGTCTATACTGCAGACTTCGCAGGGCCGCATAATATTCACCCGCGTAAAGGGAAAAGCCGCGCAGCAGGGGCCCAAGCAGCCTTAGACTATAAGCGGGAGCTTCCTGCCGGAGCAAGCCCGGTTAACAGGCCAAAAGCGTGATAAAAAAAGACAAGAAGCCGGAGCGTGCCGAGGCGATAATACTCGCCGGCGGGTCCGGCTCGCGTATGGGCGCTGATAAGCAGTACCTGCCTCTTGCCGGGCGCCCGATGATAGAGTGGACGGTGGAAGCTTTTACCTCCAGCGGCCTGTTTTCAAAAGTAATACTAGCGCTGGGCCCGGAAAATATCAGGAAGCACGGTCCGGGCTGGGAAAAAGCCGGGATCTGCGTGGCTCCTTCCGGAGCCACCCGTACCGAATCCCTGAGAAACGCGTTCAAGCTTATAAGCCCCGGGGCCGCGCTCGTGGCGGTGCATGACGGGGCAAGGCCCCTGGCGGACGCCCCGCTTATCAAAGCCTGCCTTCAGAAGGCGGCGGCGGCCGGCGCCGCGGTGCCCGCCGTTCCCCTGAAGGACACGGTAAAGAAGGTTTCGGCCGGAGGCGGGGAGTTTGAGAGCACTCCGGACCGCGCTGAGCTGATGGCCGTGCAGACGCCCCAGTGCTACCGGAGAGCGGTGCTTTCGTCCGTGCTGGACGCGGCCGGGAGCGGCAAGGATTACAGCGACGAATCGCAGGTTCTGGAAAAACTGGGAATAAAGGCCGCCGTTGTGCGCTCAAATTACCGCAACATAAAAGTGACCACTCCCGAAGATCTTGTTATAGCGGAGGCGTTTATGAAAGAAGGGAAAACTGTTTCACCGCGCTCAAAAAAACCCATGGCGCGCGCCGGTTTCGGTTACGATATTCACCGCCTGGTGGAGGGCCGCCCGCTGGTACTGGGAGGCGTAAAGATAGAGCATAGCAAAGGGCTGCTCGGCCATTCCGACGGGGACGCTGTCCTGCATTCAATCTGCGACGCTCTGCTCGGTTCGGTCTCGGCCGGAGAGATAGGGGTTTATTTCCCGCCTACCGACCTTACCATAATGGGTATTTCAAGCGTGGAGATAGCGGACAAAACGCTCGGGATCCTGGCTTCGAAAAAGGCCCGAATCATAAACGTGGACGTTACTATAGTAGCCGAGGAACCGAAGCTTAAGCCGTATTACGAAGCTATCCGCGACTCGGTGGCGAAGATCCTGAAGTTAAGCGCAGGAGACGTAAGCATTAAGGCCAAGAGCCGCGAGGGCCTGGGCGATATAGGCCACGGCGAGGCCATCCTGTGCTTTGCTTCCGTAAGCGTGCTGAAATGATAAAATATAAAATTTATCCGTTCCTTGCCCTCCTGTGCCCGGCACTGCTTTCCCTGGTCATGTTTTCGGCCTGTTCGGCCCCGCAGCCGGCCGGGCGGCTGGTAGAGGGGCGGATGGTCCCGTCCGGCCCCGGAGCGGCTATAACTTTCGAGAAGCAGACTTTCAAGCTCGTTAAGATCCCCGACCCCGACCTTGAAGCCGCTCTGGAGGGCATGCTTTCAGCCAGCTACGACGTCGCCGTTACCAAGCACGCCGGGGATAAGCCCATGGAGATAGGTTTCACCTATTCCCTGGCGCCCCGGGGAGCGGTTTATCCTTTTTCTGAAATAGAAGTATCGTGCATAATGCAGGAAAAATACGCGCGGCGCAGCGGTCCTGAGATCTGCGGGGATTTTTTTCAGGAGCTGGGCTTCAGGATAAAAAGCGCGCTTGAGAATAAATAATTTGCGGTAAATTGCGGCTCTCCCGGGCCGGGAAAGGAACGGACATGGACTTCCAGCTTTACAACACGCTCACCAGGCAGAAAGAAAAATTTAAATCCATAAAAGAAGGCGCCGCCGGGATCTACACCTGCGGGCCCACCGTTTATCTCTACGCGCATATAGGCAATATGCGTACTTATATTTTCGAGGACGGCCTGGTGCGCGCGATGAAGTTCCTGGGTTACAGCGTAAAACGGGTAATGAACATTACCGACGTAGGCCACCTCACCTCGGACGGGGACACCGGCGAAGATAAAATGGAACTGGGCGCCAAGCGCGAGGGCAAAACCGCCCTGGATATAGCCAAATTCTATACCGAAGCTTTTTTTAAAGATTTTAATTCCCTCAACTGCCTTATGCCGGACGTGCTGTGTCCCGCTACCGAATACATAAAAGAAATGGTGGACCTGGTGGCCACGCTGGAGAAAAAAGGCTACGCCTACCGCATAGGCGACGGGATCTATTTCGACACGGCCAGGCTGCCGGACTACGGCAAGCTGGCCGGGAAGAGCCATATGGACGGCATAAGGGAGGGCGCCCGGGTTGAAGTAAACGCGGAAAAGCGCAACCCCGCCGACTTCGCTCTGTGGAAGTTCTCCGGCGCAGGGGAAAAGCGCCAGATGGAATGGCCTTCGCCCTGGGGCACAGGGTTCCCCGGCTGGCACCTTGAGTGCTCGGCTATGGCCATGAAGCATCTGGGGGAAACCCTGGACATACATTGCGGCGGCGAGGACCATGTGGCCGTCCACCATTCTAACGAAATAGCCCAGTCAGAGGCCGCTACGGGCAAACCATTCGCCAATTACTGGCTGCACGGCCGCTTCCTGATAATGGGAGAGACGGGCAAGATGTCAAAATCCGCCGGCGGTTTCCTTACCGCCGCAACCCTGCCCGAGAAAGGTTATGACCCGCTGGCCTACCGCTATTATTGCTTTCTTACCCATTACCGCAAGCAGCTGGACTTCAGCTGGGAGGGCCTGGAAGCCGCGGCCCGCGGCCTGGACGGCCTGCGTGCGCTCGCAGCTAAATTAAAATCCGGTCAGGAAGGCGAAGCGCCCGCCGTAGACCGCGAGGCTAAATATTTCAAAGATTTCTCGGCCGCCCTGGCAGACGACGTTAATATGCCCGAGGCCCTGGCCGTGCTCTGGGAGACGCTCAAGGATAATTCCATTTCCGCTCCGCAGCGGCTGGCTTTCGCCGCGGCCGCGGAGGAAGTTCTGGCGCTGGACCTTTTCAGGGCCGAGGCGCAAAAAGAGCTGCCGGCAGAACTGGCCGCGCTTATACAGGAGCGGGAAGCCGCCCGCAAAGCCAGGGATTTCAAGCGCTCGGACGAACTGCGCAAAGCTCTTTCCGACAAAGGCGTAGTGATAGAGGACACTTCCTCCGGAACCAAGTGGAAACTTTCACGCGGATGAAAGCTATAAGGCTGTTCCTCCTGCCGCTGCTTATCTCCACCGCCGTCCTGACCGCGCAGGCGGCGTCCTCGGGAACATATATAAATAAAGACGGCTCCACGCTGACTTACGGAAAGCCGGGCTTCTGGCGCACCATCGGCGGCGGTCCTTCGGACTGGGGTCTTTTTGTAAAACAAAGCTTCACCAAAGATAATTTGCCCTGGCTGGCGGCTATAGGCGCCTCAACGGTCATACTTATAAAGTACGATCAGAAAATTTACACCAGCACAAAAAAAACCGGCAGGAAACTCGGTATCTCCGGCAAGGACAATACCCGGACCTACCTGAAGATAGGCGGGGTCTCCGTTTTTCGCGGCCCCAGCGACCTGGGCTCGGCGATGTACTTCCTCGGCGACGGCTGGATAAATATAGGCCTGTTCGGTTATTTTGAAACCTACGGCTGGCTTAAGGACGATTGGCGGGCCGCGCAGACCGGCCACCAGCTGGCGGAAGGCCTTCTTGTAACCGGCTTTACCACGCAGCTAGTGAAACGGATCACGGGCCGTGAAACCCCCCGCGCCGCCACCGCTTCCCGCGGGGTATGGCGGATGTTCCCTTCCTTCAAGGATTTCCAGGCCCACCGCACCCGGTATGACGCTATGCCGTCGGGGCACCTGGCTACCGGGATGATGAGCGTTACGGTAATGGCGGCTAATTATCCTGATAATAAATATATAAAACCGATAGGCTACGCCCTGCTTACCGCGCTCAGCTTCCAGATGGTCAATAACGGCGTGCATTGGGCCAGCGACTACCCTTTGGGCCTTGCAGTAGGCTATGGCATAGGTAAAGCTATAGCGGGAGGCCGGTCCGGGGCCGCGCGTACTGGTCTTTTACCCCCCACGGCGCTGCGGTTTGCCCCGTATCTGTCCCCGGAAGGGGCAATAGGGGCTTCGCTCGCTTATAAGTATTAAAAAGAGCATTTTTTTGGTAAAATATTAAGGTACCCGGAAGTTTAAGGTAACAGTACGGCAAATGCGGGCGTGGTTCAGTGGTAGAACGCGACCTTGCCAAGGTTGAGATGTGGGTTCGATTCCCATCGCCCGCTCCAAATTTACGTCGGTAAATCCAACAAATTCAACACCCTGACAGGCTCCCAAAAGAGCCTGTAATGGTCCACTAAGTCTCAACCCTTGCGCGTTCTGCTTCATGGAGAAAAA
>MNUR01000092.1 GCA_001871115.1 Elusimicrobia bacterium CG1_02_56_21 | reverse complement strand
CCGGCAGCAGCGCCGCAAATTTGCGGTCCACGCGGTAACGGCGGTGCATCTGGGCCACAAAGTCCAGCACCTGCAGATAATCTTTGCCGGAGGAATGCCGCAAGCCGCGCCCCAATTGCTGTAAAAATACCGTCAGGCTATCCGTGGGCCGCAATAATAGCACCGTGTTTACTTCCGGGATATCCAGGCCCTCGTTAACCCGAAGCCAGCAGGCTTCCCCGCGCCAGCGGGTCGAGGGCCAAGCGCTATGCGCGCCAGGCCCGAGAGGGTGTATGCCGCGCCGCAGGCGTCCGAGCTATGCGAGGAGAAAATTTCAGCAGAAATTTTCCGGCTGAAGAGGTCAACCGGTAAAGTACTCCACATTTCCGCTTACGCGCGTGCCGGCCTGGCCGGCGTCGTCCACATAGGCCTGCTCCAGCGCGCTGGTGCTGTATTTCCCCGCCTGCCAGAACCTGTCGTCTTCCACGCTTACAGGGTCGGAGGAGCTTTCCCCGTCCATGCGCTCGGGGGTGGCGGTTAAGCCAAGCAGGATCCCGGGCGAGAAGCCCTCAAAGATCCCCTTATAGCTGCCGGCGGGCGCGTGGTGCGCTTCGTCCACAACTATATAGTCGTAGAAACCGGCGCCCAGCTCTTTCCAGAGCTCCTGTGAATTAGCCGTTTGGATAGTGCAGAATAGATGGTCTTTAGTTGTGGGCGTACCATGCGGCCCGCCCATGCGCACCCCGAAGTCGGGTTCCTTTAACACATTGCGGAGCGTAGCCAGGCTTTGGTCAAGTATCTGGTCCCTGTGGGCAAGAAACAGCAATTTTGGCCTGCTGTTGCCGTTGGCTAGGCAATAATTTTTATAATCCAGCGCGGCAATTATGGTTTTGCCGGTGCCGGTGGCGGCAACAATAAGGTTTTTAAAGCACTTGCGGTATTCGCGCTCTACCTGGAGCGCTTCAAGGATACGCGCCTGGTAGGAATGCGGCGGGGCTCAATTACACTGCATAACTGGTATCAATACACTTTTGCAGATACGGACTAACTTTCTCTAACGTACCGCGCAGATGCGAATATGGGACCTTCTTTTGATGATGCAGCCTGCCGACCACAATTCCGGGATGCCGCTTTACGCTATCCGCATACGACGCCACAGTCTCCCTGGAATAGAAGTGCCCGCTGCTGGACAGGAACTTCTCGTACGTCGCCGATTCAAGAAGCCATTCGCTGGCCAGCTTATCTGCGGTCTGTTCCGCCGCAACATCCGAAGGCTTCTCTAAATTAGTATCTATATGCACCCCGTGGTGGTTCGCAACCAGGTGAGCCACCTCATGCGTCAATGTAAACCAGAAGTTATCAACTCTGTCATACCGGAGCGTCAATAAGATCACCGGGTTCGAGCCCGCATAAAACACAGCCCCGTCCATATAGGAATGCGACAATGCGGGGACAACAACCAGGTGCACACCCAAATTTGCGAAAAAGGCCGGCAGCTTCTCTATGCCTTCAACATCCTTTGAGAACTCAAGCAGCTCGGGAATAGCCGCCTTAAACCTGGCAGCATTGAATTTGGCAACCTTGTGCTTTTTTGCGAGCTGTCTTGCGCGCATCAAAACAGCTATCTGCGCCATCCCCTCGGGTTCGCGCGCCTCGGAGTGCCTTCTGCTAACAGGCACACCAAAACTGGGCGTCATACTGATATCGCCAATTCCCAGAAACTCGCAAACATTCTTCTCCAGTTCATCCAGGTCCAGTATATTGGGGATCCAGCCCCTCTTTATAAGCTCTTTAACCGGTGCAAGGCTATAGATGCGGCTTCTGCGCTTGATATCATCGCTGCCCGCTTCTTTGCGCGCGGCGAACAGGCGATAATTGGTCTCAAGGTTCATCCAGACCTCGGGCGTTGTGCCAAACACCTGGGCCAATTCGTGCGCGGTCGCCGGAGTAACCTGCTTATTTCCGTTCACTATCTCGTTTACAGCCTGAAGCGGCCGGCCCATTATCTCCGCCAAGTCCTTCTGGGTCCAACCCCTGGCATCAAGCTCCATAGCGATAATATCGCCAGGCTTAACCATCCTTGCAGGTACTAAAGTCATTTCTCCCTCCGTTCTACTTATAATGGTCGCCGATCTCTACCACCAGGATGGTTTTTCCCCTGGGATCGGTTTCCAGCTTAATGATCAGCCGCCACTGATCGTTTAAACGCAAGGAACGCTCTCCTTGCTTGCCGCGCGTTCCTTTTAGCTTCTCATAATGCAAACTTTTAAAAGAATACAAGTCCCCCTCGTTCGGCATGGACCGTATAATGGACATCACGTCAAAAAATCTTTTAACTACCGCCGCCGGATAGCGATGCGCCCCTTCCTCCTGGGTATATAGCAATTTGAGCTTATCGCTTTTGAACCGGAATTCCACGATTTCCCCTCTTTATGTCATATTCGCCCTATCACCCCATGGGTGATAGTCATAGTATAGCAGACGATTCCTGCTCTGTCAAGGCCGCTATCTATGCCAATAGCATAGCAGACGAACCCGACAACCGTCTGTCGGGTTGGCTTTAGTGTTTTTTGGGATTCAAGGACCCTTTTGGGGGCTTAGCGGGCGGGCGTCTGGGCGGGAGAGACCACAACTTTCCCCTCGCTCAGATCAAGCTCATGCAACATGCCGGTTGCTGCACATTTAATTTGGAATGTGGAAATGTCATAGCCGTCGTCCTCGGCGCGGTCGCCGGCCTGGATCTCGGCGTTCCAGTCGTCGAATTCCTCTTGCAGCTCGGCACGGGCTTCTTCGAGGGTGGCAAAAACGTAAGGGTTCTTTTCCCCGTCCAATAAATTATTAACCCAGCCGTCGCAGACGGAATACTGCAGGATCTCATAGCCGGTATTTATCATATTGGGCATTTTAGAAATCAAGCTCGATTGCGCCGCATTCTTTTAGGAATTCCCATACCCCGTCATAGAACTGGATATTCCGTGTCGTGTCTTCTCCAGAGAGATCCCCTTTCGGGACAAAGACAACTATCCCCTTACGTGCACGAGTTAGCAGGACGCGATAGCCATTCTTGGCTACATCAAGAAGCTTATCTTTCTGCCAATCGCCGCCAGATAATTTGTACGCAGCCCATTTGTCATTCTCGCGGCGAAGATCGGCATCCCAGCAGACTACGCAATTGTCCAGCTCCAGTCCCTGAATGTAATATTGATTTTGAACCGTTTCTAATGAATTTGAAGATCGAACATCGCTGCTTGGCGCGAGCATCCAGGCCGCGATATCAGGCTTATAATCCACAAACAAACCTTCGGCCGCTAACCGTCTTGCCTGCCCGGACGCGATAAGTCCTGACCGCTGGCCGCCCACTGTATGAAATTTTGCCCATTTGCGGGCAGTTTCAAGACTTCGTGTCAGCCAAATAGTGTTCTTGTTCTCACCAAGAGTGGTCGCCAATGCATATGCTGCGGCAGCATCCCCATCAAGTACGGCGCTAACCCACTCCTCAACCTTTGCGTTACGGTAATAGCGCATTGATTGATGAAGATGTCCATTTTGCAACTGCCGGCGGCTTGGGTGAGCCGCCCACTTCTCGCGGTTTGTGAACTCAGCCAGCTCAAGCGTTTTATCGGATATTGAAAACGTCCAGCCATTGCGCTCAGCCGCATCCAGCCAAGCCACCATGCCGCGCTCTCCACTATTGATTGCCTGGTTGTGCCCGATGAGCGCAACAACCACAGCGCCGCCTGTTGGATAGGCCTTTCTTTGCACAGAAAGGATGAGGTCCGCCTCATGATCGGCGAGTCTTTCTCCAAGCACCATGCGGCCTTGCTCATAGGTCCGCTGCGCTTCATCGAAAACCAGTACGCGACCATCTTCCTGGCGGTGAGCTTCACCGCGTTTTCCAAGAAAGTTATGCGCTTTGACAATCTTAAAATTCGCCGCTGCTGCGACAAATCCTGCATCAGCACGGCGATATCCCGTTGGTGTCCATGCCGTGGAGTTCTGCCCTTGGACACGATAAGACTTGTCGAGCGCTTTATTTAACACTTCTACCAGCGGCGCATTGCCGGTGACGAACACTGATCCATCTGCGGTATTCCCACGCATTACAATATCGAGGCCGACAAGAGTCTTCCCCGCACCTGGGGCCCCGGATAAAAACACAATGTGATATTTACCTTGCCCCAATGCGAAATTGATGTGCTCGCGAATCTCTTTAACACTTGCATCAATTGCGGCTTTCGGCGCGGCGTGCTCTTGAATAGCAACGACGTCGTGATTCCCATATAGCGAAAGGGTCGCGTCTAGAATAGACGAGGAAGGCCGGAATGGGGAGTCGATCCAAGCTGTTAGCGATACAGGTTCTTTAGAGCGACGATGTTTAAGCCCGAGTTGAATTGCTTTTTTAAGGGTGTCTTTGTCGCACTCTACGGGTTTATGCGCCATAGCAGGCCAACTGTGCCCCGCTAGGCCTGTCCAGGCTACCTCCGCAGAAATCTTCCCCTCCGTCAGAGCTAGCACCGGAATAACGATAGCGCCATTCCCATTGCACCATTCTTGAGTAACCCGATGGAATTCAATCAGGTTTACCGCATAATTCATTACCTGGTCACGATCTGCGCGTTGGAGTTTTGTGCGCTTGAATTCAATAACAAACAACGCGCCCTCCGCAAGCAATAAGCAATCCATACGCAAACCGCGCCGATGGAAGTCGTACTCGAGGATAACATGCTGGACAGATTCGCAACCTGGGGACAGGAGAGCTTCTCGCAGAATCGGAATGCGCTCATCCAGACTCTTCTGCAGCAGATCTACGCTTTGCCGCCACTCTTCGCTTTGCGCAGGTTCAATTTCCAGGCTTTCATCGGCGGCGCGCAATGCAAGTTGGCTAGCGATCTCATCTCTGGATTTCGCTAGAAATTCAATGCGCGTGCCGCAATACCAGGCAGCAGAATGTCTAGATCTCGGATGGTTGGGCATGAAGGATTCGCGGGTTAAGTCTGTTTAAATTTATGCAGTCCGAACCCAACAGAGGAGACACTTACTCGGATTGAATTAAGCCGTTTTTGCAAAAGGCTTCCCAGCTCTTCTGAGGCACCTGCTTCGCTTTGGACATTTTCAGCAAATCCGATGCTCTTAACCCCGAACAGGGCACATTTGCGGCGCTGTATACTTTCTTGGCCTCACCCGAGAATGATTCAGAGAATCCTCCGGCGACATACGCGCAAAACGCCAGCGCGCTGTTGTCTCCTGCGATTTCCCTGTAATTAGGCAAGTAATTGGAAATCATTTTTGCGTAATCAGAAGAAGGAAGATTGTAGCGAGCGACTGCCTTGGCGTCCACAATGCCGCACGCATCATTCTGCGGTGAATGAACTAATATGTCTGTAAAAGCCCCTTTTTCAGCACGGCTCCTGCGTTTGCTGCCGATCCATTTTGCATCAAGACCAAGCCCGGAATTAAAAAGGTTGCACGTTGCCTGCTCAAACTCTGTCGCACATGGCACACCGCCGACAGACAGCTCTAAGTATTTGGTTTCAAAAACGTCCAAGGAGCGCGGCAACAGGCGTTCAACTGCCACAATGATCTCTTCCTTCGGAACGCCCATTTTATTAAAAATATACTCAACGACTTCCCCAGATGACTTTTCTACTAGGCG
>MNUR01000061.1 GCA_001871115.1 Elusimicrobia bacterium CG1_02_56_21 | reverse complement strand
TGGTCACGAATACGCTCCCTGCGCACAGATTTAGCCTTTCGTTTTTCCGCCCGCTGCTGGGCCTTGTGAGGCAGATAGACTTTGTAAACCGGTGCGCCGTTACGCCTGATTTCTCTTGAAACTGTGCCGACATCACGACCGATAGCTTTATCGATATTATGCCGGGAATGACCTTTAGCAAGCAGAACAGCAATCTGGTCCCTCTCCTGGCAGGTGAGGTGTTTGTAGGTTTTTCCCATAGCACTTAGAGTACAGCTTTTGCTCTAAGTGTTGCACTTCACTATTGAACTCGGGTAGGGCTGTTCCTTGCGTAACTCGATAAATCTGAATCGCCTCCATTAAACCCAATTGGATCTTCCTGCGTAAACGCCCCGCGGCGCCAGTCGTAATACCTGGCCCGGTAGAAATAGAGTCCGGACTCGCTGTCAAGTTCCCGGGCGGTGAACAGGTAGGGATTGCCAATGGCGGATTTCTCAAGGAGCGTACCGGTGTTGTTCTTTATCGTCGGTTCGCCGTAGGCTTTGTAGGTGTAGGTCTCCACTGTTCCTTTGTTGTCGTCGGTGAGCGCCGTTATGGAGCCCAGGGCGTCGGCGTGGTAGAAATAGTTTGTGCCGTCGGCCCTGGTCATTATCAGCGGTTCGTCTATACCGGGGCCGTGGGTGAAGGTCTCGGTCGGGGTGTTGCTGCCGTCAAGGATGGCGATTATGTCCTCATTGTCGTAGATGTAACGCTGGACTTCGCCGTCAACGGCCTTCTCTATGCGGCGGCCCAAGGGGTCGTATTTGTACTGGACCTTGTGTTCCGGGGTCTGGACTTCCGAGAGCTGCTGCTCCGGATCATAGGTGTAGGCGATCGCGGTGTTGTCGTTCTTATTGGTGCGGCCGGTCAGGTTGCCGTTGAGGTCGTGCGTGTAGGTATAGGTGGAATTCTCCAGGAGACGGTTCGCCGCGTCGTATTTATAGTCCCAGGCGCCTTTGTCGTAGCGGCGGTTGCCGTTCCTGTCGTAGACGAAGGCTTCGGCCTTAACCATGTCGCGCGGCTCCGGGATGGCCGTTATCAGCCTGTTGGAAGCGTCGTAGCCGTAGGTCCAGACGCCGACCTGGTCTTCTATCCTGGTCCGGTTGCCGGCGGCGTCGTAATCGTAATTATTGAAGTCAACTACCTTCCCCCCGGCCTTGTTAGTGATGTTGAGCAGCTGCCCCGCCGGGTCGTAGGAATAACTAGTCTCGGCCAGAAGTTCGGGGGCGGTCTTAAATATCTTCTTGCTTGTGCGCCGCCCCACGGCGTCATAGCTGAAGGATATTGTTATATTCTGCGGATCTATGATGGTGGTCAGCCGGTTCAGGGCATCGTAAGTATAGTCGTATTTCCCCCACGGCGTGGTCATGGACGTCCGGTTGCCCACCGCGTCGTAAGCGTAGGTTATGGTATAGCTTCTGCCGCCGAAGATCTGTTCGGCCTTTACCGGCCGGTCAAGCGCGTCGTAGGCGAAGCTCACCATCCCGCCGGCGTTGGCGGCGCTCAGGAGATTGCCCACCTTGTCATAAACATAACTGGTAGCGGAATGTTCGCCCGCCGGGGTCTCGATGCCCTTCTTCGTCAGCCGGTTAAGCGCGTCGTAAGTGTAGGCGGTGACGTTGTCGGCGGGGTCCTTTACTTCGGTCACGCGGGACATCTTGTCGTACTGATAGGCCTTCTTCTGGCCCAGCGGGTTGGCGGTATCGGCCAGGCGGCCGTACTGGTCATAACCAAAGGTCCAGCTATTACCCTTGGGGTCGGTAAGGGCCGTAAGCTGCGAGCCGCCGCACGACGGGCAGGCCCCGCCGCCGTAGGCGAATCTGGTGACAAAGTTGGCCGGGTTAGTTACGGAGGTGACGTTGCCGCATAAGTCGTAGGTGAAGGTGGTGTTGCGGCCAAGCGGGTCTGTAAGCTGGGTCACATGCAGGTCGGCGTCGCGCTTGTAGAGGGTCACCCGGCCCAGTGGGTCCGCGCTTTTCGCGAGGCCCAGCGAGTATTCGTACTTATAGGTCGAGCCCAAGGCGTCGCGCAGCTCCAGCATGTGGCCGGCCTTGTCATACTTCATGCCGGTCTTGTTGCCCAGCGCGTCCTCGGCCCTTGAAAGATTGCCATAGCTGTCGTAGTCAAGGCCGGTCACGCGGCCAAGGGCGTCAGTTATCTTTACAGGCCTTGAATAGTAGTCCGTATGCTCGCCGGAAGCGTCACTGTACTTACGCTTTACCTGGTACTGGATGGTGGAAGTGCTGCCTACGGCGTCGGTGACCGCTTCCGGGTCGCCATTGACGTTGCGGATATATTTAGTGGTACGTCCCAATTGGTCGGTGGCGGAGGCGATGCTGTAAATGGCATCGTAGGCCAGCGAGACCTTGCCGCCCATGGCGTCGGTGACGCCGGTTGTCAGCTTGCGTCCGTATTCGTTTATATAGGAATAAACGGTCCTGTTGCCGAAAGCGTCTGTAATAACCGTTTTAGACGCGGCGTCGTTGTAATAACGCTCCAGGCGGTTCACGCCGCCCTCGGACTCGCTGGCCAGCACGCGGCCCGATTTGTCGTAGGTATAGCGCTCAGCGGCCAGGGAGCCGCTCTTCACGCCGGCAAGAAAACCGCCGGGCCCGTAGCTGAAGGTTTTCTTCCGGCCGTCGGGATAGGTAACGCCTGTGGCGCGGCCATTTTCATCATAGGCAAAAAGGGTTCGCTTGCCGTTCTGGTCCGTCAGGCTTAAGGACAATCCGCGAGAATCGCGCTCGAAGGCGAAGTAACGCCCATGCATGTCCGTTATGCGGGCCAGGCCGTTGGGACCGTATTCGTAGCCAAGCCAACTGCCGTCGGCGGAGTTGTAGCGGCTGGGGCGCCATTTATCTGGTTCGGGGGCTGGCGAGAATTCAATCGTATCGCCGTCGGAAGTCTCAATATGCCAGCCGCGCTTAGAGGAAGCCAGGCGATATGGCGAGCCGGCCGGCTGGCGATAATATCTGAAACGGCCCTCCTCGTACGGCCTGAAAGCCCAACGGGTATTGCCGGAGTCCGTGAACACGACCCTGCCGTCAGGGAATTGCTCTATCCTGAGGCTCTCGGTCTCATACTGACCGCCGAACATGGAACTGTAGCGCAGGCGGAAGCCCGGCGCGACAGAGGCCGCAGGCGCGCACTGGCCGCCCAGGTCAACCTCGTTACTTTCCAGCTCGGCCATATTGCCGGCAAGCGGACCTATAGCCGGGTCGTCCTTATTGAAGAACTCGGGATCGATATAGTTATACTCAAATTCAGAGGAGGCTTTATCTACAGGGCTGTCGTCAAGTGTGGCGAACAGGGAGGCAGACCGCTCCTTCGCTTTCCCGGACCCGCCCATTACATTGCAAAGCCATTCTATCAGCGCGGCGGCCGGGGTATCGGGACGGACAAATATCCCCTGCTTTGCAAGGCGGTTGCGTATCAGGTATGCCCGCCAGCGCGCAATGGACTCCTCGTGCCAGTCACGGAAGCTGTCCCCGTAGCGCAGCGTAAAGAAAGGGGAACCGGTTTCGGCGCCGAAAGGCGAGAGACGGTTGAAATCATAATAGCCGCTAAGGCCCAGCTTTGAAGTATCGCCCGCGCCGCCCCCGGCATAGCAGACAGGCAGCTGGCTTTCGGAGACGCAGCGGCAGTTGGCCGCCAGTGCCGGGTTGGTGACAGCCCACGACATCAGCGTCCCGGAGCAGTCCACGGACTGGGCGCGCAGGGGAGCCGTTGCTGTCAGCAGCAGGGCGGAAATAACCCTGGTACGAAACGTGCTCATCTGGTTATAAATACCGTGTAGCCTGCCATCAGGCCGTAAACGCCCTTATCCTGCAGGTTAAGTGTAATATCAAAGCTGCCGCCGGGAAGGTAAACGTTCAGGCCGGTCACAAGGCCAATGGATCTTGTCTTCGCGCCGTAATTATCCACGCTGTTGAGCTGCGCGCCTATGTTACAGCCGCCGTGGACGCTAAGCGGCATTAGAGCCCGGCCCACCAGCCCCAGCGAGGTGCGGCCTTCAGGCGCATCGCGCGGCTTGCTGTAGTCATAAGCCAGGGCCAGGTCGTAGCGGTTCTTGTATAGGGTGGAGCCCAGCCGCAGGTTCAGCGTACCCGACGGATAATCGCCGCCGCTCATGCTCTGCATGCCGAAGGAGGCGAACCAGCGGCCCGTCCGTGGCGGCCTGGAGCCGAAAGTCATGGCCTTATCGGACCAGGAATCGAGTTTTGCCGCCCCGCCGTCCTTCACGTTCCAGAGTTCCCCCTCTCCGTCAAGCTCAACCGCCAACTGACCGCCGGAGCGGCCCAGTGCGGAGGCGGCGTTAGCAACCGCGGCGGCCTTGGAGGCGGTTGAAAGTGCCCTATAGTCGCTTGCGGCCTTCAGATAGACAAGCCCCGAGGAACTCACACGGAAACTTTCAAATTCCGGGGGAAGCGCGGCGGCCCGGCAAAGCACGGGAGCCAGAAGCAGGAAAGCGGCAAGCAATAGCCTCATTTCCCGCCCCCAAAGTAGACGGTATACCCAAGCGACATGGTGACGCTGCCGCTGTATGTTCCCGCCAGCGCCACGTCCCAGAACAGGTCTATGGAGCTGTCCTTCATGAAGTAACTGAGGCCCGGCGAAATAAGGAATGTCAGGTTCTTGTCCGGCGCGGGAACGCGTTCTATTTTGGCGGCCAGCGTGCCGTTGACCGGGGCGAATGACAACGGCTCGTTGTAGCGGGAGGAAGCGCCGATAGTCAGGCCGTTATAGTCGGTTACCGGGCTGCCGCCGTTCATTGCGGCGTTTGCGGCTATATCCAGCCGCTCGCTTACGAATTTGCCGGCGCGGGCGCTGAAGGCGTGTGTGGTGTTGCCGTCGGCGCGGTTAAAACTGCCGCCCAGGAAGGCCAGGTAGCGCCCTTTAAGGGGCTTCCTGGCGGTAGTGCTATATTTAAAGGGTGGCCGCTTTTCAAGGGAAGCTATATAGGCCTCGGCTACTGATCTGCGTTCAGGGGGCTGGGACAGGTCAAGATTCTTCTTAGCCTGGGCGGCAGCGGTTTTATATGCGCCAAGCTTCTCCAAGGCTATCGCATAGCCGGCGTGGCAACGGGCGCTATCGGGCAGCTTCTCACATAGCCGGTCGAACAGGACGGAGGCTTGGGCATAGCGCCTCTGCGCCATCAGGGGATTTATGGAAGCGGAAGCTTTTTCAAAATCACCCTCCGGCGCGGATACGTCGAGCGCGGGAAGTTCAGGCGGAGTTTTCAGCCAAGCCGGGACCGGCCCGGAAACCTCGGCGGCGGCTGCGAGGCCGAAGGCGTTGAGTATCTCCGACAGATAGAACCGGATCTCCGGGTTAAGAGGTTCGCTTATCAAGGCGCGGTCAATATTATAAAGCGCGGCTTCGGGTACCCCTGCATAGGCCAATGCGTAGGCGTATTCTGCGGCCATGGGGGCCGCATTGGTCCTCTTTATTGCGACTGAATATTTAAGAAGTGCGTCCTGCGGAGAAATCGAAGGCGAGATTATGGCTTCCCTGGCCGCAAGCAGGGTTTTGTCGGGAGCGGCGTATGCGCCGTAAGGGCAGGAGGCAAGTACTGCAAGAAGCAAAACCAGGTGTCTTTTCATTATCCCCAAGAACCAACCCGTCATGAAACCAAGTGACCATATGCTATTAAATATATCTCTTTAAGTTCAAGGCAGAGACTTATCCAACGCAAGATGAGCCTGAAAATTCCCGTGCTTCCAACGCAAAATGAGCATGAAACCTGTTTTGCCTTGAAAACCGGGGCTATTCCGTCCATAATCTGTAGCTATGATGATGGAAATGGACGATTCAAACATAGCGACTATAGGGCAG
>MNUR01000120.1 GCA_001871115.1 Elusimicrobia bacterium CG1_02_56_21 | reverse complement strand
CAGGGAAATTCTCGGCGGCGCGGCCGGCGTTTATTCCCCAGTAGGCCGAAGCAGGGACCGAAAACCCGCCGATAGAGTCTTTTTCCGCGCGCATAGGCGGTTTCACCGGCGTCTTGCGGGCCGCTGTGCGGCCGGGCAGGCTTTTATTTGCGCTCATAAGATCCATCCTCCGGCTGCATCACATATAACAAAATATCTTCAGGCGGCAGTTTTACCCTGCCTCCGGGAAGATTCAAACTTACTTAATTCCCATTTTCACTATAATACAATACTTGCGCGCGCCGACCGAAATTCAACTCCGTTCACGCGCCCGCCCAATCGGGGCAGGACAGGCGTCAGGATATAACTTAGCCTTGTAATAGAACGAACCGTATATTAGAATTGAGCTGTGCCCTATTACGTTAAAACCTTCGAATGGCATGCGCTGCTGCTGAACCTAAAGCCTGTCGTATTCCTGGAGTACGGACCGGGGGAAGAAAAAAGCGTAAAGGCACTGGCTCCTGTTTACGCGGCCCACGGGCTGAAGTACGCCTATTGGAATATGCGGGCGGAACCGCTGGCCCGCTACAAAGATACCCGTAACAGGCGCAGTTTCTGCGGGCTTTTCCTCAGCCGGAAGACAGAGCTTATAGACCGGCTGATCGCGGCCTACCAGAACGACGACACCCTGCGCATAGGCCGGCTGCTCGGCTACCCCGCCTGCTGTGCCGAATATATGGCCGGCAAACTGGCGCGAGACCCGGAGGTCGGGCTTTGCGTCTCCAATAACGCAATGGCGGCAGGCCTGCCTGTTTCACCCGGGGCCATAAAGCTCTACTCCCCGGAGATGAATTTCCTCTCCCACTATGACGGCAGAATATCCGGCCGTGAACTGCTTAAGCTTCCCGCTTTCGCCCGCATCTTCTCAAAACTTTTCCCGTTCACGCTCACCGATCATCTTCCCTGCTCGCTCAGTTGCCGCAAGTCCGCCGCCAGGGGCAGGCTGGTTTCCGCGGTTATAAAAAAAGCCGATCCTGGCTGGCACTCTGAAGCGCTGGATCTTAACGGCAGCCCCGTGCTCTACCTGGATAATTTCAGGTTCTATATACTCAAAGGCACGGGGACTTTCGGGGAAATTAAATTTTCAGGGATACGCTTTGCTACCGAAACCTCATCGCGGCTTCATCTTGCGCTGAAGCGGGCCGGTAAAATACGCAGGCTGGGCAGGCGCATAGCGCTATTCAGCGGCAATACGGAAATATTCAGTTTTAACCACGAAGAGAAACGTCCGGCTCTGCTGCCTTTCAGCCGCGAAAGCGCCGGTGCTTTATAATTACCCTGCGGCTTTACAGCAAAAAAAGGCAAGCCTTCCTGCCTTCTCTACCCGCCGCTCTCTGTTCAGGCTGCGGCTTAAATTATCTTACAACTACTTAAAACGCTCAAACAGCGGCCTTACCCTTCCGGGGACGAAGTCCGCTGTGCGGGCCGCTATGGTTTCTCCCTTCAGCGCGGAAAACCGAGCGTCGAAAGCGGGCCTGCAGGCTTTATAAATAACACCTGTCGCAATACTATCCTGTTCAGCTGAAGCGAGCTTGATGGCCGCTTCAAAGCTGGAAGGATCATGGCCCGGGCCCACCGGTTTAGCCCTGTTCTTAAACCACCCGAAAGTATTGGCCTTATTGAAGGTAATACAAGGTGACATTATATCCACCAGGGCGAAGCCTTTATGCTCTATGGCCTGCCGCATAAGCCCAGACAGCTCCTCTTTGTTGCCCGAAAAAGCCCGCGCCACGAAAGTGGCGCCCGAAGCGAGTGCAAGCAAAACCGGGCTGATCGGCTTTCCGCCGACTCCTTCCGGATGAATAGGGGTTACAAAGCCGGGAGACGAAGTCGGGGAGGCCTGGCCCTTGGTAAGCCCGTAAACCCGGTTGTCTCCCGCGAATACCGCTATGTTAAGGTTCCTGCGGGCGGCGTGGATGAAATGGTTGCCGCCTTCGCCGTAATAATCGCCGTCGCCTGAAACGGAGATAAGTTTGACCTTGTGGTTGGCCATATTAATCCCGGTGGCCACCGGCAGGGCGCGCCCATGCAGCCCGTCGAACAAATTGCACTTCACCGAAAAACCGAGCTTGGAAGCCTGCCCTATGCCCGTGACCATTATAAATTCCTGCGGCTTAAGCCCGAGGCCGCACAGAGCCTCTTTAAAGCAGACAAGTATGTCAAAATTACCGCAGCCGGGACACCATTGAGGCTCATGAAAATCAAAAGTTTCAGCGCAGGTCATAGCTTCCCCCCAAGGGCCGACTCAAGCAGCCCGGCCGCATCCTCTACGGTGAGTATCCGCCCGTCGTACTTCCCTATATGGCCCTGTATTGCCGCCCCGCATTCCATACGCAGCAGTTTGCCGAGCTGTCCGGTATAATTCTGTTCTAAAGAATAAATTCTTTCGAAGCCCTTGAGCGCCTGGCCCACTTTCACCGGGTCGAGCGGGTAAAGGTAGCGGAACACGGCGATAGAATACTCTATGCCTTTTTCTTTAAGCGTGGGAGCGGCTTCAAGCAGCGGGCCCACCGTAGAACCCCAGGCTATCACGCAGACCGGCCTGCCGGGATTTATTATTTCCGGCCCCGGAAAAGAGGCCGCCATCCCGTCCAGCTTTCGCATCCGCTTTGAATGCTGGCGCACTCGGTTGGCCGGATTGTCGGTAAGGTGCCCGTACTCGTCGTGCTCGTGGCTGTCGCAGGATACCAGCCACTTCGACATTGCCGGGACGGCCCGCGGAGAAACTCCGGACTCGGTAACCGCGTAGCGGGCAAAGGGGGCAGATTCAGCGGGCTCGGGGGCCATCAGGCCGCGGTCTATCCGAACGCGCGAAATATCGAATTCTTCCAGGGTGCTCTCGGAATTGGCCTGGCCGAGATCGTTTATGAGGAAAACGGGGACCTGCCAGGCGTCCGCGACATTGAAAGCCTCGGCGGCAAGATAAAAGCTGTCCTCGTGGTCGACCGGGCAGATCACCGCCCTCGGGAACTCGCCATGTGAGGAATGCACCAGGGACAGCAGGTCTGCCTGCTCGGTGCGGGTGGCCATGCCGACGGCCGGCCCGGAGCGCTGTCCGTCGTAAATAACCACGGGGGTCTCGGTGATACCGGCAAGCCCGATAGCCTCGGCCATCAGGCTGAGCCCGGCACCGGAGGAGCCGCAGGCCGCGCGGGCGCCGGCATAAGACGCGCCGATCGCAAGATTTAGGGCGGCGATCTCGTCCTCGGTCTGCTCCACAGCTATACCGAGAGAGGGGCCCTCAGTGCCCAGCAGGTTCAGAATGCTGGTTGAGGGAGTTATAGGATAACCCGCATAAACCCCTATTCCCGCCGCCACCATGCCGAGGGCTATGGCGTCATTAGCCGAGATCAGCATCCGTCCGGCGGAAGGGGCGGGGGCAAATGAAGGCGGCCTGATATCAATGGGCTCTATGAAAGAGGCAACAGCCGCGACGGCTTCAAGATTGGCCTGGAGTATTTCCGGCTTAAGGCGCTCTCCGAATATCTTTTTTACTGAGCCAGCCAGGATCTCCGGAGGGAAACCGAGGCTCGCAAACAGCATGGCCGATAATTTAACCGCCGCGAATTTAGCTCCGCGCGCGGAAGCCGGACCGATTGAATCCGGCAATACGCGCAGGCGCGCGTCGGCATGATTCCCTTTGTCTCCCTCAAGGCAGAAAGCCAGGCCCTTAGCGCCCAGCCCGCCCAGCCGCAGGCCTATGCTCTCTTCATTAAGCGCAAGCAGATAATCCGAGCTGCGCACCGAGGCCGCAAGTGGCTCTCCCGAAAACCGCAGGGTCATAAAGTTATGTCCGCCCCGCACGCGGGACTGGTAATCATGGGTTATGAAAACGTGGTAGCCCAGCCTGAGCAGGGTTTTCCCGAGTATCTCCCCCGCTGACTGGATCCCCTGGCCGGCGGCGCCGGCTATTACGATATTGATATGTTTCATAAATCCTTAAGCGCGCACCGCGCGTATTTCAGCCCTTGCCGATAAGCCCGCGGAGCACATACTGCAGTATCCCGCCATGCCGGAAATATTCCAGCTCTATCGGTGTATCTATACGGCAGAGCGCGTCAAAGCAGCGGGTATCCCGGCCTTCGGCGTCCACAGCCACATTCAGTATACCGCGGGGAGCCAGTTTATCGTCCGGGAGAATAGTATAAGTTTCCAGGCCGGTAAGCCCCAGCGGCCCTGCGCCCTCACCCGGCATAAACTGCAGCGGGAGCACTCCCATCCCTACCAGATTGGAACGGTGGATACGCTCGTAAGATTCGGCGATAACCGCCCTCACCCCGAGCAGGAAAACTCCTTTGGCGGCCCAGTCCCGGCTGGATCCTATCCCGTATTCAGGGCCCGCAAGAACTATGACCGGAGTATTTTCCAGCCTATACCTCTCGGCGGCGTCAAAGACGGACATCTGCTCGCCGGAAGGCTGGTGCAGGGTTACTCCGCCTTCGGTTCCGGGCACGAGAAGATTGCGGAGGCGTTTGTTGGCGAATGTCCCGCGCACCATAACCTGGTCATTACCGCGCCTTGACCCGTAGGAATTAAAATCCTCACCGGCTACGCCCCTGCTCGTGAGGTGCCGGCCCGCTGGACTTTCCGCGGCAATAGCACCGGCCGGGCTGATATGGTCCGTAGAAACGGAACCGCCAAGCAGAGCCAGAACTCGGGCTTTACGGATCCCCCCTATAGGGGCCGGCTTTTCGGTCATGCCTTTAAAAAAAGGCGGTTCAAGAAGATAGTTGCTCTCGGGATCCCAGCGGTAAACCGGAGAGTCCGGGCTGCCTATCATGTTCCAGGTCTTGTTGCCGGTATACAGGGTGGAATAAGCTTCACGAAAAACTCCGGGATCCTCCGCAAGGGCCAGGTGCGCCCGGATCTCGCTTTCGGTGGGCCAGATATCCCGGAGGAACACCTCTTTGCCGGCGGGTCCGCTGCCAAGAGGCTCTTTTTCAAAATCAAAATCCATGGTTCCGGCAAGAGCGTAGGCCAGGACCAGCGGAGGAGAAGCCAGAAATGCGCCCCTGCAGAGCGGATTGATCCGGCCGCCGAAATTGCGATTGCCCGACAGAACGGCCGCAAGGGCCAGGCGGCTGGCAGCTCCCGAGACATGGGCTGGCAGCGGCCCGCTGTTCCCGATACAGGTGGTGCAGCCGTACCCGACCGTATTGAAACCCAGTTTCTCAAGATACGGGGTAAGGCCGGCGGCGTCGAGGTAACGGCTTACCGCCATTGAGCCGGGGGCGAAACTTGTTTTCACGTACGGCTTTACTTTCAAGCCGGCGGCAACGGCCTTCCTGGCCATAACGCCCGCGCCTATCATCACCATCGGATTGCTCGTATTTGTGCAGCTTGTAATAGCCGCTATGGCCACGGCCCCGTGCCCGATATCTCCCTCAGAGCCGTCGGGATAAACAATGCGTTCCGTCTGAGAAACCCCGGCTTCCGGCACGCCAAGCCCCTGCCCTGAAGCCGGGGAAACAAGGATGCGGCGCCACTCGGACTTCGCTTCTTTAAGGGAAATACGGTCCTGCGGGCGGCTCGGGCCGGCCAGGCTGGGATTTACTTCCGCGAGATCTATCTCTACAGTGTCGGCGAAAACCGGGGCAGGGGTAGCGTCGTTGCGGAACAGCCCCTGCTCTTTACAATAACGCCCTGCCAGCTCGACTTCGGCCTCGGAACGTCCGGTGGCCCGCATATAGCGCAGGGTCTCTTCATCTACGGGGAAAAAGCCGCAGGTGGCGCCGTATTCCGGGGCCATATTAGCTACGGTGGCCCTGTCCGGCAAAGTCAGCGAGGAAAGGCCGGGGCCGAAAAATTCCACGAATTTTCCTACCACGCCTTTTTTCCGGAGTTTCTGTGTGACGGCCAGGACCAGGTCGGTAGCCGTGCAGCCGGCCGGCAGGACTCCGGAGAAACAGACGCCGATCACCTCCGGGAGATTCAGGAAGACAGGCTGGCCGAGCATCGCCGCGGCTGCCTCTATGCCGCCCACGCCCCAGCCAAGAACCCCCAGTCCGTTTATCATCGTAGTATGGGAATCAGTCCCTACCAGGGTATCCGGGCAGGCTATCTCCGTCCCGTTTTGCTTTATGAGCCAGACAACTTTCGCAAGGTACTCGAGATTAACCTGGTGGCAGATCCCGGAAGCGGGAGGAACCACCCTGAAATTGGAAAAAGACTTTTGCCCCCAGTGCAGGAACTCGTAGCGCTCGCGGTTGCGCTCGAACTCCATGCGCGCATTTACTCCGAGCGCTTCGGCAGTTCCGTATGAATCCACCTGCACGCTATGATCTATCACGACGTCGACAGGAAGCCGGGGATTTATAGCCTGGGGATCGCGCCCGAGGCGGGCCAGGGCGTCGCGCAGCGCGGCCAGGTCCGCCAGCGCCGGAACCCCGGTGAAGTCCTGCATAAGGACGCGCACGGGCATAAAGGGAACTTCCGCTTCAGCCGGCGACCTGGCGTCATACCGGGCCAGTTTCAGGACGTCCCCGGATTTAACCTCAACGCCGTTCTCGCAGCGCAGAGCGCTCTCCAGCAGTATTTTTATTGTGAACGGCAGGCGGGAAAGGTCTACGCCGGCCTGCCCGGCGAGAGCCGAGAGCCGGTAATAAGCTACGCTACCTTCAGTTAAAGGCAACACAGAGAGCGCGCCGAATGAGTTCAAGCCGGATGATTTATCAGCCATATAAAACCCCAATATCTGTAATTAAATAAAATTTTCCGCATACCGCGGCCGGGAGAAATGCTTCTTAGTCCGGAACAGCAGCCCCCGCCCCCTATAATACAATACTTAGATACCCAGGACACCCATCTTACCCTGTCCCGGCAAGGCACACTTACTGAGGGCAATTTTTCGCTCTTTGCCCGGCGGCCTCGGCAGTCAGGCTCCAGGAGGGAGAGGCGAGCTTAATAGCTTTACGGAGGTCGTCACAGGCCGACTTGTTCCCTGTTTCAAAACGGAAGCCGGCCCTTAAATAAAGTGCCATAGACTCTCCGTCTATAAGCCGGGCCGAATGTTTGGGCGGATAGGCCGACAGGGACACGGCGTCGCCGCAATGCTCCTCTCCGAAAACGGCGTCTTTTAACCGTGCGGCCAGGTAGCAGGCATTGAGTCGCACTTCCAGATTATCCCCGTCTTTTAAAACAGCCTCGGCCAGCAGCGGTCTGGCCCCTGCTAAATCCCCGTCCGTAATTTTCTTTACCGCCAGGTCCGAAAGGCTCTTAGCTTCCGCTTCCCCCTCCCTGAGCGGCCTTGCCGGGGATAAACTTTTAACAGGGTGCCCGGCTTTATCAGCTAAAGGCACTGCTCCCGCTGCACCGGACGCGGCTGCCCTCCGTCCGGTACGGAGGAACATCTCTTCGGCGCTGCGCAGAAGAGCGGGACGCCAGTCGGCGAGGCCGGCGGCCAGGGAAGGGCTCCACTCGCTCTCTATTATCTCTTTTTTCATCGCTTCAGGATCGAGCAGCAGACGCTGCAGTTTGACGCAGTTCATCCGGCAAAGCCTTTCCAGCATCACTACGGTACGCTCGCTTATCCGGCCCGGCTCCTGCTCCTGCGCATACGCGCCGGCGTAAGAAAGAACCAGACTGAAGTCTTCAGGGGTATAGCCCGGCTCAGGGAGCAGCAGTTTTGGCTCGGGCACTTTTTCAATTCCGCCGGCGGAAAGACAATTTTGCGCCGCGCTGCCTATTACGGCGCTGACAAAGGGGCCGTATTTCCGGAACCAGTGCACCCCGTCCGCGATCTCCTCTCCCCCGGTTATCCCGTCGCGGGCTATCCCTGAAAAGGCGCCCGCCAGCTCCGCCAGGCACCCGCCCTCTTCGGCGGCCACCCGCCGTATCATCGCATTGCGTCCGGCCGAACATCTTCCGAAGGCGGCGTCGTATTTTACGGCGGCCTCGTAGCTCTTTGCCGCCTCAGCCGGCATCCCCAGCTTTTCCTGCGCTCTTCCGGAATAGAACAGAGAGAACGGCTCCCTGGGATTTATACTCTTGCTGCCGAAGACCCGCAGAGCGGCCTCCGGGTCCTTTCCATAGGACAGCCTGATGCCCGCGGCCAGCCCCCCGGGCGGGTCCCCCGAAGGAGCGAAGTCCCTCAGGTTTACCGGGAGCGTACAGAAAAGGGCCGGGATCCTTTTCTTCGTGGCGAGGGCGGCCATTTCCCGCAGGCGTTCCTCGTGGATAGATACCGAGATCTCGGCCTCGGCGTCCTCCCGGGGCATGGAAAGAGCGGAGAGCCTGGTTTTTATTTTACGGACCCGGCGCCCTATTTCCGCGTTAAAGCCGGGACAGAAATCCGAGCCGGCCTCGTTATTCCCGCTCAGCACTATAATCAGGTCAGGGTCATATTTCAAGGTTTCCTCAAAAACCGAGAGGATGCGCCTGCTCTCATAAGTGGGCATCCCGGCATTAATAATTTCAACGGTTTTACCCGGAAATGATCTGCCGAGGAACAGTCCGAGGTAATGGTCCCCTCTGCCGAGCATGCCGGCAACGGATTCTCCTACTATAAAGATCCTTGCGGTTTTGTCCGGCTTGGGCATTAAAAATTCGGCGGGGATACTGCGGGGCCTTACGCTGCGAACCTTCGCCAGCCCTTCGCCGGCCGGGGAAACCGAAAAGAAAGGTTTTTTAACGTCTTCGCAGAAATACTCCCGCTTTACCGTTTCGCAGTATATGGGCGGGAAGAGAAGAAGAAGAAGAAGAGGGGCCAGCGCCGCCGCTGTTGCTACTATCCGTGGTCTCTTTAGGAATGCAGACATATTTCTCCGCTGACAGCGGGAAGCAGGGGTTTAGAGAAATTAATTAACGCTTCCCTCACATTATGATAACAATTCTGGGGTTTGCCGTAACAAGTTATCGGCGTCAGAAACGGAGATTTCTCTTCCGGAGAACACTGTAGAGCGTCCAGCGGGCGCAAAACCGGGAACAGTTCAGGGCGCTGGTTCCGGATTAAGAAAGTGCACTAAGCAGGCCTGTACCCTCAAAAAAAGCAAAGCGGGACCAGCCGGCCTCAGCCGGTCCCGCCGACACCCCTGTATCCTGCTTATCTGGGCTGCCTGAACTTCTCGCCTACCTCGTGCAGAGCGTCTTTCATCTCGCCCCAGGCCTTGTCCATGCCCGTAACAAGCGTCTCCCAGACCTCGCCGGAGGTTTCTTTAAGCCGGTGCAGGTTCAGCTGAGCGTCCAGCCTTTTGGCATTGAGGTCGGAGATTTCACGCAGGAGCCTTGTCTTATGTTCCTGCGCTTCATTTTCAGTCCTCATTTTCAACTCGTCGAGCCTGGTTCCGAACAGCTTCAACTGCGTTGCGAGCTTCTCCACGTAGTCTTCTTTTTTTCCCATTTTCCCCCCTCAGCCCGCCGCGGCGGGCTTTGGTTCCAGTATTTTTAATTAAAATTTTAATTCAGCATCCGTGCCGCGCGGTGAGCCCCCCACCTGTAATGCCGGTAGTATATAGACCGCGTATCGGCGCTGTAAAACCTTGTCCGGCCGCAGCGCATGCTCCGCAGTACCCCTGCGTTTTCAAGCATTTCAAGGGCCCCGAGGGCCCTTTTAACCCCGAGGCCGGAAAGCCCGGCTGCTGCCGGAGCGCTCAGCACCGCTTTTTCATTCCTGAAAAAATAATCCAGCAGCAGACCGAATTTTATAGAACTGGTATTTATCACTGTACCCTCCCCCGGGTCCCTGATATCCCGAATCTATCAATTGTCGCATATACATCAAATGACATTTATCAACCGATAAGGTTAAGTGCGGAGAAATAAGGGTATTTTAAGGGAAATCCCCTGCCGCAAGGAAGGGTCTAAGCGATAAAAAATGAAAGCCGGGGCGACGTCCCCGGCTTTCCTTAGTTGTGCGGCTTTTTCATTTGCCGCTATTATGTTGCATGGGCTCCATAGTTCACCCCCTGTACTGCTGCAACACCGCACCAGCATACTGCCCTGAATATAGCATAGCCCCCAAAACACCAAATGTCAATGCCGGAATTTAGGACGTTTAGGCGCCGCCCCGGGGCTATTTTCTAGCCCTTATTGACCAATAGCCACAGGAACTCAAGGTTCCCTTTAGCCCCGCGTATGGGGGAATCTATAAGGTTCTTTTCCTCCGCGCCGGGGAGGTTCTCTTTCAGAAAGGACCGCAGGTTCTCTACCGCTTTATGCCGCAATTGCTCCGTTTTAACTATCCCCCGTTTAAGATCCCCCGGCGCCAGCTCGAACTGCGGCTTAACCAGGGCTATAACTTCCGCTCCCGGCGCAATAGCGCCTAAAACCGGGCCGAGTATAAGCTTAAGGGAGATAAAAGAAACGTCTATGGCGCAAAGCTCCGGCTTTACGGTGAAGGCTTCCGCCTCCAGAAAGCGGGCATTGGTCTCAGGCATGAAAACAAAACGCGGGTCGGTCTTTATTCTCTCGTGTATCTGGCCTTCGCCCACGTCCACCCCGTAAACCTTAAGCGCGCCTTCCTGAAGAAAGCAGTCGGAGAAGCCGCCCGTGGCCACCCCCACATCCAGACATACCCGGCCTTTAACCGGGACCTTAAAAACGTCCAGCGCGCCTTTCAGCTTTATCCCTCCGCGCGACACATAAGGACAGTCGCTTTTCACCAGCTCTATAATATCGGTTTCTTTAACCTGCTGGCCGGCTTTATCCGCCGGCCGGCCGTTGACAGTCACCAGTCCCGCCATTATAGCGCGCAGGGCTTTCTCCCGGCTCTCGAAAAGTTTATTTTCTACGCAGGCTGCGTCCAGTCTTGTTTTCATTTACGATATATTACAAATTAAAAAGGGACCCTCCCATAAAAGGTCCCTTTTCCGGACTGGTTCCGGTATTTCAGCGGCGCCCCTCAAGCGCCTCTTTCCAGACTTCTCTGAGCTTTTCGGGGAAATTCCTGCGCACGTCCTTCATTTCGCCTTCCGAAATATGCCGTTCCAGAACCCGGATAATCCCGGCGGCTACGCGCATAGGGTCCATGCCTTTGGGCAGCTGTTCCTGCACCCGGTCGAGGAATTCGTCCATACTGCGGACTCTGACCGGCTTGTTTACCGGGGTCCAGCCGCTGTAATACATGCCTATCATCAGCATAGGCAGCTGGGAAGCGAACTGAGTGCTCTCCCGCACCGGCAGCCGGTCCCTTATAGCATGCAGGACAGCCCGGAAAGCCCTGTAAGCGTCATTAGGATTATCAAACCCCAGCTCGGTCTCAATATCCTTAAGCCATTCCCTGGTCTTAGCCATGGTCTTATCGTACAGGTGAGACTCGGAAGCTTCGGTTATAGTACGCGGCCATTCCCTGGTTATCCGCTCGGCCGCTATCCAGTCGCCGTGCGCATTCCCGGGCTTGTCCTTCCTGTCGAGGAATATCTGCTGCGCCACCTCCCTGGTGGCGCCCTCAAGGTTGCCGCTGCGGAGATAATCCGCATACGCCTGAGCATAGAAATGCTTAACCTGCGATTTAATGTTTTTTTTCATTCCCCCCCCTGTTTAGGTCTGCAAGCGACAGTCAAGGCCCCGCGCTTAAAGCGCGGTTCCCGCTGCCTGACATTTAAGATTCGGGATATTGCTATCCCCCCAACCCCATACTACAAAATTATCTGCAAAACGCAATAGCCGGGACCGCGGCTAATTTCCGCCGTCTTCATCCTCGAAGGCTTCCAGCTTAAGCTTGCCCTCGGCGTCCTTGCGGAGCACCTCTATCTTGCGCTTTATCTCTTCGAGTTTGACCGAAAGCTCTTTTGAAATAGTCACACCCTCTTCAAACAGGGAAAGTGATTCTTCTATCGGCGTATCCTCGTTCTCGAGCTTGCCCACTATCTCCTCGAGCTTGGAGAGTTTCTCCTCGAAACCGCCCGCATTGGCTTTCTTTACCATAAAGTCTCCTGTCGGGGCCCGCTGGCCGGCCCGTCCTTCTTTTTATTTTTTTCCGGCGCCGGGCCGGATTTTGTGCCGGTTGAGGAAGGGTTTATCACTTCAGCCTCCGCCCTCCCCTCCGCGAACTGCAGCGAAAGACGGTCGCCCGCGGCAAGGGCGGCCGCGGTTTTTACGGCTTTGCCTTTGGCGTCCTTAACTATGGCATAGCCTTTCTTAAGGGGAAAAAGCGGGCTGAGGGCCTTCAGCTTTTCCGACTGCAAATTTAATTTCTCCCGGGCATGACGCAGTTTGTCTGCCGAGGCGAAGAAAAGTCCCTCCACAGCGTCGTCAAGGCGGCGCGTGGGACTCTCAAGAAGCGCCAGCGGGTTAACCATCGGCCGGCTTGAGACCAGCCGTCGGAACTTGCCCTGCAAATTCTCGTAATAGATGCGCAGGCTCTGCAGCAGCCGCCGCTCCAGCCCGGCTATATTGGCCGCCAGTTCAACCTTGCTTTTCACCACCAGCTCGGCCGCGGCCGAGGGCGTGGGCGCGCGCAGGTCCGCTACAAAATCAGCTATCGTAAAATCGGTCTCGTGCCCGACGCAGGAGATCACCGGGATCGCGGAGCCGAAAATGGCCCGCGCGACTATCTCCTCATTAAAGGCCCAGAGGTCCTCCATCGAGCCGCCGCCCCGTCCGACCAGCATCACGTCGATATCCGGAAAGCCGGCGTTCAGGTCGTTTATAGCCTGCGCTATCTCTTCTTTCGAGCCCTGCCCCTGCACCTTCACCGGCGCGATGATAATATGCATATTGGCGTAGCGCCGCTTGAGTATTGAAAGGATATCCCTTATGGCCGCGCCTGTGGGCGAAGTGACCACGGCGATTTTCTGCGGCAGAGCGGGAATAGGGCGCTTGCGCTCCTGGCCAAAAAAGCCCTCGGCCTGCAGTTTTTTCTTGAGCTGCTCGAAGGCCAGCTGCAGCGGGCCTATCCCGGCCGGAACTACTTCCTTGGCCATAAGCTGGTATTTGCTCTGCTTATCGTAGGTGGTGATATTGCCGCGGACCCTGACCAGCAGCCCGTTCTGAAGCTCGAATTTGAGGTTGGCGCCGAAACCGCGGAACAGTACCCCTGAAATATTAGAGTTCGCGTCCTTAAGGTCGAAATAGGTATGCCCCAGTGAGGAAACCTTCAGCCCGGAGATCTCCCCCTCCACCCAGATCTCGCGGAATTCGCTCTCCAGCAGGAACTTTATCCCCTGGCTCAGCTCGCTGACGGTATAGACCCTCGGCCCGGTCATTTCTCTCCCCGCAGCCGCTTCAGGCGCTTGCTTATTTCAATTTCAAAGCCCTGCCCGGTGGGACGGTAGAAGGTCCTGGGGTCGGGCATATATTCCTGCTTGACATAATGCCCTTCAAAATCGTGCGGATACTTGTAGCCCTTCCCGTGGCCGAGGGTTTTCCCGTCTTTGGAGGCGTCGCGCAAATGCATAGGAACCGCGCGCTCAATGCCGGTATTCACTTCGGCCTGGGCCTCGTTTACGGCCATATAGGCAGCGTTGGACTTAGGCGAACAGGCCACATAGATAGCGGCCTGCGCCAGGATGATCCGCGCCTCCGGCATGCCGAGTACCTGCGCGGAATTAAAAGCGCTCTGGGAGATGACCAGCGCCATCGGGTTGGCGTTACCGACGTCCTCGGAGGCGCAGATAAGAATGCGCCGCGCCACGAACCGGGGATCCTCGCCGGCCTCCAGCATCCTGGCCAGCCAGTAGACGGCGGCGTCCGGGTCGGAACCGCGCATGCTCTTTATAAAAGCGGAAATATGGTCATAATGCTCGTCGGAGCTGCGGTCATAGCGCAGGCTGCGGCGCTGGATGGATTCCCTGGCCACTTCCTCGTCAATAAGGCGGCGGCCGTCCGCCCCGGGGGTAGTGGTCACCACCGCAAGTTCAAGGGCGTTCAGCAGGCGGCGCGCGTCTCCGGAAGAATTCTCCACCAGGTAGCGCTTGGCTTCCGGGGTCACCCCGGGATTCAGGTTTTTCAAACCCGCTTCGGAGGTCAGGGCCCTGTCGAAGATCGTGGAAAGGTGTTCCGTTCCCAGCTGCTTGAACTCCACCACTATGAACCGGGAAAGCAGCGCCTGGTTTATATAGAAGAAAGGATTCTCGGTGGTCATCCCTATAAGGATTATCTCACCCTTCTCCACGGAGGGCAGGAGCACGTCCTGCTGGGTGCGGTTAAAATGGTGTATCTCGTCGAGCACCAGCAGAACGCGCTGGTTCCGGGCCAGGCCGCTGCCGAGGCTGCGGGAAAATTCTATTATTTTCTTAAGGTCGGCCACCCCGGCCATAACTGCGTTAAGATCGAAGGACTTGGCGTTCGCGCGGGAGGCTATATAACGGGCCAGGGCGGTCTTGCCGGCCCCGGGAGGTCCGAAGAAAACCGCGGATTTGAGATTGTCGGATTCTATAGCCCGTCTCAGTAATTTTCCCGGGCCCAGGATATGCTCCTGTCCGGAGAAATCCGCCAGGTCCTTCGGCGCCAGCCTTGCCGCCAGCGGTGAATAGACCGGCCCCCCTTCGGGTTCGGGAACTGACGGTTTTTCTTCAAAAAGCGATTCGGACATAAATAAAGTTGCGGGACCTTAAAAAAAAGCGGAAAGGTACTGCAGCGGGGAACCGCGGGACCGGGCGCTAAGCTGTTGCCGGTTACTCTTCTTTGCCGGGCTCTCCCTTCAGTGTCTTTTCAAGCCTTTCTACCATATCATCCACTTTTTTCGTATCGGCCTCGCGGTTGGTCTCGGATTTCTGCCTGAGGTTGTAAAGTTCCACTGCGAAATCGTAGGCGGCCAGAATGGCGAGCTTGGAAGTGTCCACAACTTTGGTCTTCTCCTCTATCTTGCCGATCTTTTCTTCAAGCTGCCCCACTATAGTACTCATCTCTATCGGGGCAAGACCGTCGACGGAGGGGAATACTATCAGCCTGCCCCTGACCCTGGCTTCAAAATCGTTATTCGCCATCGTCTTCCTCGAACAAGACCGGCTGCTGGTCGTTGGCTTTTTCTATCTTGGCGCAGATGCGCTCAAGGCGGCGGCGGACCTTGGCCCTATAATCGGCCAGCTCGCGCGCGGCAGAAGTATTTGAGGAAGCTTTGCTGCGGGCGGCGCCAAGAAGTTCGACCTGCTTTTTAAGCACATCGTTCTCACTTTTAAGCCTTTCTATAAGCTCGGAGGCCCCCTTTACAAGTTCCTCAAGCCGCTTTATGCGGTTATGCATGCCTAAATTATAGTAAAAACCTTCCCCCAAAATAGCGCCGGAATTAAATCGGCTTAACTTACGCCCGTTCCCGGGCAGGATTTATGGGCGGGAAAGGGCCTTCTTTTGCGCCTGCCGGAGTTTTATTTCTGCTAAGACCTATAATTTATTAGAATCAGGTATGCGGCAATTGCTTGCCGCTTGTTTTAACCAGGAGGCGCTTTAATGCCGCTAAACAAAGATATCATCCTGCAGGAAGTGGGCATCCGCGACGGAATACAGGGCGAGCCGGCCATAGTCCCCACAGAGAAGAAGATAAAGTGGGCGGAAGAGCTGCTCTGCTCCGGGATAGACATAATACAGCTCGGCTCATTCGTCCGCGCGGAAAAAGTTCCGCAGATGGCCGATACCGAAATCCTTTTCCGGCATTTCTCCGGCGCAGCGGGTAAGCCCGGCGCGGCAAAATTCTCGGGCCTGGTTCTTAACGAAAAGGGCCTGGAGCGCGGACTGAAATGCGGGGTGGAAATATTCTGCATGGGCTCCTCGGCCAGCGAAACCCACAGCCGGGAAAATACCGGGATGGGAGCGGATGAAGCCGCCGGGCGCATAGCCGCCATGGCTAAAGAGGCCCTAAGCGCCGGCAAAACAGTACAGGCCTCCGTACAATCAGCTTTCGGCTGCGGTTATGAAGGCCCGGTTCCGGCAGAAAAAGTTCTGGCTATAGTAAAGACCTATCTGGAAGCGGGGGTACTTAATGTGGGGCTTTCGGATACGGCCGGCCACGCCCACCCGCTGCAGGTGCGCGAAATGTTCGCGGCCGTGGCGAAGCTTGAGCCCAAAGCCGAGCTTTCCTGCCATTTCCACAACGCCTACGCTCTGGGGCTGGCGAACTGCTGTTTCGCGCTGGAAGCCGGGGTTAGATATTTTGAGACCTCCCTGGGCGGGCTGGGCGGCTGCCCTTTCATTAAGCTGCCTTCCGGCAATGTCTGCACCGAAGACTTCGTGCACACCGTCCAGCGGATAGGCCTGCGGGAGGACATAAACCTGGAGGCGCTGATAGCGGTGGCCCGCGACGCGGAAGCTTTCTTCGGCCGCACGCTGCCCGGCGCCGTCATGAAGCACGGCTCAATAGTAGGATTTAAGGGTAAAAAATAGGGTTTGTGGGTACAAACCAGGCCGCGCCGGGCGGCCGGGACGCAAAACACAGGGTCGGGACACACCGTGCCCGCCCCTCCTCTCTCGGCCTCGTCGCTTACGCAAGCCTCGGGCGGGGAGGTGTCGCTTCGCTCCACGCCGAGAGGGTTTTGCCAACCCGGCCGCCCGGCACGTCCGAGACTAATATTTTTTGCGGGGTAAATGTCTATAATCCCAAATGCCTTGAGATGACCAGGCGCTGTATTTCAGAGGTTCCTTCCCCTATCTGGAGCAGGCGCTGGTCCCGGTAGAATCTTTCCACTTCATAACCTTTCAGCAGACCGTAGCCGCCGTGTATCTGCACCGCTTCGTCGGCCACGTCCTTGGCGACCTCGGAGCAATACAGTTTCGCCATAGCGGCTTCCTTGGCGAAAGGTTTTGCGTTGTCCTTGAGCCAGCAGGCATTATAAAGCAGGTTCCTGGCGGCTTCTACTTTAACGGCCATGTCGGCCAGCTTGAAAGCTATCACCTGGAACTGGGAGATCGCTTGGCCGAACTGCTTTCTTTCTTTGGAGTATTTCAGCGCGGCCTCGAAGGCACCCTGGGCGAGGCCCAGGCCCATGGCCCCTATAGCTAGCCTGCCGCTGTCCAGGGCCGTCAGCATAATTTTCGCCCCGTCGCCGCGGCCTCCGAGCAGGTTCCCCGCCGGTACGCGGCAATTCTCAAAAAACATTTCCGAGGTATTGGAACCCCGCCACATCATCTTGCCCTTCATGGTCTTCGCGGTAAACCCGGGTGTCCCGGCCTCCACGAGTATGGTGGAAAGTTCCTTCTTCCCGTCGCCTCTCTGGCCTGTAACTGCTTTTACCGTGACCCCGGCGGTTATGTCGGCGGAACCGTTGGTGATGAAAGTCTTGGAGCCGTTAATAACCCAGTGCCCGTCCTTGAGCTGCGCGGTGGTTTTGGTAGCCTGGGAGTCAGAGCCGGCCCCGGCCTCCGTGAGCCCGAAGGCCCATAAAGCTTTACCGGTGCAGAGCGGGGGCAGGTATTTCTTTTTCTGCTCCTCGGTCCCGAAATAAAATATCGGTCCCGTGCCGAGCGAATTATGGGCGGCTACCGTGGCCGCCTGAGAACCGTCCACGCGGGCCAGCTCCTCTACCGCGATCACATAGGAAAGATAATCCAGGCCATGGCCGCCGTACTCTTCCGAGACGGTGGTCCCGAAAAGACCCAGACTACCCATTTTGGCGGTGAGCCCGGATGAAAATTCCTCTTTCTCGTCCAGCTCGCCGGCGACCGGTTTAATTTCCCGCTCGGCGAAATCGCGGATACTCGCCCTGATAATATTATGCTCGTCGTTCAAATTCATCTGGTTCATATTGCCTCCCAAAAAAATCCGCAGATTTCCGCCCTACTCTTTCACCCAGGAAGGTTTTCTTTTTTCCAGAAAAGCGGCCATGCCTTCCTGCGCCTCGGGCGAAGTCCTGATCTCCGCGATTACCTTAGCGGTATGCTCCACCGCGGTGTCCAGGTTGAGCACGTTAGAGACGTCGTAAATAAGTTTTTTGCACTGTCCTATGGCGTCCGGCCCGCTGGTCAGCAGGTTTTTTACCAGAGAGCCCAGCTGCGCTTCGAGGTCCGCCATGGTCTCGAAGGACTTGTTCACCAGGCCGCAGGCCTGCGCCTCTGTGCCTTTTACGCGCCTGCCCGTCAGCATCAGGTCCCTCGCGCCGTACTCGCCGAGGCGCTTTACTACGTACGGGGAAATACAGGCCGGAACCACGCCTATCTTAACCTCGCTCAGGGAAAACACGGTATCCCCGGTGCAATACGCGAAATCGCAGGCGGCCGCCAGCCCGTTAGCCCCGCCTATGGAGCTCCCGTGAACTACGCAGACCGTAGGTTTTTTAGAAGTGTAGATAGAGTAGAAACAGCGGGCCAGGCGCAGGCTTTCGTCGTAATTCTCTTCGCGGGTGTATTTCGCGGCGCTTTTCAGCCAGTTCAGGTCCGCCCCGGCGCAGAAAGACTTGCCGCGGCCCCTGAGGACGATTATCCTGACCGCGGGCGAGTCCGAAAGTTCCTTGAAGCAATCGGTTATCTCGGCGATCATTGTTTCATTGAAAGCGTTGTGGGTTGCCGGCCTGGCGAGCCAGATAGTCCCCACTGCCCCTGCCGGATCAGATTCTATTGTCTGGTAAGTTTTCATAGTTGTTCTTTTGCCGCGGCGTCTTACATCCGGAATACCGGGTAGCGCCCGGGAGCGCCGGGAACAACGAGCGATTGTCCGGCCATTTCCAGGCACCAGCCTATCTTGCGGCGGGTATCGGCCGGCTCGATTATTCCGTCGTCCCAAAGCCTGCCCGTAGCGTAATACGGGTTCCCTTCCCGCTCATATTGCTCGATAATAGGTTTCCTGATAGCGTCGGCTTCCCCGGCAGAAAGTTCTTTGCCGAGTTTGGCCTGCTTGATAGTGAGCATAACCCCGGCGGCCTGCGCGGCGCCCATGACAGAAACGCTGGAGTTGGGCCAGGCGAAAAGGAAACGCGCGCCGTAGGCCCTGCCGCACATAGCGTAATTCCCGGCTCCGTTAGAAGAACCGATGATTACCGTGATCTTGGGGACCGGGACGGTAGAGACGGCCTGCACCAGCTTGGCGCCGTGCTTTATTATGCCGGCCTGCTCGAACTGCTTGCCCACCATGAACCCCGTAATGTTCTGCAGGAATATAAGAGGGATCTTTCTCTGCCCGCACAGCTCAATAAAGTGGGCGCCCTTCAGCGCCGACTCGGGAAATAATATGCCCTGGTTGCCGATTATCCCTACCTGGTGCCCCATCCAGCGCGCGAAACCGCAGACCAAAGTCCGGCCGTAGCCGGCTTTAAATTCATGGAAACGGCTGCCGTCCACGAGGCGGGCTACTATCTGCCTGACGTCGGCCGGACGCCTCAGGTCCCGGTTGACTATCCCGTACAGGTCCTCGGCCGGATAAAGGGGCTCCTCATAACCGGAAGGCACGCGGGCGGCAGGGGTGTTAAGATTGCCGACAACGCTGCGTAAAATCTTTATCGCGTCTTCGTCGGACTTTGCGAGGTGGTCTGTGACTCCGGAAACATGGGAATGCATCTCCCCGCCGCCGAGTTCTTCCTCGGTGGAATCCTCGCCGGTGGCCGCTTTTACCAGGGGAGGCCCGCCGAGGTAAACCGTGCCCGTTGCGCGGACTATGATATTCTCGTCCGACATAGCGGGCATATAAGCCCCGCCGGCGGTGCACATTCCCATGACCGCCGAGATCTGCGGGATCCCCATGGCGGACATGACAGCCTGGTTATAAAATATCCTTCCGAAATCTTCTTTGTCGGCAAAAACCTCCGACTGCTTGGGCAGGAAGATCCCGCCCGAATCTGCCAGGTAGATGGTCGGCAGCCGGTTCTCCATGGCTATTTCCTGGGCGCGGAGATGCTTCTTGATAGTTTCAGGGTAATAGGTTCCGCCCTTAACAGTGGCGTCGTTAGCGACCACCATGCACCAGCGCCCGGCAATCCTGGCTGCCCCGGTGACTATGCCGGCTGAAGGGATCTCGTCATTATGCATACCGAGAGCGGCGAGAGGGGCGAGGTCCAGCCAGGGCTCTCCCGGTGCCATAAGCTCCTTGATACGCTCACGGACCGTCAGCTTTTTGCGCTTGCGGTGCAGCGCCACGGAATGCGGCGGGCCGCCCTGGGAAACTTTGTCCAGTTTTGCGCGCAGGTCTTTTACCAGGCCTTTATGGTACTGAATATTCTTGGCGGCTTCGGAAGAGGACGCGTCATAGGCGTCGGTGATGGCGGGGGTGTCGGTGACCGCCGGGTCCAGGCCGCCGTTTTTATCGTCAGATGGTTTGCGCGTGGTCATAAGGGTTGTTCCTATTGGGCGGCCCAGGGCCCGCCCGCCGGCCGGAAATTAAGACTTGTAGCCGAAAAACTTCCTGGCCTTGATGCACCTGGCTACCTCGCCGGGGACCATTTCTTCCCAGGAACAGTCGCAGGCGGTAATTTTACAGAGCACATCGGCCGGGAAGATTCCCAGATATTCCTTGTGGAAACTCTCTATAGGTTCGATATAGCCGTTCTCTTTTAAATGCCGGAAAAGGTGTACCAGGTACCCCGGGACAGCAACATCTTCGGCAGTGACTATCTTGCCGGGGTCAGTGCCCATGAACGGGTAGATATAAAGTTTAAGGTCGTTTTTAAAGAGGCGGCCGAAAGATTCCAGGATGCCTCCCTCCAGTTCCTCGTAATACTTTATATCAAAGAGCTCTTTGAGATTGGGCGCACCCAGGACTATGCCTATACGGCCCTTGGTATGCCGCTGCAGATAGCCCGCCAGTTTGTAGTACTGCGCGTAATCGGAGATCAGAACCATCTTGCCAACGGCGTTTATAGTGTCGGCGCGGGCGAGGAAATCGCAATGGTCTATTTTTCCCGAACTGAGCAAATTGCTCATGGTGATTTCCATAAGCTCCACTATCTCGTCCTGCCCGGCGCCGGAGTCGTGCTGGAACTGGCTGCGCGCCCCGTCAAGCATATCCAGATTGACTTTAGTAAGCGGGCGGAAACTGCCGCGCTCTATCAGGATATTTTTTTTGCGGAGTACTTCAGAGGGCTGCAGGACTCCCCCCCCGGCTCCGATAAGTACCGCCCCGGAAAGCCCCTGCACCACAAGCTGCAGGCTCATCAGCCGGTTATCCACTCCGTCAAAGCAGGGGCCGCTGAACTTGACCATGTCCACTTCTATGCGGGATGTGGAAAGCCCGTCCAGCAGGGAAGCGATAAGCTTTTCCGGTTCGGAATTTAGATAGAAAGCGCCATAGGTCAGGTTAACCCCGATAATCCCCAGCGCCTCCTGCTGCTGTATATTCTCCCTGTCCCGCATATTGACGTGGAGGATGATCTCGGAGGGGGCGGTCTGGGGCTTAGTCTGGAATTTGATGCCCATCCAGCCGTGGCATTCGTTTGTCCCGAGATAATTCCGGGCCGAGACGGTATTGGAAAAAGCGAAGAAAGAAGTGCCGGCGCCCCGCTTGGCGTCCAGGCGCTCTACCAGCAGGTCATACTCGTAGTCCAGCATTTTCTGCAGCCGAAGCTGGCTGACATAGCGCTCGCTCTTGCCGTAGATAGCGTCCGAGAAAGACATGTCGTAAGCGGAAATGGTCTTTGCCAGGGTTCCGGAAGCCCCGCCTACCACAAAAAACCAGCGTGCGACTTCCTGGCCCGCGCCTATTTCGGCGAAGGTTCCGTAAAATCTTTTATCCAGGTTTATCCGCGAGGCTTTCTGGTGCGGAAGAACCGGCTTTAAGTTGTTTTGTGTTTCCATACCCTTGCCTGTCACTTATTATACCCTTAGGCAGACGCTTCGGCAACCCTCCTGCCCCCGGTCTAGCCTTCCTGATTTCAGGAAAACCTGGCTTTGATAAAAGTGCCTTTGCGGTACTCCTCAAATGCTTTGCGGAGCTCTGAATCCGTGTTCATTACTATCGGGCCGCTCCAGGCCACCGGCTCTTTAAGAGGCTTCCCGGCCATCAGCATAAAGCGCAGTCCCTCAGGCCCCGCGGAACAGGCTACCGCGCCGCCCTCTTCCAGCACGGCCAGCTGGCCTGGCCCCGCTTCCTGTTTCTTTTCTTTGTCGAACCGGCCTTTCCCTTCGAACACACAACAGAGCACATTATCCTCGGGCCGGACCTTAAGAGTGAACTCGGCGCCGGGATCGGCCTGCACGTCAAAGAACCACGGTTCCGTCAGGATGTCCCGGGCCGGTCCCTTTACATCGCCGTAATCCCCGCAGATAAGCTTGATTTTAAAACCTTCGCCCTTGTACTCCGGAATATCCCCGGCGCGTATATCCCGGTAGCGCGGGCCGGTCATTTTGTGCTTTTTAGGCAGATTGGCCCAGAGCTGGAAGCCGCGCATATTCCCCTCGTAGGTCTTCGGCATCTCCTGGTGGATTATCCCTGAGCCGGCCGTCATCCACTGCACCTGACCGCTCTTTATCACTCCCGAATTCCCGAGCGAGTCCTTATGCTCCACCGCGCCCTCTATCATGTACGTTATAGTTTCAATTCCGCGGTGGGGATGCCAGGGAAACCCGGCGATATAATCGGCCGGGTTCGAGGAACCGAAATTATCCAGCAGCAGGAAAGGGTCGGTAAGTTCCGTGTCCCCGAAGCCGAAGATTCGCTTCAGTTTTACGCCCGCGCCCTCTATCACCCAATTGCCGTCAAGAATAGTTTTAATTTTTCTTTGTTTCATGGTTTGATCCGTAGCTCGCAGAATAGATCCCGTGGCAGGGGCAGGCCCGGCCGTACCGGTTCCTCCCTGCCCGTCCGGACTCCGGAATATGCAGGAAAAACGGTAATGCTGTTTATCTATAATACAATACTTGCGCGGGGACTACACCAGCAATCCCGCCGCGAAAGGTGCCCGGCCCATCGCTGTCTCTCAATTAACCTGCCAGCCTGCGCTAAGCGGCCTCGGCTGAACCTCGCGCCGGTTAGCTGTGTCTGTTAAAATGCAGGAATGATATAATATAGTCAGCCGGCCCGAGAGGCCGGCGACCATTCAATATAAATCTCCACCGAGTTCTACACCGAGCACCTATGGATAGAACAAGTAATATATTAAGCAGAGCCCTGGCTAAACTTAAGCTGGCGCAAAGCCAGCTGATCGAGGAATCACAGGTTCTAGATGAACTTAAAGAGCACGAAGAAGCCGCGGAATGCGAGCTCGGAATCCTTCGGTCCGAAATCAGCGCAAAAGACGCCAAGATAGCTTCCCTGAACGAGCAGCTGGAAAAAAGGGAAGAGGAGGCGAGAAACCTCTCGCGCGAGTTAATAGGCAAAACAGGTGAATTCAAGGCTGCCCTGGAGAGAGAGAACCGGCTTCAAACTAAATTATGAAAAGCTGGAGGCCACAGCGGCCCTTGGCGAAAAAGGGCTTTTGAGCGAGGTAGAATCTCTGAGGGACAGTCTTAGTCAGAAAGCGGCCGAGGCGGCCCGTTCAGGCGCAGAGATCCAGAACCTTATGAGCAGGAATGAAGCCCTCCGGGACGATTGCGAAAGGCGCCTGCTGGAACTTGAGACGGTAAACGCCTCATTAAGCGAGGGCGTAAAGAAGCATAAAAAAGGGACCGAAGCCCTTTTCTGCGAGATCCGGAGCCAGGCCGCGGAATTCAACGCTGTGATAGACAGCGAAAGGGCCGAGGCCAGAGCCGCCGGGGCGAAAGCGCAGAAGGAAATCCTTGATCTTAACACAAGCCTGAAAAACCTTCACGGCGAGCTGGCCAGGCTGACCATGGAGAACGCCAAACTGGGTGAAGAGAACTCCAGGCTCAAAGCGCTGCAAGAGGCCGGGCTGGTAAAAATAATAGAACTGGAAATGTTCGCTAAATCCGCCGCCTCGGCCCTTAAAGAGAACAAGTCGGAACTGGATATAACAAAAGCCCACATGAAAGACGTCTCCGACGAAATGTCCAAAGACAAAGCCGATTCCAGGCGCAGGCTGGAGATAGTCCGGCTGGAACTGGATGAAAAGAACCGGGAGCTCTCCCGCCTTACCCGCGAACTCGATGCAGCACGGGCTGAAAAAAAAGCCTTAAGACCGAATCATCCGCTAAATAGCGGCACGCATTGAAATAACGGAAAAACCGGAGGTTTAAACCTCCGGTTTTAATTTAATGACTCCGCTGGCGGCTGCTGACACGTCCGGTGCTGACGAAGAATCCGCAAGCCCGGGCAGTCCTGACAGGCTCTGCCGGCCCGCTCCCCGTACGGCTAAAGTTCTTCCTCCGCGTTTTTATTTCTTTAAAGAGCGAAGGCTGTACCTTCGGAACGCCGAGCAGATCTTCCGAAGATCCGGAAGAAGCTCTCCGGGCCTCTTATTATCGCCCGAAACCCGAGGAAAAGCCCTTGGCCGTGCCAGTTGTCTCTACAATACTATCACAGGCCCTTGTGCAGCTGTCGTATTCTGATTTGCACTTATCAGTACAGCAGCATTTTAGCCATTCATCAATACAGTCATTTACACACTCGTCATGCTTCGAGCCGCGGGTCTGGCGCAGATCTGACCTGCCGTAATCCTGATGGCAGGTTAACCCCTGCTTTTGTCCCCGGACGCCGGGCTCTGGGTTGCCGATACAACAGACAGAGCGGGACTCTACGCCGCCAGTTATCTGATAAGGACCAGCCCAGCATTCGGCTATGCCCGAACCGGACTTAAGGGCCGAATTATCCGGCTGGGCTTCGGCAAGCTTCTTCAGAAAGCTAAGCTTATCATCGCTGCGCATAGGCTGAAACCCTAATGAGCGGATTCCGAAAGGGGAAGATATCATGACCGCCTTTGATCCCTTCAAAACCGGGGCAGGCGACTGCATGGCCGCACCCGTCCCGCCATCGAAATTCTCACTGAATTCTTGAGCGCTGGCAGTCGAAACCGCCGCTATTGACGCAAACACCACTATCATAATTTTTTTCACAATTTCCCCCTTATAGTTCTTAATTGCTAACCTAGGAGCCTGTCCGACATAAGGCTTTCCTGGCGAAATTGACGATTTTGAGGCCGAGCCGAAGCGCCGCGAAACGAGCACCCTCGACGGAGGTTGTAAGTTGAGCGGCGCAAAGGCGCAGGCAAAAAGCGGCAATTGCAGCCGAAATTGCTTATGCCGGACAGGCTCCTAGAACAAATTATACACTTTTTACCCAGAAAAACTACCTC
>MNUR01000041.1 GCA_001871115.1 Elusimicrobia bacterium CG1_02_56_21 | reverse complement strand
ATCATCCGCAGCCATGCCGAATTCTGCGCCGAAGCCCCCGAGGCGGAGGGGGCTAAAGAGTCGCTGAACGTGATAGTCCGCAACATAGTGAGCCTGCAGGCCAAGATAGATAAAATAATGAATTTTTCCAGGCCCGTCATCCCGCAGCGCTCCCCCGAGAAGATGTCGGCGGTCCTTTCAGAGGTTCTGGAAGGGCTCCGCGCCTCAGGCCGGCTTGAAGGGGTCCGCGTAACCGTAAAAGGGGGGGAGACCCTGAAACCGGTCGGCCTGGACCGAGTGCGCTTCGCTTCGGCTTTAGAGCAGCTGCTCCTTAACGCCGTTGAAGCCATGCCCGCCGGAGGCGCGCTGACCATCTCTCTTTCCGGAGAAAGGGGAAAGCAGCGCCTTGAAGTGACCGATACCGGGCCCGGAGTTGAAAGAAAAAACCTTGGTTCGGTTTTTCACCCTTTCTTTACCACTCGTCCCGGCAAGATGGGGCTTGGCCTCACTCTTGCGCGCAATGTGGCCAGGGCCCACGGCGGAACCCTGGAACTTTTAAGCGAACCCGGCCATGGCGCCACTACGGTGCTCGAGCTGCCGGAAGCCTGAGGAACTATGTCACGTATACTTATTGTTGATGACGAACCCGATATGCGCCTGGCAGTGCGCAATGTACTGAAGCTGCGCGGCTATGAAATTTCCGAGGCCGGCGACGGGCCGGCGGCGCTCAGGATGGCCGGCGAAAGCCGCCCTGACCTTGTGCTGCTGGACATGCGTCTGCCCGGGATGGACGGTATAGAGGTCCTTGCCGGTCTTAAAAAAATAGACGATTCCGTACCCGTGGTTATGATCACCGGTTACGGGCATATACAGTCCGCGGTGGACGTGATGAAGCTGGGCGCCAGCGAATACCTGCAGAAGCCTTTTGAGAACGCTCAGCTGGTAGAAACGGTGAAGAGATTTGTTGCCGTGCCACGGGCGAAGGCAAAACAGCCGGCCCCTGTCCAAAACGTTGAGGCTCCTGCCGTAAAAAAAGGGGAACAGTCCGCTCCGGCCCTCGCGGCACAGTCTACCGAAGCTGCCCCGCGCCGCCGCAGCCCGATATATTCCCTTGCCGCTTCGCTGGCTATTCTGCTCGCCGGCTTTGCGCTTTACCGGCAGATGATCGGGGCCTCGGAAGAATATTACCGGGAATATCCCGGAGTTGCCGCCAATATTTCCGCGCTGGTCTGGGATGACGGAAAGCTTTTTGCAGGCGATTGGCTGACCCAGGCCGTTTATCTTTATTCCGCAGATAAGGAAGGGCTGCACCTTGAGGAAACCTATCCGCTTGAGAAAACCCATATCAGCGGACTCGCGGCCGCGGGGGATGTGCTTTATGTGGCGGATTCCTGGAAAAAGACCATCGAGGCCAGGAAGATAGCGCCGGGGCTCCCTCTTATAAAAAGTTTTCCCGCGCCCGGAAAAGTGAGCGCTCTTTTTTATGACGGCGAATATCTTTGGACCTGCGACAGCGAGGGAAACGCGCTGCTGCGCCGCCCGGACCCGGAGCTGACCCCTTCAGTTACGTTCAAGCTCGCGGAGAAGCCCGACCAGATATTTAAAGACAAGAACTATCTCTGGACCGCGGTTTCTTCCACCGGGAATATCTACAGGCATAAACTGGACGGAAGCCTTACCCTGGACGGAATATTCACTCTTAAGACTATCAGGTCAGGCTCGCCGCTTTCAGCCTTTGCCTGGAGGGGCGGCCGTTTGTGGCTTGCAAGGGACGGCCTGGGAGTAATTTCAGAGGCCGGCAGGGGAGAGTTGATCCGGGTTAAATAATAAGTAGCCGGGCCAATAAAAAACCGCGCCGTAGCGCGGTTTTTTTATTGCTTATTTGTCCGGCCTTAGTTGATAAGGTCAGCTGTGCAGGCTGCGGCGCCGGCGCCGCCGCAGGTCATCGCTCCGGTCTGTCCGTTGTAGATTATCGAATACCCGCCGCCGTACCTGGCGGCGATCGCGGGTGGAGACGTCCTTGTAGCGGTTATGGTATAAGAAGCTCCGCCGGCTAAGGCCATGGTGAGGCTGTAGAACTTCATCTGGCAGGGAGCGGCAGTAGTGCAGTCTACTCCGGACGCGTTCCTGAGCACGATGTCGAGATTGCCGAAGTTGTTGGTATAAACTCCGGTCCTGGCCACGACCCTTTCCTGGCCGGACCTTATGCTGGTGAACATATTCTGGGCTTCGGCTACGCGGGACTTTTCAACGACTTTGAAGTACTGCGGTATGGCGATTGAAGCCAGGATACCGATGATGAGCACGACTACGAGCAACTCTATCAGAGTGAAACCTTGTCTAATATTTTTCATAAAACAAACCCTCCGTCTTAAATATAAGCTAACCTATAAAAGATTATAACATAAGAAAAGGTTTGTCTGTGTAGGGGGGCTGTGAGATTTCTGTGAAGATTTATTCGGGGTGGTCCCACTTATACCCGAGGCCCTCGACGGTAAGGAGGTGTTTCTGCATTTTGCCGAGCGATTTTCTTATATTCTTTATGTGGGTGTCTATAACACGGCTTGTGTTTGAGTACGGCCTGCCCCAGATGCTTTCCATCAGGAACTGCCGTGTCATAACCCGGCCGCTTTTTTTAATAAGGAGGGAGAGGATCTCGAATTCTTTGGGAGAGAGCTCAAGCAGTTTGCCGTCTATTTTTGCTTCATGGCGCGGATAGTTTATTGAAAGTTTTCCGGATGAGAGGGTCTCTTCCGCTCCGTCGCGTTCCTCCGCCGAAAGGCTCCGGCGGATAAGGGCTTTTACCCTGGCCACGAACTCGGCCGGGCTGAAAGGCTTGGTCATGTAATCGTCGCCGCCCAGTTCCAGCCCGAGCACCTTGTTTATCTCGCTCCTGTCGGTGGTAAGGAATATTATAGGGACCAGCCGGTACGGGCTCTCCGAGGAGCGCACCTGCCTGCAGAAATCTAATCCGCTCATCCCGGGCAGACGCAGGTCCACCACCATAAGGTCCGGCGTGAACTTTTTGAGCGTAACAACCGCCTGCTCGGCGGAAACGCAGGTAAGCACGCTGAAATTCTCGAGTTCCAGGCGTTCCTTTACCGCTTTCAGGAGCGCCGGCTCGTCGTCAATTACAAGTATGGTCTGTTTGCCGCTCATAAAGGTGGTCTCCGGCAGCGCTCTGTTCTCCTGCCCCCGCCCGCCTGAGCCCGCCGGGCTCAGGCCGGCAGGTAAATCGAGAACACGCTGCCTTTGCTTGCGCTTTCCGCTTCTATCCTGCCGCCGTGCAGTTCTATCAGGCATTTGGCTATAAAAAGTCCCAGGCCGGTTCCCTGCCTGGCGGAAGGATATTCGCGCCTGCCGGAACTTAGCCTGTAAAATTTGCTGAAAATGTTTTTAATTTCATGCGCCGGTATGCCCGGGCCGGTATCGCAGACGCGGACCTTCTGCCAGCCAGGAAGGTTTTCAATGAACACGGTGACCGAGCCGGAAGTTGTGAATTTAACGGCGTTCCCGATCACGTTCGCCATAACCTGGTAGAGCCGGTCCGGGTCGCCGCTGGTATCGGGGATCTCTCCGCCTACTATAAATTCCAGCTTAAGTCCCTTCTGCGCGGCGTAGGTCTTAAAAGCCCGCACCGCCCTGTCCACCAGTTCCTCCATATTGAACTTTTTCATGACCAGCTTCATTTCCCCGGATTCTATCTTGGAGACTTCAAGCATCGAGTCGATGAACCTGTTGAGGCGGGCGGAATGTTCGTTTATTGAGAGGACCTGCTCCGGTATCCTGTCGTATTCCTTCTTCTCGGCCAGCTTGAGAATAAGGTCCGAGCAAAGTTCTATGCCGGTTACGGGGGACCGCAGGTCGTGGGTTATGCTCGAAACGAAATCTCTCTTCATGTCGTCGAATTCCTTGAGCCTGCCCGTCATCTCGTTGAATTCGGAAGCCAGCCTGCCCATTTCATCCCCGGAGGTGACCGGGATCCGGTGGTCGAGCCTGCCGGAGCCTATGATGCGGGCCGCTTCGGCCATAGTCTGTATAGGGCCCGCTATGACGCGTGTTATTATAAGGGTTCCGGCGCAACCGAGGGCGAAAGCGATAGACAGGATTATGAAAAAGTTAGCCGAGGAGCTGCGCAGCGAGGAGTCCATTTCCTGGTAGATAAGCTGCGTGGAAAAGTCCACCCGGGCGGTAATCTTTACTCCCTTGGGGCCTACGGCGTCAAGCGACGCCGCGAGTATTTCCACTCCGTTATCGTTCCGGGTCTCCCAGACCCCCGTGCGGGGGGTGGCGAATGTTTTTGCTAAAATGGGGAAAGCGGGCGGATAAGGGTTATAGTAGCGGTCCTCCATAAAGAACCGGCCATCGGGGCCGCTGCAGGAAACCTTCACGATTTCAGGGGCTTTCATGAAGGCTTTAAAGTACTTATAAGCGGAAGACTTGCCCGGGGCGCCGTGAATTTCTTTGCAGACTTCCGACATGGCGAAAAGTACCTGGAGGTTTTTCTTCTGGCTATTAGCGGAGATGGAGGCCCATTCGCTGCGCAGGAACAGCAAGGCGGTTACGGCTGAAATAGCCGTAAGCAGCGTAAGGATGAATAGGATTAGTTTTGTGCGGATGCTCATGAAAATATGCGCCCGGCGCGATTCGAACGCGCGGCCACTCGCTTAAAAGGCGAATGCTCTACCCCTGAGCTACGGGCGCTTAACTTTCCTGACCACAATCAAATTATACAAAATAACCGGCGGTTAGCAAGAATCCGTGGGTGCTCCCGTCGTAGCCCGGGGTTACGGCAGCTCCTGCCGGGTTCCCGCAGCAGGGGCGGGCGTATTAAAATTAAGCCTCAGCGGACAGGGCTCAAGAGCGCGGGAGGCGCGGTTTGCTCTGAAGATTTTGCCAACAGGCGGGATTAGGGCTATAATATATATCATGGCCGTAAAGAAAAGATTTAAAGTGCGGGTACGGGCCAAAGTGCGCAACCGCCTGCTCAGGCGCGGCGGGGCGGTAGCCGGAGTAGCCCTCGGCCTCCTGCTGGCTTCCTGGGTCTTCAGCGCCGGGATAAAAGCTTCCCGGACTTTTCTTGACGGGCGTTTTTTCGCCTTCATCCCCCGGTCTTTTGAAATAGACTGCCCCTCACAGGCGGCGGTCGCGTCCCTCAGGGCGGTCGCTGACAAGGCGGGAAAGTCCCGGCTCAGCGCTGGCCGCTGCGCGGAGCTGGAGCGGGAAATAAAGCGCAGCCATCCGGGCCTCGCCTCGGTGAAAGTCTCAAGGAATTTTATTACCGGCAAGGCCGCTATAAAAGCGGTTCCTGAAGAGATCGTGTCGGCCGTTCTGGCCGCAGGCGCCACCTCCTATCTCGGGGTTACGGGCAGGCTTATGTCTCAAAGGCTCTCAGGGACGGGTTCTTATCCTTTTTCCGTAGAGCTTGCCGGGGCGCCTTCCAGGGCCCCGGAATTAGCGGCTTTCCTGTCCGCGCTGAATCCGCTGGCCGATCTTTTTTATTCCAGGCCCCGGGTCTTTTCCTGCGACGGCAGAAGCTGGGAATGCACCCTTAAATTAGAGGACGGTACTACCGTGCTCTGGGGGGAATTTGAATTCACACGGTTAAAAGTATTAAGATTGAATGAAGTTATGCGGGACGCCTCCCGGAAAACAGGCCCGCCGCTGCACGCGGACCTGCGGTCCTTCCGGGAAGGAAAGATTTTTATTTCTGCGGCAAAATAGGCCGTTAAGGGCCGGTTGAGAGCAAGTAGGGCCACAGAACACCACGGAAGACAACTGAAGTCGCGCTGGTTGTTTTCTGCGGGTTCCTTTCTTTCCGGGGTCTCCGGAAATCTCCCGCTTTCCGTTGTGAGCGAACCTGAGATACTTTTTCTTCAATTGGAGCACATATGGGAAAATCCGAAATAATAGCCGGGCTGGACATGGGTTCAAGCCGCGTAACCTGCGTCATCGCCGAGCGAGACGAAGAGCATAATAAGATCCGCGTGCTGGCCGGCGCTTCCGTCCCCTGCAAGGGCCTGAAGAACTGCGTGGTCGTAAATATCGAGGAGACCGCCAGGGCCGTCAACAACGTAATGGACGCCGCTGAAAGCAAGGCCAACGAGGTAGTGGGCGAGGTCTATCTCGGGGTGCGCGGCTCTCACATACAGGCTTTCGACAATAAGGGCGGCTACAATATAGCGCGCACCGACAAGGAGATAACAGCCGACGATGTCGCCAGTGTTATAGAAAGCGCGAAGACCGTGCCGCTCTCCTCGGACCGCGAGATCCTGCACGTCATTCCCCAGGGTTTTTCCCTGGACAGGCAGCGCGGGGTTCCCAACCCGATAGGCATGGAAGGGGCGCTCCTGGAAGTAGGCGTCCACATCGTCACCGCCTCCAGCTCTATTATAAGCAACCTGATGAAATCGGTTTCCCGCGCGGGCTTCCGCGTGGTGGCCCCTATCTATACGCTGCTTGCGGTCGGCGAGCTCGTGGTTTCGGAGGAGGAAAAAGACCTCGGCTGCCTGCTTATAGACGCGGGCGGACAGATCACTTCCGTCGGGATCTACTCCGAGGGCAGCATTCATTTTTCAAAAGAGATAGCTATCGGCGGCGACTATATAACCCGCGACATCGCTTACGGCCTCGGAACCACGATGATGGCCGCGCAGGAGATAAAGGAAAAGTACGGCGCGGTCTTCTCCAATATGCTCGAGGAGGAAAAGGTGATAAGCATCACCAAGCTCGACGCCAGAACAAAAAAAGAAGTGAAGCCCCGCGAACTTCTGGACTTCATCCAGCCGCGCGCGGAAGAGATTTTTGAGAAGATCAGCCAGTCCGTGCAGGGTTCCAACTACGGCGACCTGCCCGGCGGCGCTATCATCACCGGCGGCGCGTCGCTGCTCAAGGGCATGCCGGAAGCGGCCGAGCAGCTGCTTGACCTGAGCCAGGCCCGGCTGGGGATCCCGGCGCAGGAGATCCTGCAGTGCCCCGAAGAGTATATGACGCAATCCTATCTCGGCGCCGTGGCGCTTGTCTGCTATCCTCACCTCAAGTCCTGGAATACGGACACCTCCGGCCCGGCGCGCGGAGGCTCTATAGAGAAGAAGTTGTGGCGCTGGTTCAAGGACCTATTCTGATGTCTGAGAACCGCATACGCTACAGCAACGATTTCCATGACCGCGAAGCGGTTATCAAGGTTATCGGCGTTGGAGGAGGCGGGGGCAACGCCGTCAACAGGATGGTGGAGGCCGACATCCGCCTCGTAGAATTTATAGCGGTAAATACGGACGCGCAGGACCTGCGCCGCAGCAAGGCGCCCAACCGTATGCAGATAGGCGAAGCCCTTACCAAGGGGCTCGGGGTCGGCGGCGACCCGGCCCGGGGCAAGGAAGCTGCCCTGGAATCTTTCGAACTTCTCCGCGAGGCCGTGTCCGATGCCGACCTTCTGTTTATAACGGCCGGAATGGGCGGCGGAACCGGCACCGGCGCCGCGCCCGTGGTGGCGCAGGCCGCCAAAGAAAGCAATCCTAACGCCCTCGTCATAGGCGTAGTTACCCGCCCTTTCGGCTTCGAGGCCAAGGCCCGCGCCGACCAGGCCCAGGCCGGCATACAGGAACTGCGCAAGCACACGGACTGCCTGCTTGTAATCCCCAACGACAGGATCCTGTCCGTAGTGGACAGGGAAACTTCCAGCAGCGAAGCCTACCGCAAGGCTGACGATGTGCTGCGCCAGGCCATACAGGGAATTTCCGACGTTATCACCTGCGGCGGCTCTATAAATGTGGACTTCGCGGACGTGCGCAAGATCATGACCAAATCCGGGGAGGCGCTGATAGGTATAGGCCGCGCGGCCGGACCTGACCGGCACACCGAGGCGGCAAAGCAGGCCGTTCATTCCCCAATGCTCGAGAGCGCGGTCATAGACGGCGCCAAAGGTATACTTGTGAATTTCGCCAGTTCCCGCGACATGCGCATGGTGGAGCTTGATGAAGCGATGGAGTACATAAAGAAGCACGCCAACCCCGACGTTTTTGTGAAGTTCGGCCAGGCTTTCGACGAAACCCTGGGCGATGAAATAAAGATAACTGTCATAGCTACCGGCTTCCCTTCCAGGCGAGGGGAACTGGCGGGCGACATGGCCCGGCTCCGCGGGATGGGGCGGGCAAGCCGCCGCCGCGCCGACGACGATTTCTTCCCGGCCCCGGCGGGGACTTCAGCGCTCAGCGACGAAGACATAGAAAAACCGGCTTATCTGCGCCGCCAGAGCGGCACGCGCCGGCTTAAATAGGGCGAAACAGGAAAATATTTTATGGCTATAACCCTCAACCTCCTTCTGAAGGTGATGGTCCAGAACAAGGCTTCCGACACTCATATCAGGGGGGACTCGCAGGTTTTTCTGCGCATCTCAGGGCGCATAACCCCCATCAATTCCTCAAATATGACAGAGAAGGAAGTTGAGGACCTTGTTTTTCCTCTGATGAGCCAGCGCCTTAAAAAGATCTTCGAGGAAAAGCACGAGGCCGACTTCTCTTATGAGGAAGCCGAACTCGGGCGCTTCCGTTTTAACGTTTTTATGCACAAGGGTAAGATCGGCGTAGCGATACGCCACATCCCGCTTAAGATCCCCACTTTCGAAGAACTGCGCCTGCCGGTGGAGGCCATAAAGAAGATACTTACCAACGAGCGCGGCCTTGTTCTTGTGACCGGCATCACCGGCTCCGGAAAGACCTCCACCCTGGCCGCCATGATAGAGCACCTCAATTCAACCTGGGAAGCGCATATCATTACCGTCGAGGATCCCATAGAATTCGCTTTTACTGAAAAGAAGTGCATAATCAGCCAGCGCGAACTTGGCACGGATACTACCACCTTTGTGGACGCTCTGCGCGCCGCAATGCGCCAGGACCCCGACATCATAATGGTAGGCGAAATGCGCGACCTGGAGACCACCCAGGCGGCTATCACCGCCGCCGAGACCGGCCATTTGGTGTTCGCCACGCTGCATACGATGAACGCGGTACAGACCCTGTCCCGCATAATAGACCTGTTCCCGCCGCACCAGCAGACGCAGGTGCGCATGCAGCTTTCAGAAAGCCTGCGCGGCATAATTTCGCAGCGCCTGCTATCCTGCACCAAGGGCGGCCGGCTGCCGGCCGTCGAGATACTGACGGCTACGCCGCATATCAAGAAAATGATAGCCGATAACATGATAGACGCCGTAACCCAGGCAATATCAAAGGGCGGCTTCTACGGCATGCAGACCTTCAACCAGTCGCTGGTGAAGATGCACAAGGACGGGCTTGCCAAGCTGGAAGACATCCTGCAGGCCGCCTCCAATCCCGACGATGTTCTGCTCGCCATAAAAGGTATTGAGCAGGATATCGAGCAGAAGCATTAAGCGCCGGACAAAGACGCCCCGCGCCCGGGCCGCGCCTTGCGTGAGCCGGTGTTAAGGAAAGATTTCAATAAAAGTCTGCGGCCTGAGGTAAGGCTTAGGGATTTATTTTCAGTCTACAAGGAAGGTGCCTATGTTCGCGGAAGGCTATATCGGCATTGCCGGGATAATCGGAGTCGGCAAGTCAACTCTTACCATGGAGCTTGCCAAGGCTTTAAATTTCGAGCCTGTGCTTGAAGAGGTTGGGGGCAACCCTTACCTGGAGAATTTTTACGGGGACATGAAGCAGTTCGGCACTATCATGCAGATCTGGCTGCTCAACCACCGCTTCCGCCAGCACCGGGAATTCGTTTCCCGCATAAGCCTCGGCAAGATACGCGGCGTGGTGCAGGACCGCACCATCTGGGAAGACACTATCTTTGCCCGCATGCTTAACAGGCACCCGGATAAGATCATCTCCGACATGGATTATAACACCTACCTGGACCTGTTCGACAATATGGTGCTGCGCGAGATGGTCTTCCCCCAGCTGATGATCTTCCTGGACTGCAGGGTGGAAACCTCTATCGCCAGGATAAAATCGCGCGGGCGCAATATGGAGAAGAGCATTGACCCGTCGTACCTCAAGAGCCTCCAGGATAATTACTACGAATTTATAGAGGAGATGGAGGACGCCGGAGTGCGCATCCTCCGCCTTAACTGGGAAAGCTACCAGCCGATAAGCGAGGTGGCGCGCCTGGTTCACGAATATTCCCTGAAGCCCTCGGCGTTCACAAAGTGGGTTCGCCCTCTGCGCAAGATGGGGATGGACAATAAGGCCAACCTCCCGAACAAGGCGGCCGTCTGATGCCGGCAGTTGCCATGAAAGTTCCGGGCCGGGCGGAGGCGGCGGTCCGCTGATGCGCGCGAACGGAATTGTTATAGCCATTGACGGCCCGGCGGGAGTGGGCAAGTCCACCGTGGGAAAGCTGGTGGCGGGGCGCGTCGGCTACAGTTTTATCAGCACCGGCAAGATGTACCGGGCGCTGGCGTGGAAAGCGCTGGAGACCGGGATAAGCCTGGAGGACGACGAGGGGCTGGTAGGCCTGGCGGCCTCCCTGAAGTGGGAATTCCCCAAAGGTTCCGGCCCCGAAGCCGACGTTTCTCTGGACGGGCTCAGGCCGGGCCTGGAGCTGACCGGCGAGCGGGTGAGCAGGGCTTCTTCCGCAATAGCCAGGCTGACGGGAGTCCGTCTTTTTATGCGCGGCATGCAGCGTGAAGCCGGAATCGCCGGCGGAGTGGTAATGGAAGGCCGCGATATCGGCACCAACGTTTTTCCCGACGCGGAACTGAAGGTTTACCTGGACGCCTCGCCGCAAGCGCGGGCCGAGCGCCGCTCGGGCCAGCTGCGGGCCCAGGGCGTAGCGGTTAACCACGCCGAGATACTCGATTTTATCATAAAGAGGGACGCCCAGGATTCAGGCCGGAAGAACAACCCGCTGAAAAAAGCGGAAGACGCGCGCTACCTGGATTCTACCATTATGCCCCGCGAGAAGGTAGTGGACGCGATAGTTGAGCTCTTTAACAGTTTTACCGCCGGCCGCTGACGGCCGGCGCGGACCCGCAGCGGGCCCGCCCCAGAAGATAAAATGCCAAGCGAACCAAATAAAGAAAGACCATTCAGCCTGCTCCTGTTCTACGCTTTTTGCAGGGTATTTTTCAGGCTGTTCAACTCGATAGAGGTGAAGGGCCAGGAGAATATCCCCGCCACCGGGCCTCTTATTGTTGCCTGCAACCACCTTTCGAACGCCGACCCTCCCGCATTGACCTCCTCGCTCGCGCTGGTGCGTCTGCCCAGCGTGATAGCCAAAAAAGAACTTTTCTCCATCTGGCCTGCAGGCTGGTTCCTGCGCAAGTGGGGAGGCATACCGGTAGACCGCGCCAAAGGCGGGGGTGACCTTCGGGCTCTTCGCGGCTGTCTTACAGCCCTTAAGAAAGAGGGCTGCCTGGTCATCTTCCCCGAGGGCACCCGCGCGATGGGCCGGAAGCTCAAGCCCAAGCCGGGAGTGGCGCTTATGGCCCACAAATCAGGGGCCCCTGTGCTCCCCGTGCGCATTTTCAACAGCGATAATTTCTCAAAATTAGGTAAAATAACTATTAAGTACGGTGCGCTCAGGAGATTTGAACCTCCGGCCGACGGGGACCTGAAAGCGGCCTACGCCAGGTTCTCAGATACTTTAATGTCCGATATCTTTTCAATAAAACAGGAGTAGTAGCCACATGGAAACCAACCACACACAGAACGCGGAAGACCAGAAAAAAACCGGGAGCGAAGCGGCTCCCGGAGCTGAAGAAGAACTTTCGATGGAGGACCTGCTGAAGGCTGAGGGCCAGGTCTCCGAAAAAGTGCACTCGCGCGGAGTGGTTACGGTCAGGGTGGTCCAGGTGACCGCCGACCTTGTGCTTGTCGACATAGGCGAGAAAAAAGAAGGAGCCATCCCGCTGGCCGACTTCCAGGACGAGAAGGCTCCTGTCGCCGGTGAAGATGTCCAGGCCGTGCTTGAAAAGAAGGGCGGCGAGGGACGCTATACCATGCTTTCCCACAGGCGCGCCCGCGAAAAGGCGGCCTGGGAAATGGCAAAGAAAATGTTCGAGGCCAAAGAGCGGGTGAAGGGCAAGGTCGTCGAGATAGTTAAAGGCGGCTATATCGTGGATATTTCCGGGATGCGCGCCTTTATGCCGCTTTCCCTCTCCGAACTCGGCGGGGCGCATAAGCACTATCTGCCGCCCAATGCAAAGGTTAAATTCTACATAACGGACTTCAGCGAAAGAGACCGCAGGGTGGTGGTTTCACGGCGCCAGGTGCTGGAAGAAGACGAGAAAGAGCGCCGCGCCCAGGTGCTGGCCGAGGTGGCCCCGGGCAATATCGTGCGCGGCGTGGTATCCAAGGTGACCGAAGACGGACTGCTGGTCCGCTTTCAGGGCATAGAGGGCCTGGTGCTTTCTGCGGATGTGGCCTGGAGAAACCCCGTAGAGGCGATGAAGACCTATAAGCGGGGCCAGCGCGTAAAGTGCCGGGTTCTCTCCGTGGACAAGGCCGGTGAGAAGATAGGTTTCGGCCTCAAGCAGCTTATGCCCAACCCCGTGGAAATGCTCAAGCGCAAATTCGCCTACAGGTCGCGCATTACCGCCAAGGTAGTTTCCGTGGCCCCCGAGGGCGCCGTGGTTAAAGTGAGCGAACAGGTAGAGGGCTTTGTAAGCCCCGAAAATTACGGCGCCGAGGGCGCGCCTAAAGAAGGCCAGGAAATACAGGGCATAGTGGTAGGGATCAGCTCTTCCGATTTCCGCCTGACTCTTTCCATAAAGAGCTGCGAAGAGTTTGAGGACCGCCGGCGCGTTCAGCAGTATTTAAAAGGTTCGCCTTCCCTTACGCTGGGACAGATACTGCGGGAGAGCTCGGAGGATGAAGGTGAGCTATGAGGAAAGTTCTTCCTCTTTAAGCAACGCCCTTAAAAAAATCATTCACTCCTACGGGGCGCCGCTGGGCATGCTTTTGTTTTTCATGCTGGCGGCGCTTTACGTTTTTATGGGCAGCGGCCGCGGCCCCCTCCCGGAATTCCCCCGTACGCCGGGGGAGTTCATGCAGTCCGCCCGCGCCGAGCGCAGGCTGGGAGAACTGCGCGCCGTGCTGGCTGAGAATCCCGACGACCTGGAGGCCCTGGCGGAGTCGGGCAGGCTTAAGTACCAGCTGGGCCAGCCCCGTTATATTGAGGCGATAGCAGACCTGGAGCGGGCCCGCCTGCTGGGAATGGCCGACCCGCGATCATTCTATTATCTGGGAAGCATGTATCAGGCCGTCGGCCTCTACGATTTCGCCGCCCAGGAATACCGCAAGTTCCTTAATAATTTCCCGCAGGATTCAGAGGCCCGTATGCTTCTGGCCAAGCTCTGCTACTCCTCGGGAGACTATCCCGGCGCCGTGCGCGAGTACGAGAAACTGAGGGCGGCCGGGGGCCGCGACCCGGTGCTGCTTGAAAACCTGGTTCTGGCCCGCTGGAAAAACGCACAGGACTATTCGGACGCCCTTGCCGATCTGCGGCAGCTCGGCGCGGCCGGCGCTTTCCTGGGAGATTACGCGGAGGGGCGTATTAAGTACGAACTTAAAGACTATGCCGGCGCCCAGGAGCTGTTGAAAAAGGCGGCGGAAGCTGCGCCTGTAGCGGGAGCTTTCGCGGACCAGACCTCCCTGCTCTGGATGGCCGGGGATTCCGCCTACAGGAACAAGGACCGCGAGGGAGCCGCGGTCTATCTGGGGCAGCTGGCCGGAATAAGCCCCGACCATGAGGAAGGGCGGAGCCTGCTGGCCAAAATTGAAAAGGTTCTCCCCGCGGAGAAAAAAGCAGCCGGCCGGAAATAAGGCGCAGATAAGGAATTGAACAGATCCGCCCGCAGACCATGGGGAAATCAATATTTTTCCGTATCTTTAAAATATCGCCGGCGGCCTCCGCGCTGACGGCTCTGTTACTTGCTTCTCCCGCCCGGGGGCTGGAACAGAACAAAGTTATAATCAAGGATTTCGACTGGAAGATTTACGCCACCGAACATTTTGACGTGCACTACTATTCCGGTTCCGGGCCCTGGCTGGCTTATGCCTCCGGAGTTCTGGAAGAAACCTATAAGCGCGAAGCCGCGGATCTTAACCCGGCCCTCTCCAAGCGCATTCCTTTTTTTCTCTACGGGACCATAAACGACATGCAGCAGTCCGGCATTGCCGACGTCTCCGACGGCGTAGGCGGGCTCACCGAGCCCTTTAAAGACCGTTTTATGGTCTGGTCAGACGGCTCCAGGGAGTGGCTTAAGGACGTGATAGAGCACGAGTTCGCCCACGAAGTCCAGTTCAGCGTGCTCATAGACGGCTTCTGGAAAAGCGCCCGGATACTTAAAACCTACATCTACCCGCTCTGGATGATGGAAGGGATCGCCGAATATGAGACCGGGCTTTCGGATTACGCGGTGGAGAAAATGTATGTGAGGGACGCCGTGCTTTCCGGCAGCCTCATCCCGCTCAGCCGCCTCAACCAGTTCGGCCACCTTAAGCCGCACCAGGTTACGCTGGGCTATAAAACAGGCGCGCAGGCCATCAGGTTCCTGGCTGACCAGTACGGAACCGACAAGCCGCGTAAAATACTGGAACTGTACCGTACCCGCTACGACGCGGGATCCGTGCTGCTGCCGCTTATAGGCGCCGATCTGCAGGTTTTTGAGAAGAAGTTCGCGGAATACCTGGAGCTTACTTATCTCGCCGAGGCAAAAAGAGAGCGCCTGCAGGAACCGGATATTTACGGCAGCCGCCTTACTTCGGGTTCTGAAAATATACCGGAGTTCAGCATAAGCCCCTCGCTTTCGCCGGACGGTAAAGGCCTGGCTTTTTTGGCTACGCGCAACGGCCACCCGCCCGAGCTGCGTATAAAGAACCTGGAAACCGGGAAAGAAAAGAAAATTACGGCCCTCACCGCCGGGGCCGAGAACGTTCCTTTCGGAAGATTTACCAAGCCGCTTCGCAGTCTTTCCTGGTCTCCCGACGGGCGGTTCCTGGCTTTCTCAGGGCAGAAGAACCACAGAGAGTATCTTTATCTTTATGAGCCGGGCTCCGGGAAGGTAGCGCGTGCGGCAGTGGAAGGGCTCACTGAAATGCGCCAGCCCGCTTTTTCACCGGACGGGAAAAAACTGGTCTTCGTCGGAATGAAAGGCGGCTTTAACGATCTTTATGAAGCGGAGTCCGCGCTTCTCGCCGGGGGGGGGAGCCTGCCGCTCTCCGCGGCCCGGCGCCTTACTAAAAGTGAACAGGACGAAGCCTCTCCCTCCTATTCTCCCGACGGTGAGACCCTGGTTTATTCCTGCGAGATAGAAACTTCAAGCGGGCCGGCCAGGGCGCTGTGTGAATTGAAACGCGGAGGCGTCCCGAAGGTGGAGCCGCTGGCGGCAGGCAGCGCTTATGATCCTGTTTTTTCTCCTGACGGCTCCGGCATCTATTTCATCGCCGACTCCGGAGATAACTTTGAACTCTATTTTAAGGACAGGGCCTCCGGGACGGTGTCGCGCCTCACCCGCAGCCTGGGCGGCGTCTTTACCCCGGCGGTCGCCTCCGGCAAGGTTTATTTTTCCGCTTTCAGGCGCGGAGGGATGGATGTGTACGCGGCTGCTCCTGAGAACTTCCTGTACGAGAGGCGGCAGGAGCCGGCGCCGGCAGCTCCCGAAGCTTTTGTGGCAGGCGTCTCCAGCGGGACTTTCCTTCCCTACAGGTTCAAGGCGTCAACTGACTTGTTTTTCCCGGCCTTCCTTTTTTCCTCTCCGGGCGGCCTTTTCTGGATGAATTACTGGCAGGCTTCCGACCTGCTGGGCCGCCATAACCTCAACCTGTATCTGAACTATAATTCAGGGGCTGACTTCCTTAGCCTGCAGGCCAATTATTCCTACGTGCGCTGGCGGATGCCGCTTTTTCTGCAGACCAGCGCTTTTACCTATAACGGCATACTGAACTCCGACCGGCTTGAATACGACAAGCGCTATTCGCGTAACGCCGCGGGAACCGCCTGGCCCTTTGACCGCTATAACCGCGTTGAAGCTTTCGTTCTTGCCAAGGACGAAACCAACGAATATAAAGACCTGGATTTTACGGAAAAGCTGCGCACCAGGGGCGTCCAGACCTCCTATATACGGGACACGGTTGACGGCCTTTATCTGACCGCTGTGCGGGGTTCGCGCGCCGAGTTCTCCTGGCTTACCGTAGGGGAAAAAGCCGGCGGGAACCTGAAGTACGACGTGTATACGATGCAGTACCTTAAATATTTTCCGCTGTCGAAGCGCGCGGCTTTTGTAAACCGTTTTGTGGCCGGCCGCAGTACGGGGCGCGACAGGCGGGCTTTCGACTTTGGCGGACTGGGGGGGGTGCGGGGTTTCTCGGGCTCCTCCTCCATGTACGAGAAGCCGGGGGTTTTCCTCAATAACTCCGAGCTGCGCTTTCCGCTGGTTAAAGACATGGATTACTATATGTGGTACATGTTCCCGGATTTTTACTTCAAAGGTATCTACGCAAAACTGTTCGTGGACTCGGCCTACGGCTGGAATGACGGGGGGGAACTGCGTGATTTCGGCTTTTCCGGAGTCAGGGGCGCGGTCGGGGCCGGGGTCAATGTTCACACCTTCGTGCTGCAGTCTTTTCAGCTGGTTTTAAGCTTTGATTATGCCGTGCGCACCTCCGATGGCGGAAAGATCTTCTATTTCTATCTCGGTCCGCTGTTCTAGGTGTGTAGGGAGAAGAATAGTTTAAAAAGCGGCGCGGCGGGCCTTGCAGGGCCTTCCTCGGGCCGGCCGGGAGCTATGGCAATAATGAAAGGAATATACTAGAATTCAAGTATGAATAATATGAAAAAGATATCTTTATTCGTAACCCTATTTATCGCGCCGGCGCTGCTGCTCTGCGCGCAGACTACCGCGCCCAAAACCTCCAAGCCTCCTTTAAAAAAAGCCGCGGCCAAACCCGCTGTTAAAAAAGCGGCCCCTGTCCCCGCCGCTAAGCCCGAGCCCGCCGCGGTTTCGGCCCCGGCCGCCGACCCCTTAGCCGAGTCGCTTGAAAAGATTAAATCCACGGACCGCGAAGAACGCCGTAAAGCCGCTGATTATATAGGCCAGAGCCGCAACCCTAAAGGCGCGCCCGCCCTTATGGCCGCGCTCTCCGACGACGCGCCGCGCGTAAGGCAGTCAGCCGCTGACGCCCTGGGAATGCTGACCTGGCGCGAGGCCTCTCCCAAGCTTTCCGACATGCTTATCAATGACGGAGACGCCGGGGTGCGGCAGCAGGCGGCTATTTCCCTTTCCTATATCATGGACCAGGCCGCCGGCCCGGCTCTTGTAAAAGCCCTTAAAGATACTGCTCCTTCCGTGCGCTACGCAGCGCTGCATACCCTGGCAGTAATGAAATACTCCGCCGCCGAGGGGGAAATGATAGGTTTGCTTTCCTCGGGAGACTCAAACATGCGCCGCGGCGCTATTTCCGCGCTCGGGCAGCTTCAGTCTAAAAAGGCGGCGGGCCCGCTGGCCGCGGCAATGAAAGATTCGGATCAATATGTCAGGCTTGAGGCGGTAAAGGCGCTGGGCAGTATCGGCGATACCTCTTCCGCGGGCGAGCTTATAAAACTGCTTGCGCCCGGAGAGAATGCCCAGCTTAGGGTAGAGGCCGCGTATTCTCTGGCTAAAATGGACATGAACGACGGGTTGCCTGTAGCCTACGAATATGCCAAGTCCGCGGATTTAAGCGTAAGGAGCCAGGCTCTCAACGTCCTGGCCTTGGCCGGCGACGCCCGCACCCTGCAGTTCATAGAGGAACTTTATACGGCTGAGCAGGATCCTGCCGGCAAAGGCATGCTGGACTTCACCCGTCAGCGCCTTATGCTCAGGATAAAGACCTTGCAGAAGAAATAGGCGCGGGTTCTTCAGGCCTCCACCCGGAGCCGGTTAAATGTCAAAGAAAACAGCAAAGAAACGCCGCGAGATTCTTCCCGAGGAAGCCCGGAAAAACCACGCGGCTTCTGTTTCTGCCTTAAATAGGGAGGGGGAGGGAGTAAAACCCCTTGCGCTTTGGGTTTTGTCCGCTATTTTGATCGTTTCCGGTTATGCACTACTGCATAAGGTAGACCCGGGCGGGCAGAACGCCTGGGCAATACTCTCTCCCGCGCTGCTTTTATGCGGTTATCTCCTTATAATCCCCGCTATAGTGTATACTTACCGCAGTTGACCCCCGAAATACCTCTTTTGCCTCATTCTTCTTCTGTTTTCATCTATTATTCTCCTCCAAAAACCTGATCCCGGCTTTTTAGCCTGTTTTCCAGGCTTTCGCTCCGGTAATTCAGTCCGCCAGCCACTACCAGGGAGAACTTCCCGGGCTGCTCCCTGATTTAACGGAATTCCTCCCTCCCCTTATTTCCCCTCGTAGGATATCTCGTCCTGTATTTTGGGGTCCCTGTAGCGCTTCCTCCCGTATTTTTGCTCTTCATGGTGTTTTTAGAAATGGAAATTCCTGTCCGGTATTTGCCCCGTTTTGCCCCCAGGAGCTTAGATTGTGTTTTGAAATCCCTGAAAACTTGGCTGTTTTTAGGCCTTTTTTAAGGGTCCTGGTCTCTTTGATCCGGCTTCTGCCTGATGGTATTCCTGTCTTTGGGGATCTTTCCCGGTGCGGGGGGGCGCTGCCGGCCTGTTTAGTTTATGTCGCTTTGCGGGGGCTTTAATCTTCCTTAAAACTTGCCTATTTTTTTAACTTGCGGATCCTGGCTTTCTGGCTGTCTATATGGTCTTTTCGGTTTGGCTGATTTTTGCCTGGATTCTGCTTCAATTGGTTTTAATTTTTCTAAAAATCCGGCAAAATTCTGAGTTTCAGAATTTTTAAAAATATCTGTTCCTAAGCTGAGGGGCGGAATTCTCTGATATTAATAAAATACTATAAACCATATTAGATATTATAAAAAAGAGTGCATAAAATAAGGACTATTTGAATTAATAGCGCATGAAGTGTTGATATATATTGTATTTAGCTCCAGAGCAATAAGTTAACATAATATATCTTATCGTAAGTTGTTTTTGCCGGAAGGAGAGTATGCGTCTTCTTTGTGTTTTTGGCTGCTGTCCGGGGTTTTTCAGCTGTTTGGCTGGTTTTGTGTTCCGGGGCCTGGCTAATTTATTATCCGGTTCGCTGGCATTGTTTTTTCGGCTTGCGGGCCTTTCCCGGTTTTCTGGCTGCTTCGCGGCCGGAGGCTTTGCCTGTTTTTGGGCTTATTTAAGCTTTCTGGCTTCCAACCAGGCTATTTCAAGGCCTTTGTCGGTTATCTGATAGGTGGTATTTCTCTTGGTTCCGGAGGCTTTGATCAGTCTTTCCCTTATTGCTTTTGCTATTACGCGGTCCAGTCTTTCCGGGGCAAAACCAGAGGCTTTTACCGCTTTTGACAGGTTTATCGCGCTGATCTCCCGGGTACCTTTTAGCCGGGTTTCGGCTGCTAAAAGGTACAGGGCCGCTTCTCCGGCTTTTACTCCGGGATGCTTGAATTTAAGGGTGGTCAGCCCGTTTTTTGTCTCTGTCAGGCCTTCCCAGGCGGGGTTCTGGTCTGCTTCCGGGGCTCCTCCAGCGGCTATTGCCGGCTCTTCCCCGGGTGTTAATCTGCTTAAAAAGCTCTCTTTTTCGCTTAAAATGAATTCCGCCGGTCCTTCTGCCTCAAATTCTGCTCCTGAAGGGTGTTTGATCCGGAGTTTATAATTCATGGTTTTACTCCTATTCTTGCTGTTTTGGTTTTTAAAATATTGGCGGCCTATCTTAGCGGCCAGAAAACTTTATGCCGCTAGTGTAGCATATAACTTATTATATGTCAATATATGCCAATCTTATGTCATGCTTATGCCGGAGCATGTTGATAACTCATGGATAACTTTTGAGCCAGGCTGATTCCCGGCAGCCTTTTGCCCGGGACTTTGCCTGAAAGCAGCTTATAGGGCATTTATGCCGTTTTTTGGGGGTTTATTGGCCGGTTTTGCAGGCTTTTTAAAGGGAAAAGGGGGTAAAGGCCTTTTTGGGAACTGAGTAGGAGGGGGAGCGGTTTCTCCCCCCTTTTCTTCTATTTTTTGTTTTGCTGTGTGGGTTAGGCGGCCGGCCTGGGCGGATATTGAGGCTGAGCCTGGGCGCTGCTGCGTCTTTGTTCGGGACGGGTTCCGCTGCGCGGCGGGTTCAGGGTTTTGACTGTGCCGTTTATTCCCGCGGCATCTACGAGCTTTCTTCCCCTGCCCGGCCTGCAGTAAGCCAGGGTAGTTTTGTTTATGGCCGGCTGTCTTTCTCCCAGCTTAAGCCTGGCCCGTCCCCGGTTTTGCCCCCCCTCCATTCCCCGCTCTGTCTTAAGGTCCGGGTTTGTTTGAGGGTAAAGAACATCCGGGGTCCCCGGGCTGTAAATAAAAAGACCGGCGAGCCGGTTTTATTGCTTTTAGTTCTGGAGAGTTCTGCTGCTTGAGCAGGCGGGGTTAGAATTTAGCCGAAACCGACCCGTAGACCAGTTTCGCCGACTTATTGGTGGGGTAGAGGCCCAGCGGGGTGAAAACGGCGTAGACGGCGTTTATCTTGAGGTTCTCTCCCATCGGGTAGGAGGCCTTTAGGTCCCATTCGCTGGCTATCTGGAGCGAGCCGTCATTAGCGTTCTTGGAGGCGCGGAATTTATAGAGGTCGGCCGAGATCAGGATCTTTTTATAAGCCAGGTCGGCGCCTATGTTTATAATATTCAGGCCGGAGACGCCGTGCGGCATGCCGTTTGCGGTATCGGAGGTCTTTATAATGTCGTAGAGGCTGGCTCCCGCGATAGCGCCGTAGCCTTTGCGCTCTAAGCCGTTGTGCCTGCTGCCGAAAGCCGGGAAGAAAGCTTTGTCAGTGGCGGAATCTGTGCTGCCGTTGCCGCTGGACCTGCCGTAGGCGAGCCGGAGCCTTGACTGGCCGAAGACGGGTATGTTCTGGTTCCAGGAGCCCTTGATTATAAAAGCATGCGCCTCATACTTGCCGGTTCCTCCGCCGGCTTTCCTGGCCGAGCCGCGCTGTATGACGGCCTCGCCGTCAAAGGTGAGCTGGTTCTGGCTAAGGTAGTAGCGTACGCCGGAGAACTTTTTTGTCTTGGACAGGGCGTTGAACATTATGTCCTGGGAGGGATCGTCGTCTTTCTCCCAGAAATGATAGACCTGCCAAAGACCTTCGCTGGCCGGGTAATACGCCGTTGCGCCGTAGATCTTAAGGAAACGGTTGTCGAGGAAAGGCCTGAAGACGAAAAGGTCCGCTTTGACGTTGCGGTAGAAGCTGTTTATTTCAAGGCGGCTGCCGGCCAGACCCAGGTCGTCGCCGGAAAGGGTTATGCCCTGCCCCAGCGTGAAGTCCTGCCGGCCGAAAGTGGCGGTTATATTAGGGCGCATGAACTTATATATTTTTACATAGGCGTTGCGCACATAGGGCGTCCCGTCGGTGTTAGGCAGGCGCGCCGCGGCGTCGACGAACTGGGGCGAGGACAGGGTATTTGTGGAGGCCCCGGCTCCCACGCTCTGCAGCACTATGCCCACGTCCATGATGGAGTCCCGGGTCTTTTCCAGGTGGATACCTTTTATTACAAAGCCGAGAGTGGCGTTCTCAAAATTGAAAGGCTGGGAATTGTTGCCCTCGCCATAGACCAGGTTCTGGTAATTGCCGCTCCTCAATTGAACATTGGAGGAAAGGTCCAGCTTGGTGGCGTGCAGGGACGGCGCAAAAAACAAAGCGGCCGTGCTTAAGGCGGTGAGCCTTAAGCGGCAGTTCCTATAGCCGGTTTTCTGCTTTGCCATCGGTTTTAATTATAACAAAAAATGATTATACCGGGCGGCGGTACTGTGCTTTATGTAAATAAGAACCCCGGGGCAATGCCCCGGGGTTCTTTATCCGCCAACCTTTCGGCTTTTAGAATTTCACTGTGAGCGCCGCGCCCAAGGCGGTGTTAAGGTCATCCTTATTCGCCAGGGTCGCTTTGGAGTAGTCGTCGCCGGGCAGGAACATCGCATAGTAAGCCTTCAGGTTTACGTTCGCGTTGTGCTGCCAGCCGGCTGCCAGGTCGAACTCGTTGCCGTAGCTGTCGTAGGAGTTGGGGCCCACGGTCACTTTCTCGGAGGTCCCGAAGTGGTAGAGCTTGCCCTTCAGGGTCAGCTTCTCTATCATTTCCGGGTTCCACTTTGCGCCCAGGTTCCAGGTAAACAGGTTATTGAGGCCGGCCAGGTTGCCGATGCCGCCCATAAGTATGCCGGGGCGGTAGTCTGAAGCGATGGCGGTGAAGCCCTCGTCCTTGCCTGCGGAAGACTTATTACCTGAACCCATGGCAAATTCTCCCATAAAGGTGATTTTGCCCAGTATATTCATATCGTATTTAGCATTGGCCAGGAACGCGGTTCCCGTGTAGTTTACGCCCGCGGCTTTGCGGCCGTAGTTCTTTGCCAGTTCGGCTGAATAGTCGAAACCCATGAACTTGCCATTGGCCTTTACGCCTATAACGTCAAGGGTAAGGTCAGCGGCTCCGGCAACCTGCCAGGTCTTCTGCTCGTAGACATACGCGCCGAGTTTAACCGGCTCCATGAGGTCGTACTTGGCGGTTACGCCGACGATGTCGACATCGAGGCTGTCGGGCTGGCTTGCGGCGCCCTGGGTCTTTTTGGAGAGCAGCGCGTTTATTTCCAGCTTTCCGCCTTTATACCAGCCGGTATAGGCGTCAAGTCCTGCTACTCCGAGGCCGTTGGCAGCGCCTGCCCAATCGTAGGGCCAGTTGCGGGGGCCGAAGTATATTACAAGGTCGCCCTCTTCTCCGTAATACTGGCGGCCGACTTTGTGGTTGATGCCCAGTACGCCGTTGAGGTTAAGGTAGGCCTGTTCAAAGGTGAAGCCGTCCGCTGTGCCGGCGGCGACGGTTTCGCCTGCGGCGTTACCGTACTGCCTGTTGCACTTTACAGCGGAGACCATCGCTCCTACGTCTTCGGCGAGGTCGAAGCCGGCGTTAAGCTGTACACGGATGTCGGCGTCGCTGCTCTTGTCCTTAACATCGGAGTCAGCGTCTACATTATTATTGGTTGTTACCGCATTAACTTCTATTTTCCCGTCATACTTGAAGTTCTTGAGCAGTTCGGCGCCGGCAATATTGCAAAAAAGCGCTACCAGCGCAAGCATTCCTGTTAATTTTTTCATCAATTATTATCCTCCCCAATCATTACTTTTCAACATAAGTATATTTATAATAACAATTAATTGCAATAGTAAATATGATAAAAACCGCCCGCCTTGCGGCGGAAGTTTTTTTGTCAAATTGTTCTGTTTGATTAGAAGCAATACCCGGCTTTCAGAGCGGGGACCAGATGGTTCCCGTTTATGCTTGAGCCGGTGGAATCCTTTCCTAAAGCTCATAGTTGCTATCGCAGTTCTAAGCCTGCGAGCCAGCTGGCGTTTAATTCCAGGCCGGCTCCGGCGCCGAAGCCTGTTTCATTCTCTTCATATGTAGATGAGGGATCGGTCGCCAGGCGTAGGAAGCGATGCCGAGAATTGCATATATTCTGCCTTTCTTGACCCGAAGTCCATGGGTTTTAGTATTTTCCGCGCAATCCTATCATAGTGCTGGTGAGGTTAACGCTTGGCTTCCTTTTGCTTTCGTAACCGAAAGTATTCGGAGAACTTGAGGCCGGCGGTGAACTGGTCAATACCTTATAGTCGCCGTACAGGCTAAGCCAGGCTGCTCTTGGCCCCAGCATATGCCTTATATGTCTTTATATGCCAATAATATAAAAAACCCGGCCATATATATGGACCGGGCTTTTAATTTGAGGCCTTGCCGTTTTATTTTTTAGCGGTGGCGGTATGCGCGAGTCGCGCTTTGGCCTGTATTGCCCAGGATGTATCCGGGTAGAGCAGGACTATCTTTTCGTAAGTGGTCTTGGCCAGGTCCAGTGCTCCGGAAAGTTCCTGCGCGCTGGCCAGCGAGGCGTGGACCTCGGGGGCCATGAAGTGCTCGGGGGTCTTAGCAAGGAAATCAGCGTACTGGGCCTGGGCGCCGGGCATATCGCCTTCGGCTTCTTTGCATTTGCCAAGGCTGTAGACGGCGAAGGGGGCCAGGTCTTTGGAACTGAGAAGCTTGGAATACTCCGCTCCTGCTTCTTTGAACTGGCCCTGCGCGTAAAGCATGTCGCCCTTGGTGAGGGTGGCGTAGGGGGCGGCGCTGGTTCTGCCGTAGGAGGTTTCTATTGCGGAAAGCTGCTGCCGGGCCTGGGCCATGTTCCCGCCGTAGCCTATCTGCTGGGCCATAAAAAGGTTCTTCCACGCGGTGTCGCGCAGATCCCTGTAGTGAATTACGAAGTAGGCGGAGAAGACCAGGGCGGCCAGTACTATAACGACCGAGCCGATGAAGGTTTCCTTGTTCTTCTGTATCCAGGCAAGGGCCAAATCAAATTTGCCGGCCTGTACCCCGTCGGTCTTGCCGCTGTCTATCCATGTATCTGAAGGCATAAGTATTTCTCCGGTTTGCTGTTGGGCTGCTGGTCAGCTCTGCTGATTTGTATTTCCTGCTGCCTGGCCGCCCGGCTGTCTGGCTGTCAAAACTGGTGCCCCCGAGAGGAATCGAACCTCTATTTGGAGTTTAGGAAACTCTCGTCCTATCCGTTGAACGACGGGGGCCTCTTTCGCGCCCCGCGCTTGCTGCGAAGGAAGCGCGCGGGCTTATGGGGTATAATTGCACTAATATTTTATCACGGAAAATACGTCGCGGCCCGGGAGTTTTGCGCGGCCGTTCAGGAATTCAAGCTCTATGAGCACGGCTACGGCGTCCACTTTGCCGCCCAGCTTCTCCACCAGGGCGATCACGGCGCCGGCGGTACCGCCGGTGGCCAGCACGTCGTCCACGATCAGCACTTTCTCGCCCTTCCCGACGGCGTCGGAGTGCATCTGCAGCGTGTCCTGGCCGTATTCGAGGGCGTAGGTCGCGGAAACGGTCTTGTAGGGCAGTTTGCCTTTTTTGCGGACCGGCACCATCCCGGCGCCGAGCGCCAGGGCTATGGGCGCGGCCAGGATGAAACCCCTGGCTTCTATCCCCAGGACCTTGGTTATCCCGCGGCCTTTGTACGCTTCCGCCATGCAGTTCACCGCTTCGGTGAAAGCGGCGTGGTCGGCCAGGAGCGGCGTGATATCCTTGAAGACGATGCCTTTCTTCGGGAAATCCGGCACGTCCCTTATTATCGCTTTTAATTTTTCGGCCGTTGCGGCGCTTTGTGTGTTATTGGTCATCGTATCGTCCATGCTGAATTATTTTTTTTTCTTCGCCGGCTTGCCCAGGTTCCTGGGTACATAGGGCTTCGTGGGCATGGCGTCGCCCAGCAGGTCGGTCCTCATCCTGGGCTGGTCCCAGCCGGGCTGGATGTTCATGTGGTCGGGACGCCGGCCCATCTCTATCAGGCCCATCCTGGCGGCCACCCGGCGCAGG
>MNUR01000135.1 GCA_001871115.1 Elusimicrobia bacterium CG1_02_56_21 | reverse complement strand
GTCCGTTTTGTTTTTTGATGCGCGCTGATTTTTAATTGGGCTGGAGAGGCGATTAGCCGGAGTTCTGTGCCGCAGACTCTTCATGGCTGGGCTTTTGAGGGCAATGAAGCCGGCCGGGCGAGGTTTTTTGTATAATTAATAAAGATTTATAAAGGACGCGCAAATGACCACTCAGAACACAGATTATTCGAAAACCGTTTTTCTGCCTGCCACCTCTTTCACCATGAGGGGGGACCTTACCAATAAAGAACCCGGCATTCTCCAGGCCTGGGAGCAAATGGACCTGTACGGCAAAATGCTCGAGAAGCGCCGTTCCTCCAAACCTTTTATCCTGCACGACGGCCCGCCTTACGCCAACGGCCATATCCATATCGGCCACGCTCTCAACAAGATCCTGAAAGACATGGTCATAAAGTCCCGCTCCATGATGGGCTACTATACCCCTTATGTCCCCGGCTGGGACTGCCACGGCCTGCCCATAGAACAGGCCCTCCTTAAAGAAATGAAGATGGGCAAGCGCCACATAGACGATATCCCCGCTTTCCGCCGCAGCGCCCGCGAATTCGCCGGCCGTTTCCTGGACGTGCAGCGCACGGAGTTCAAGCGCCTCGGCATAACCGCCGCCTGGGACAAGCCTTATGTGACCATGGCCAATTCCTACGAGGGCACGGTAATAAAAGCTTTCCGCGAGCTGCTGGAGAAAGGCCATATCCACCGCGATAAAAAAACCATCTACTGGTGCGTCTCCTGCGAGACCGCCCTGGCCGACGCGGAGGTGGAATACGCCGACAAAACTTCCCCGTCCGTCTATGTCTCCTTCCCGCTGGTTACCCTGCCGGACGGCCTGGCCGCGGTAGCGCAGAACCGCGCCGCCATAGTTATCTGGACCACCACGCCGTGGACCCTGCCTTCCAATATGGCCGCCGCCGTCAATATAAAAGAGCAGTACCGCGTCCTGGAAACAGGCGGGCAGTACCTCATAGTGGCCGACAAGCTGGCCGACGCTTTCCTGGCCGCCGCCGGCCTTGAGGCCGTAAAAGGCGCGCTTATACCCGGCGGGCAGCTGGTAGGGCTGAACTATTCCCACTGCCTGGCCCCGCATCTGCCCGAAGCCCGGCGCTTCCCCCGCCCGGTGATAGCCGCCGATTTCGTGGAGATGACCGCCGGTACCGGCATCGTGCATATCGCCCCCGGCCACGGCGAAGAAGACTTTCACGCCGGCAGGAAGAACGGCCTGGATATTTTCTGCCCCGTAAAAGAAGACGGCAAATTTAACGCCGACGCGGGTATCTTTGAAGGCCTGAAAGTTTTTGAAGCCAATGAGAAAGTAGTTGAAACCCTCAAGGCCGACGGCCGCCTGCTGGCCTGTAAGAAGATAGAGCACAGCTACCCGCATTGCTGGCGCTGCAAGCAGCCGGTCATCTACCGCGCTACCGAGCAGTGGTTTTTGAAAGTGGACCGCGAAGGCCTGCGCGAAAAACTTATGAAGGCCGCCGACACCGTGAAATGGCTGCCCGAAGCCGGGCATGAGCGCATGACCGGCATGCTGCGCACCCGCCCCGACTGGTGCCTGTCGCGCCAGCGCTACTGGGGAACCCCCATTCTGGCCGTGTACTGCAAAGAGTGCGGCAAGGTGCAGGAAGATTACGCTTTCCTCAAAAAAATGGAAGAGCGCGTTTTTGCCGAAGGCAGCGATTTCTGGTTCTCCGACCCGGTGGAGAAACTTATGGAGCCGGGGGTCAAATGCTCCTGCGGCGGAACCGAATTCTCCAAAGAAAAAGACATCATGGACGTCTGGCTGGACTCGGGCGTTTCCTGGTACGCGGTGGTGAAAGCCGGCATGCTCGGCCCCGGGGATTTCTATCCCGCCGACCTCTACCTTGAAGGCTCCGACCAGCACCGCGGCTGGTTCCAGACTTCCCTCATCCCTTCCGTAGCGCTCAACGGCCGCCCGCCTTACAAGGCCGTGCTCACCCACGGTTTTGTGCTGGACGAAAAAGGCCGCGCTATGCACAAATCAACAGGCAATGTGGTGGCCCCGCAGGAAGTTATCTCCAAATACGGCGCCGACATCCTCCGCCTCTGGGTGGCCCTCTGCGACTATTCCGACGATATCCGCATTTCCGAGAAGATCCTGGCCGGCCCCATAGACACCTACCGCAAGATCCGCAATACCGTGCGCTTTTTGCTCGGGAACCTGAGCGGCTTTAACCCGGCCAGGCACCGCCTGCAGGGCGGGCAGCTGGTGGAGACCGACCGCTATATGCGCGCCCGCCTGGCCGTGACGGCGGCCGCGGTAGAGAAACATTACGAGAATTTCCAGTTCCGCCAGGCCATCAGGGCCGTGACGGATTTCTGCAATCTCGACCTGTCCGCTTTCTACCTGGACTCGCTTAAAGACCGGCTTTATACCTTCAGCCTGGACGCGCCCGAGCGCAGATCGGCCCAGACCGTGCTGCACGATATTTTGCTCGCCGTGCTCAAGATGACGGCCCCGGTGCTGGCCTTTACCTCCGAGGAAGCGTGGAAGATAGCCCGGGCCGAAATAGACCCGTCCCTGGAAGAGAGTGTTTTTTTGTCGGACTCTCCCAAGCTGCCCGCGGCCTGGGCCGACCAGGCCCTGCTGGAGCGCTGGGGGAAAATGATGGAAGTGCGGGAGACCGTGACCAAGGCCATAGAAGAAGTGCGCAAGACCGGTGCCGTGGGCTCTTCCCTGGAAGCGCGGATAGTACTGCGTACCTCCAGCCCCGAAAAGAAAGCTTTCCTGGACTCCGCCCTGCCGCTCTGGCCGCAGGTAGCCATCGTCTCCGAGGCCTCGGTAGAATTTGACGCCGCCGCCCCCGAGCTGGAAGTTAAAGTGAGCAAGGCCGAAGGCGAGAAATGCCCCCGCTGCTGGGCCTGGCGCCGCGACACCGGTTCTAACCCCGCGCATCCCGGGGTCTGCGGCCGCTGCGCCAAAGCCATGGAGGACGCGCCAAAGGGATGAAGAAACTAGCCGCCCCCGCCGTGATCCTGGCCGTCTTCCTGCTTGACCGGGCTTCCAAGTCCTGGGCTCTCAAGGCGCTTTACTTCAAGTCTGTCAAGATCTTTTCTTTCTTCCACCTTACTTACGCCGAGAATACCGGCGTGGCTTTCGGGATGTTCCGGGACAGCAATAAATTCTTCTTGATCTTCAGCCTGGTCCTGGTGGGGGTGCTCCTGTTCCTCCGGCGCAGGATAGAGGCCTGCGGCCGCGCGGCAGCGCTGGGCCTGGCGCTGGTTCTGGGCGGGGCGCTGGGAAATATCTACGACCGCATCGCTTACGGCTTTGTGGTGGATTATTTTGACTTCTCTTTTTTCCCGGCGGTCTTCAATATAGCCGACAGCGCTATCACCTCCGGGGCCGTGCTTCTGGCGCTGGGGGTTAAAGAACAGAAGCCGGGGACAGGAGAGTCCGGAATCGGGAACCGGGAACCGGGGAAAGCGGGGAAACTATGAAGAAAATAATTTTATTAGCGTTCATCACCGCGGGGCTGGCAGGCTGCAACAGGTCGCCGGAATTTTATTTCAGCCGCGGCAATTACCAGCTTTCTGCAGGCCAGCAGGCCAAAGCGCTGGAGAATTACAATAAAGCCCTGCTTCTTAAAAGGAACTATCCCGAGGCCCTCACTTCCCGCGGCCTGCTTTACGAGGGCCAGGGCGACAGGCAGAAAGCCGGGCTGGATTACCGCAAAGCCATAGAGTTGAACCCGGGTTACCTGCCCGCTTACAACAATCTCGGCGCTATGTTCATGGACGGGGGGAACTACCGCGATGCGGTAAAACTGTTCACCGAGGCCCTCTCGGCCAAGCCGGATTATTCCTTAGCTTTGCTCAACCGCGGCCTCGCTTATTACAAAATGGGGGACTGCGCTTCGGCCACGGCGGATCTTTCCCATGCCCTCTCGCTTAACGATAAATTCGAGCTGGCCTATTATCACCGGGCGCTCTGCGCGCGCAAAGCCCGTAATTTGCCCGCTGTCATGAAGGACCTGGCCGCCCTGCTCCAGCTTAACCCGGCCGCGGTGCTGGCCCGGTTCGAGCTGGGCAAGGTACTTTACTCTCAAAAGGCTTACGGTGAAAGCGCCCAGGAATTTCTGAAAGCGGCGGAACTGAAACCCGCCGAACCAATTTATTCCTACTGGCTGGGCCTGGCTTATTACAGGTCGGCTGCCCTGGAGGACGCGCTGCTCGCCGCCTCCAAGGCCGTGGAGCTAAAGCCGGATTCTTTCCAGGTGCGGGGCCTGCTGGGCGATGTTTACGCGGGCCTCGGCGACAGGAAGAACGCCGCGGAACAGTATAAAATGGCCGCGCGGCTTTCGCCTAAATACGCGGACCTCTACAATTCCAGGCTGAAAGCCATTCAGGGCCCGGCCCGCAGAACAAGCCGGAACCGCGGCAGGTAAACTCTTTTATGACCCGATTCCCGATTCCCGATCCTTCTTAAAGGAGCTTTTTAATGTCTGAGATTTCAGAAGACCACAGCGAACTTTCACCCTGGCGCAAAAAATTCCTGGCTACCAGGATGACTTTTGAAAGCATCCTCTTCGAGAAAGAGCTGGTGCAGCCTAAAAGGGAGAAACTCTCCACCGGGCTGCTGGTCCTGGCCGGGATCTGGTTTTTCTACACCGTGCTGCTTGCGCAATGGGCTTTCAGGCGCGGCTATTTCTTCACCCAGGCTGACGCTGAAAGCTTTAACGGCGTGCTCCGCTTCGCGGCCTATCTGAAGACCCAGGGCTTCTGGGCGCTGATAAAGCCGGAATTCTCCGACCTTTCGCTTAACCCGCCGCTCTATTACCTGGCTTATGTCCCGGTGCTTAAATATCTCACCCAGGACCTCAACCTCGCCCTGGTGGCGGTCAATTCTTTTTTCCTCCTCGTCCTCGCCCTGGCTATTTTCACGGCCGTGCGCAAAAGCCGCCCCAACAGCGCAGGCTGGCTGGGCGCCGCTTTCGCCCTGTCTTTCCCTTTTGTGCTTGAGACCGCGCGCCGCCCGGCCCCGGAACTGGCCCTCCTGGCCATGGCCGCCGCCCTTTACGCCTGCTTTATCCGCTCCGACGATTTTGAACATCCCAACTGGTCTTTCGCTTTCGGCATAGTAATGAGCCTCGGTTTCTTCTCCCACCGCTTCTTCTGGCTTTACGCCCTGCCGCTGGTCCCTTTTATAATAGCCGGCCTGGCCAGCCCTTTCGGCCGCGACGAGCTTATAAAGGGGTTGCTGGGGGGCATGATAATAAACCTGCCCTGGTACCTCTTCGCTATGGCCGCGGTAGCCGCCGGCCTGGTCCCGCTGTGGGGGGAATACCTGGGCTTCTGGCATTATTTCAAACTGGGGATAAACGCCGCCGGGCTGCCGCTTTTTGCCCTGGGCTCTATGGCCCTGGCCTGGATGTATTATTCCGTCTTCATGCCTTATGAAAAGAAAAAAGTGGTGGCCGCCTGGTTCTGGGCGCCTTACCTGCTGCTCGCCTGGGTGGTGCGCGGCTCCCATCCCCAGCTGTTCTACCCCGCCCTGCTGCCTTTCGCCGTGGCAGTGCCTATAATGACGCCGCACCAGGCCCGCAAATATCTGCTTATCGGCGTGCTGGTCCTGGGCGCTATTGGCCAGTCCGGCCTGGTCCGCACTTTCTATTTTTCCGGATACCCGGTGGCCGGACTGCCGCCGCCTCCCGCCGGGGATTACCGCTCTTCCGAGCTTATGTCCCTGGTGCAGACCAATGCCCCCGCCGGGGGCGGCCTGGCCGCGGTTTACGGCGACTCCAATATAAACGCCGGGGCGCTGCGCTTCGCCGCTGCAAAATTCCAGACCCCGGTAAAATTCGCGGATAGCCCCG
>MNUR01000043.1 GCA_001871115.1 Elusimicrobia bacterium CG1_02_56_21 | reverse complement strand
AGATAGAGCGGGACCGGAAAAGTGTAAAGGAAGGCATAGCTTACCTCAAAACTCAAAGCATCGGGACCCATCTAAAAGCCGGCGTCCTGACCCTGGCGGAGTTCCTCTACCCGTTCATGCCGGAATACGATTTGACCTACGCCCTCATCTTCCCTTTATGGCTGTTCGGAGTATTCTTCGTACTCAGGTCAAAGAACATACAGGCGCTCCCCCTCTTCTTCATGTTCCTTTATTTCCCTGTCGCCTTTGTTTTTTGCGGCACAGCCCGCCACCGTCACTCAATGGGCCCGTACTTTATCCTCCTCGCCGCTATCGGCGCCGAAGAGATAGCGCGAAGGGTAAAGGAAAAGGGGAGCCGGCGCGCAGCCTGGTCTGCCGCGGGCGCCTGGGCCGCGCTTAATCTCGCGATCCTTATTTATTCCGAACCGCTGCGGCTGCTGTTAAAAAGGCTGCTGGGGAGATGACCTATAACGCGATCCCCTGAAACTTTGCCCTGCCCTGTCTGCTCACTGCAGGACAGGGATTTCCACTCGAACGGTTACGACTACCTTTCGGCTTCCCGCAGGCCTTTCCCGCTTTTTAAGTGCAGGGGCTGCGGGATGATCTACCTTGATTCACCGGAGCAGGACCAGGACAGCGCCTCCCTCTACCAGGCGAGCTATTACAGAAAGCTGAGCGGGGTCTCGAAAATTATAGAGGCGATATTCCTCCGCGAAAGGAAAAACACGGCCGGAAATTTCATCAAAAAACCCGGCACGCTGCTTGACGTCGGCTGCGGCACGGGCGAATTCGCGGCGGCAATGAAGAGAGCGGGCTGGGACGCTTCCGGAGTGGAGCCCTCCCGCGCGGCGGAAGACAACTCGGCTGCGGCCTGCAAAATTTACCGCGGAACCCTGCCGGAAATGAAGCTCCCTTCCGGAAGCTTCAGCGTTATCACTATGTGGCAGGTACTGGAACACCTGCCCGACCCCGCGATGCAGCTAACCGAGATACACAGGCTCCTTGAAGAGAACGGTATACTTGTAGTCTCGGTCCCGAACATAAACAGCCTTCAGGCCCGGGCCAGCGGCAACAAATGGTTTCACCTTGACCTGCCCCGCCATTGCTGGCAATTCAGCCCGGATACGGTTTCCAGACTGCTCGACCGGGCAGGCTTCCGCATCAAAGAAATAAAGCATTTCTCGCTCGAGTATAACCCCTACGGCTGGTGGCAGAGCCTGTTCAACATGATCGGCTGCGAAATCAATTTCGCGTACAAGCACCTTAAGCGCGGCTCGGTGGATAAAAACCATGCGCCCGCGAGAAGGGCGTACACCGTGCTTTGCACGGTCCTGCTCTCCCTGCCGCTGCTCCCGGTGGCCTTTATTTTAAGCCTCCTCGAAAGCGCCCTCGGGCGGGGCGGGGTAATAACGGTAACGGCGGAAAAGAAATGATCGGCAATCCCGCTCACACGGCCAAGAAGAAAGTTTTACTCCTGGCCCCCGCTTACGGCTTCATCTACAAAGGCTCAATGATAAAACCCGGGGCGATGTACTCGCCGCCTCTAGGCCTTGCCACTATCGCCGGGGCCCTGGCAGCTGACGGCCATGAAGTCAGGATAGCCGACCTCAATAAAATAAGCGACCAGGACCTGCTCGCGCAACTGCTGGAATCCAGGCCCGATTACGCCGGCATCAGCTATACGACCGTCCTGGCGGAGGAGTCGTTTCGCCTGGCGAAGCTGGTTAAAGACGCGGCTCCCGGCGTCATAGTAGTAGCCGGCGGCGTCCACCCGACAAGCATGCCTCTCGAAGTTCTGGAATCTTCCGCAACGGACATAGTCTGTATCGGCGAGGGCGACCAGTCAATAGTGGAAATTGTCCGCGGGGTCCCCCTGGAAAATATCCGTGGGATCGCTTTCAGGAAGGACGGGGAATGCCGCGTGGCGGAGCGAAGGGAGCTCATCAGAGACCTGGATACCCTGGCCCGGCCCGCGTGGAATCTGTTCGATCTGAGTAAATATCACACCACAGACCTGCTTACAAGGGCGAACCCGGCAGGGTGGCTTGAAACCAGCCGCGGCTGCCCGTACAGCTGCGTCTACTGCAATAAGAACGTTTTCGGAAAGAATTTCAGAAAAAAATCGGTAATGCGGGTTGTTGACGAGATCAGCTACATGCTCGACTGCGGTTTCAGAGAGATCCATATAGCCGACGACTGCTTTACCGTAGACATGGAGAGAGCCAAGGGCATCTGCCGTGAAATACTGCGCAGAGAGCTCAAGTTCCCCTGGGCGACGGTTACCGGGATCAGGGCCGACAGAGTTGACCAGGAACTTTTGACTCTGATGAAGCAAGCCGGCTGCTACAGGGTTTTCTACGGGATAGAAACTGGCAGCGACGAAATACTTAAACTAATCCGCAAGGGCGAAACCTGCGAAGAAATACGGCAGGCCGTAAAAATGGCCAAAAAAGCCGGCCTCGAAGTATACGGTTTTTTCATGCTGGCGCTGCCCGGCGACACCGAGACAACAATGCGGCAAACCATAGATTTTGCCAAAGAGCTGGACCTGGACATGGCGAAAGCGGCCATCACCATCCCGCTGCCCTCTACCCCGTATTTTGAAGAACTGGATAAAGCCGGCAGGATAAAGGCTAAGGAGTGGTCAAAATACAATCTCTATTTTCCCGCAAAAGAACTGTACGACCATCCCACCCTGGACTGGAAGACCGTTGAGGATTACCAGCGCAAATTTTACAGGGAATTCTATTTCAGGCCGGGCTTTATAGTTAAACGCTTCTTCAGCAGCCTGGCCGCCGGCAGGCTGCTCAGCGACATCAAGTCCTTTCTTCAGATCAAATGGTGAACCAATGAAAAATCACAAACTCCTCCTTTACGCGGTCCACTTTTTTGTTCTCTCCCTTGCCTGCTACCTTCTCCAGCTCGCCGGCCTGGTCTTCCTGCTGTACGGAGCCCGGATTCACTTCTGGCTGCCGGCCCTCAACCTGGCGAACATTTTTTTCATAACCGCCCTCCTGCTTGCGGCCCTGGATTTATCGGCCGGCGTTTTTTTCCCGGGCAGAAAAAAATCCTTAAGGTTCGCGCCGGTCTCGAATCCCGGCATTTCGATAGGCATGACTGCCTACAACGACGAGCTCTCTATAGGCGCGGCCGCGAAGGATTTCATGTCCCAGGAAAACGTCACATCCGTTGTCGTGGCGGACAACAACTCCGCGGACGGGACTACGCGCGAGGGGCTGGCTGCGGGCGCGAAAGTGGTCGCCGAGACGGTACAGGGCTACGGGGCCTGCTGCGTCCGGGCTTTGCGCGAGGCCATGAAATACGGAGAAGTTATCTGTCTTGTGGAAGGCGACTGCACCTTTTCCGGCAGCGATCTTAAAAAATTAATGGCGTATCTTGAAAACGCCGATATGGTTCTGGGCACAAGGACCACGAAAGAACTGAACACCCCCGATTCCCAGCTGAACACCTCTATTCTCTGGGGCAATGTCCTGATGGCAAAATTGCTTCAACTGCGCTTCTCTACGGTGCGCCTGACCGACCTGGGCTGCACGTTCAGGGTCATCAGGAAAAGCGCCCTGGAGAAAATAATAGACCAGCTTGAAGTGAAGGGCAATCATTTTTCCTGCGAAATGATCTTAACCGCGCTGAAAAACAACCTCATGGTCATTGAAATTCCAGTCACGCTTAAAAAACGCGTAGGGGAAAGCAAAGGCGTAGGCGGAAACTTTTTTAAGGCCGCGGTAACCGCCATAAATATGTGGCGCCTGATAATGTTCAAGTAGAAAGCTCTGCCTCCCGGCCGGGAAGCTTTCAACAGCGCGGAAGTATTCAGCGGAAATGGTCCCGCATCATCCGCACCAGGCCTTCGGCGGCTTTTCCGGGGATCTCCTCCCCCTCCCAATTAATCGAGAAATGGGCGTTCTTCTGCGTGGGCTTCACGTAATTCTCGTACATCGGGAGCACCGTGGCCAGTATCTGGTGCTTTATTCCCTGTATATCTCGCCCGCGCTCGCTTATGTCGCGCTGCACGCGGCGCAGCACTGCCGTCACCATCCCGGTGGAAACGAAGATCTTATAATCGCACAGCGCCAGGATCTTAGGAAAATACAGGGTATAGAGCCCCTCCACCACTATCAGCTGGGTGGGCCTGCAGGGCACGGTTTCTTTTTCGCGCGTATGCTGCTTAAAGTCGTAAACCGGCTGCTGTATTGTTTTTCCGGCGCAAAGCTCGTTTAAATGCTTTACGGCCAGCGCAGCGTCTATCGCGTCGGGATGGTCGAAGTTATAGCTCTTCCTTTCCTTGAAATCCAGGTGGTCAAGCGGCTGGTAATAATTGTCCAGGGAGAACAGCTGGCCGTCTATGCCTATTTTCCCGCACTGGTCTATAAGCTTTCCGGCCAGGGTGGTCTTGCCGGACCCGGAGCCGCCTGCTATACCAAGTATAAAGCGCGATTTTTTAGTATTGTCCATTGTTATCCTGCCGGGCACGGAAATATTTTTCCTCAGCGATGTCTTTCAATGATACAAAATATACAAAATCCAAGGCCGGAGGTTTTTCCCCCCTCGTCATAAATTTACGCCCCCTCCCGCATTAACCGCCGGGCCGCGCCTGTTTCTTTCCCCTATCCCGGACCAAAGGATAAGCCTACAGGATAAGTCTAATCCTCCCATAAGGGCCCATAATTTTGTAAAATGACATATACGCATGTGTTAGACACCTTAGGAGATCCCCAATGGAGACTGTAATGGAAAACGAAGAAAATTTCGCTGAAATGTTCGAACGGCACTACAAAGAACCCGAGAAGATGGAACCCGGCCGGAGGGTAGAGGCGCCCATAGTAAAACTTACTCCCGAATGGGCTTTGATAGAGGTGGGCGGCAAAGGAGAAGGCTACATACCCGTAAGCGAGCTGAAAGACGCCGAAGGCAACCTGCTGGTCAAGGAAGGGGACAAAATCCGCGCTTACTTCCTGCATACCGAAGAAGGCGAAATGCGCTTTACCACCAAGATAGGCACCGGGCCGGCGGCCCGCGCCCAGCTGATGGACGCTTTTAATAACCACATTCCCCTTGAAGGAACCGTCGCTAAAGAAATGAAAGGCGGCTTCGAGGTCACCATCTCCGGCGGCATGCGCGCTTTCTGCCCTTTCTCGCAGATGGGCATACGCCGCGAAGAAAGCAAAGAAGCCTATATAGGCGTCTCCATGGTTTTCTACATAATAGAATGCGGCCGCCGGGACGTGGTCCTGTCCCGCCGGGAAATAGTTGAAAAAGAAAGGCAGGAGAAAGTTGCCGCGCTCAAGGAAACCCTGAAGGAAGGGGCGAAGGTGCGCGGCGTAGTGACCTCCATACAGAAGTTCGGCGCTTTCATCGACATCGGCGGAGTGGACGGGCTGCTGCCCGTTTCCGAAATGGCCTGGGGCCGCACGGAGAAAGTCAGCGACCTGCTCGCCGCCGGACAGCCGGTAGAAGTTATAATAAAGAGCCTCGACTGGGAAAACCGCAGGATCTCGCTCAGCCTCAAAGACACCCTGCCCAACCCCTGGGACACGGCGGCCGAGCAGTGGCCTTCAGGCTCTTACCATACCGGAGTAGTGTCTCGCCTGGCGCCCTTCGGAGCCTTTATTACCCTGGGGGCCGGAGTGGACGGGCTCATCCACGTTTCCCGCCTGGGCGGTGAGCGCCGGATAAATCACCCCGAGGATGTTTTAAAGGCCGGCCAGTCGATAGAAGTGCGCGTAGAGACGGTAGACCTTGAAAACAAGCGCATCTCCCTCATCCCCGCCGCGCTCAGCCGCGAGGAAGACGAAAGCACGGCCACCATGCAGAAGTACCAGCAGCAGGAAGTTGCGGACGAGCCCGCGATGGGCTCCTTGGGCGAGCAGCTTAAGCGCCAGCTGGAAAAAAACAGGATAGATGAATAAGCCCTGTCCTGCCCAGAAAAAAGCCCCCCGGGAATCCGGGGGGCTTTTTTAATTTAAGACCCGGCCGCGCCCCGCTTCAGCGCTCAGAAAAGAAAGCTCATCCCGGCCAGGAAGAATACGAAAGAAACTACCAGGTAGGCCGAAGGCAGCTTCCTGTCCGCCAGGCATTCAAAAACAGAAGCGAAAATAGTGCCCGTAATAGCTATGCCGGAAACCGCGGCCAGAGCTCCCGCATAGCGCACCGCTTCAAGGTAGAACATCAAAGACAGGTAGGTCCCTGCCGCCGAGCCCAGGGTTATCCAGAAAAGATTCGCCCGGCTCAGGCCTTTCAGTTTTGAAATAAAATGAAAGGGCTTCACCCGTGACAGGACCGCAAAAAGCAGCAGCGCCCCGACCGCTCGGTAAAAGTTGCCCTCCGTGGTTCCGATCCCCGGGCTGTTATTGAAGGAGTACCTGGTTATCAGCACTCCCAGTCCGTCCAGGACTATCGCACCCAGCGCGAACAGGCTGGCCCGCATGTTCCAATGACCGTGCTTCTTGAATGATTCCAGCGAAAAAATAAAAAGACAGACGATAAAGAACAGGATAGCGTAGACTTTCCTGATATCCACGGCCTGGCCGAAAGCGATATAACTGAGGACGCCTATCACCAGCGGCTGAAAGCCGAAGATCATCATGGTCCTGCCGGGCCCCATAAGCGAAAAAGATTTTATCAGAAAGACGTCCGCCAAACCCAGCCCCAGCATGCCGGAGGCGAAAAAAAGCGCGGCATAACCGTAGCCCACCGGGTGGAAGCCGCCCTGCAGGCAGATGGTCACCCCGAACAGAGCCGCGCCCACGAGCGCCTTGAAACAATTAACCCACAAGCTGGAAATACGGCGGGCGAAATGGGTAAAGAACTGCACGCCGAAGGCGAAACTCAAATTGGCCGCCAGGGCGTAAATATAGACTTTTTCCATAGTAGTCCGGGTTCAGAGCAAAGTACGAAGCGCTTCGCCCCTGCCGCAGGCGGCGCCGCGGAAGCAAAACAAAACCAAGGATATTTTTATCGGTTCAGGGACTATTTCTTTATCCGCTTTGCCTTTGAGGAACCCGCCGCGGCGCCCGCGCAGGCCTTCGCCACTTGCGGGGGAACCAGTTTGGAAACATCGCCCCCGAAATGGGCGATATCGCGCACTATGCTGGAAGAGAGATAAGTATAGCGCTGGCGCGGCATGAAGAAGACGGTCTCGATGCCGGGGTAAAGCGTGCGGTTGGTAGCCGCTATCTGGAACTCGTATTCCAGGTCTGAAATAGCCCGCAGGCCCCTGATCACTATGTCGGTCTTTTTCTTTTTGACATAGTCCACCAGCAGACCTTCAAAACAGTCTACGGTCACGTTCTTTTTATTTTTAAGGGCGGTCTTCAGCATTGAGACGCGCTCCTCCACTGAAAACATGTGCTTTTTTGCGCTGTGCACGAAAACGCTCACCGTGATGTGGTCAAAAATTTTAGCCGCCCTGTCTATAATGTCCAGGTGCCCGAACGTGACCGGGTCGAAACTGCCCGGATAAACCGCTGTTCTTTTTTTCATGATCGTCTCCAGTAGTAATTATTATATACAATCTGTATCAGGGTATTTGCCTGTATGACCGGTATGAGGAAAATTGTTTTAATCCGCGCTTTTACGCTATTGCTGCTTCCGGTGCTGTCATCAGCGCAGGAGCTTATCCCTTTCAACTCGGGCAGCAAATGGGGCTATGCCGCTCCGGGCGGGAAGCTCAGGATCAAGATCCGCTACGACTATGCCGAACCTTTCAGCGAGGGGCTCGCGCTGGTACGCTCCGGGGCCAAATACGGCTTCATAAATAAAAAAGGCAGGAAGGTAATACCGCTTAAATACCAGTCGGCCGGCTCTTTCAGCGAGGGCTGCGCTCCGGTAAAAGCCCGCGGCAACTGGGGCTGCGTGGACAAATCCGGCAAAACCGCCGTTCCTTTTGAATACGAAGAACTGCTCCCGTTCAAAGAAGGCGCCGCTCCCGCGAAAAAAGGCGGCCGCTGGGGCCTGCTTCTTAAACGGACCGGGGAATTCAACGGCGGGGTATACGAGGAAGTCTATCCGGTAAGCGAAGGTCTGGCCCGCGTTAAAATTAACGGCAAGTACGGGTATATAGAGCCTTCCGGAAAGGAAGCCCTTCCGCCTGTTTATGCTGAAGCCTTTCCTTTCAGCGGGGGCTACGCTACGGCCAGGCTTGGGGACAGGTACGGCTTTATCGACCGCGCGACCCTGAGCCTCAAGTTCCGCCGGTATGTTTCTATCGGGCCTTACAGCGAGGGGCTGGCTCACGCCCAGTCCCTCCAGGGCGAGGGCCGCTGCGGCTACATAGACCGGGAAGGCAAAGAAAAAATTCCGGCCTATTTCGCTATGTGCGCCTCTTTTGAAGAAGGCCTCGCCCCGGTCCTGAAAGATTTCAAGGCCGGCTGGGGCTACATAGACAGTACCGGGAAGGTAGTGATAGATTTTATTTACTCCCAGGCCGCCGGTTTCCGGGGCGGGATGGCGAAGGTAAGCCGCAAAGGCCGCACTTTCTACATAGACGCCGCCGGGCTTGAATACAAAAAATAAAAGGTTCAAACCCGCAACCGGTTTTGAACCCTGAAAAGAGAGAGTCCGCAAACACCCGTTTATAAGGGCTGCGGACTCCCTGATATTTTAGCAGACATCTTTACATTGTCAAGACCCATTAAGGTCCCACTCTACATTCGCTTAGAAAGCCTGAATAAAACTGCGGCGGTTTATTTCATCCAGACCGGGAAAAAATACCTGTCGTCCCTGTGGTTGCCTATCGCAAGAGAGCAGGCTTGTTCCAGCATTCTCCTGACCGGGGGCTGAGGTCCCGGCCGCCGGCCCCTCAGGAACTTCTTTACTTCAGGGCTCAGCGCATTAAATCTTCTGCTATCCCGGCCTTATCTCCAGTGCCTCACGGACCGGCGCGCGGTTTATACGCGCCCAGACGCAGCCGGGTGCTGATCCTATAACCAGGTTCAGGTCCTGGCCTCGGCGTCCGTGGGAAAAAGCTCCACTGCCCGGTCCAGGCCGCGCAGAGCCTGCTTTCTCCTGCCCGTGCAGATATATATCTCGGCCATCCTTCCCAGCGAGGTTATCCTGGAAATATGACAGAGCGCCGGGGTCCGGCTCAGATATTAAAATAGACGGCTTTAGGGTTATGAAAGACTATGGCCGAGACCGAAGCCTCGGGATCCATCATAAAACCTTCGGTCAGCCTCAGGCCGGCGTCCGGCTCGGGCTTGAGCAGGTCAAAAAGAACTTTCTGATTGGCCAGGTCGGGACAGACGGGGTAGCCGAAAGAATATCTTTTCCCCCTGTATTTGCTGCGCAGCAGCGGCTTGGCGGGCTCCGGTTCGGCTATCCCCCAGCCGCGGCGTATGCGGTAATGCATAACGTCCGCAAAAGCTTCGGCGAGCGTCAGCGCAAGCGCCTCCACAAGATAGGACCGCACATAGTTCCCGGCCTCGCGCTCGCGCCTGGCCAGCTCCAGCACGCCCTCTCCGCAGGTCACGGCTAGCAGCGCAGCGTAATCTTTCCTGCCGCCGGATACCGGGGCGGCAAAGTCGGAGAGGCAAAGGCGTTCCCCTGCGGGCTGGCGCGGGAAAGAAAAAGAAGCCAGTTTTTCGCCGCTGTCTTTGTAAAAATCAAGTTCGTTCCCGGCGCTGTTCACCGGGAAGAATTTATATACGCCGCGCGCTTTTATCAGCCTTTTTTTTATTATCTCGTCTTTTATTCCCGCAAGCAGTTCTTTAGCTTCGCGGCTTTTTTCTTCCTGGGTTTTTTTCAGTTTGAGGAAGCGCAGGTTAAAAAGTCCCTCATCCAGGTTTTCAAACAGCTCTTCAAGCGCCTGCTCGCCGTAAAAATGCCGCTCAAGGTCCGCGGGCACAGGAATATCCGGAGGCGAGAACGAGACATTAGGACCGGAAGAGGAAACCTGAATATTTTCCGCGGCAACGTGGCCAGAGTCACCGGCAGGCTTGGCGGCTCCGGGCTGCGGCTTGCCGCTCACCCGGTCCAGCACATAGTTCAGGCCCTCCATAGCGTCCTTGGCGTAAAAAACAGGGCCGCCGTAACCCGGAACTATGTTCGAAGCGGTAAACTTTTCCGTAAGGGCGGCGCCGCCCACCAGCAGGGGGGCCTTTATCCCGGCCTTGCTCAGTTCGCGCGCGGTTATGGTCATCTGCTCGCAGGAGCGCACCAGCAGGCCGGACAGGCCTATAAAGTCAGGGTGGGATTTAACGGCGGCGGCGGTTATATCCTCAGGGGCGACCTTGACGCCGAGATCCTCCACCTCGAAACCGTTGCTCTCGAAGATTATCCCGACGAGGTTCTTGCCTATATCGTGAACGTCGCCTTTTACCGTAGCCAGCAGCACGCGGCCGCGCTTAGGCGCTTTCTGCTCCTTAAGCGCGCCTTCCAGAGCGTTAACGGCGGCCTTGGCGGCCTCGGCGCTTTGAAGAACCTCGGTTACTATCAGGTCGCCGGCAGCGAACTGCTTGCCTACCTCGGCCATGGCCTGCATCACCGGCCCGTTGATAATCTCTAGCGGGGTCTGGCTCTTCAGGAGTGCGGCTACGGATTCTTCTATACCGGCCTTGGTTCCGTTCAGCACGGCCAGGCGCAGTTTTTCCCCAGGAGGGGCGTCCTGGGCGGGCGGGACCGACGATGTTTTTTTAGCGTCCCGGTAGCGGGCGGCAAAGGCCTGGGCAGCGTTGGGTTTTCTGGCAAACAGAAGGTCCTCGGCAAGTTCCAGTTCCTCCGGGGAAATAGAAGCGAAGCGCTTCAGCTTTTCCGTGTTTACTATGGCCAGGTCCAGCCCGGCTTTTACCGCGTGGTGGAGGAAGACGGAGTTTAAGACTTCGCGCGAAGCCGGGGGCAGCCCGAAAGAAACATTGCTGACTCCGAGCACTGTTTTCACTCCGGGGAATTCTTTTTTTATCCGCTCTATGGCTATTATGGTCTCATGCGCGGTTTTGGCATGCTCTCCGCCCACGGCCACCGGGAAGACCAAAGTATCGAAAATAATATCACCGGCCTCAAGCCCGCAATCCCCGGTAAGGAAAGCGTATGCGCGGCGGGCTATGGCCACCTTGCGCCCGGCGTCCAGCGGCAGGCCGTTCTTTTTATCCTCGTCAATGCAGCCGAATACCAGCTTGCCCCCGTAGGTCCTCACCAGGCGCGCGGCCGCCCGCGGCTTATCCCGGCCGAACTCAAAATTGACGGAGTTAAGCAGAACCTTGCCGGGCACAATTTTAAGAACCTCTTCCATTACGGCAATATCCGTAGTGTCGGTCATGACAGGCAGCCGCACGGCGCGGGCGAGTTTAGGCACGAAAGTTTTTACATCCTCCAGCTCATTGCGCTCGGGGTTGCCCAGGCAGATATCCAGGATATGCGCCCCGGCGGCGGCTTGCGCTTTGGCAAGAGCCACGGCCCCGTCCCAGTCTCCCGCCGCTACCATATCCCTGAATTTCTTCGAGCCGATAGAATTATTGCGCTCCCCCACCAGGGCTGGCGGTTCTATTTCGTCATAAAAAAGGGCTTCTATACCTGACACAACCCAGGGGGCCGCCGCTTTAGGCGCGCGGGGTTTTATGCCTTCCATGGCCAGGGCCAGGGCTTTGATATGTTCCGGGCTGGTTCCGCAGCAGCCGCCTACGGAGTTAAGCAGCCCTTTTTTGGCATAGCCCGCCATAGCGGCGGAAAAAGTTTCCGGGGTCTGCAGGTAGCGGCCTTTCTCGTCAGGCATCCCGGCATTGGGCATGGCGAAGACAGGGTACTGGGCGCGGGCGGCCAGGCGCTCAAGGCGGAGGCCCAGTCCCTCGGGACCGGTAGAGCAGTTAAAGCCGAGTCCGGCGAGCGGAAAATGTTCCACCGCGGAATAGAAAGCCTCGGTATCGTGGCCGGAAAGCATTTTATTGCGTTCATCCATAGTAGCTGACACTATCACAGGGAGTTTGCGGCCGGCCTTCTTAAAAGCCAGCTCTACAGCGGCAAGGCCCGCTTTCAGGTTTAAAATATCGTGAGCGGTCTCAAGCAGCAGCAGATCGGCGCCGCCTTCCAGCAGGGCGTCAAACTGTTCAAGGTATACAGCGCGGAGTTCGTCAAAGCTGAGCCCGCCGGTTACAAACAGGGCTTTATTAGTGGGCCCGGCCGAACCGGCCACAAAGCGGCGCCTGCCGCCCTTTGAAAATTTATCGGCGGCTGCCCTGGCCAGGCGGGCAGAAGCGAGATTGAATTCCCGGACGCGTGAGGTTAGGCCGTATTCCCCGAGGACGGCGGCGTTCGCTCCGAAAGTATTGGTTTCTATGAAGTCGGCGCCGGCCGCGAGGTAATCTTCGTGGATCTTCGCTATAACATCCGGCCGGGAGACGGAAAGCATCTCATTAAGCCCGTCATGGCCGGCATAGTCGGATTCTTTAAGGCCGAAACCCTGCAAATAAGTCCCCATGGCCCCGTCGAAAACAGGGATCCGCTCCGCAAATAGTTCTTTTATTTCATCAGCAGTCATATTTAACCCTTAAATCAAGCTATAGATACGCGGTAAGATTAGTCGGGCCTGGCAAGGGGGTGGGCCCGTCGGGCACGCTATCGGCCACACCGTGGCCGCGCTCCCGCTCGGCCTCGGCGCTTGCGTAAGCCTCGGCCTGCGCGAGGGCCCTCCGAACCCACCCCCTCGCCGTCCCTCCGCTACACTTCCCTAAATCCCGATTCTATCGTTCGGTCGCGCTACACTTATGTCATACTAAAACCGGCCGAATAATTCTAAGGCGTTGGCGGTGGTTTTGTCGGCCACCTCTCCGTTGCCGGTGCCGAGGTGGGTGGCCACCATCGCCGCTATTCCAGGGATAAAGGACGGGTCGTTCCTTTTGCCCCGGGCGCTTTGCGGCGGAAGATAAGGACAGTCCGTCTCCAGGACTATATTATCCAGGCCGGCTTTCTTTACAGTTTCGCGCAGGTCCTCGTTCTTTTTATAGGTAAAAGTCCCGTTCACACCCAGCAGCAGCCCCATATCCAGCCCGGCGCGGGCGTCCGCCCAGGTCCCGGAAAAACAGTGCAGCACGCCCCGGAACTTCCCCTCAGGGCTATAGTTCCAGCCGGTTTTAAGCGCTTCCAGCAGGTCGGCATAGGCGTTCTGCCCCGGAGCCCGGCCGTTGCGCGCGTGGAAAACCGCCGGCTTTTTATATTTGGCGCAGAAGGTAAGCTGCGCTATGAGCAGGGCGGTCTGTTCTTCTTTGGTCCCGGTGTCCCACCAGTAATCCACGCCCACTTCGCCCAGCGCCGCCGCGCAGGGGTCCGCCATGAAACCGTCCAGCTCAAGCAGCCGGGCCGGAGAAAGCGTTTTTGTATATTCAGGATGCGCGCCGAAAGCGCAGCGGACCCGGCCGGGAAAGGCGGCGGCTAATTGCCGGCCCCGCGCCCACTCTTCGGGGGCGCAGGCTATTTCCACTATTTTTTCCACGCCCAGCGAAAAAGCCTTCCCGATAACCTCCCTGCGGTCGGCGTCAAACGCTTTGTCGTTCAAATGCGCATGGGTCTCTATCAGCATTTATATTTATTCCGGGCTACTTATTGTTTTTCTTTTTATTGGCGGACCAGGTAAGATAGGAATGCATAAAAGGGTCGAGGTCGCCGTCCATTACCGCCTCTATCTGCGAGCTCTCGTGCTCGGTGCGCATATCCTTAACCAGCTGGTAAGGCATGAAAACATAAGAGCGGATCTGGTGGCCCCAGCCGATATCGCCCTTGGCGTCGTAGTGGCGCTCCATCTCGGTGCGCTTCTTGTCCATCTCCACTTCGTAGAGCCTGGCCTTGAGCATCTTCATGGCCGTCTCGCGGTTCTGGTACTGGGAGCGCTCTATCTGGCAGGCCACCACTATCCCCGACGGGATATGCGTAAGGCGCACGGCGGTTTCCACCTTGTTGACGTTCTGCCCCCCGGCTCCGCCGGAACGGAAGGTATCCAGCTTTATATCCTTGTCCTCAACTACTATCTCTATATCGTCATCAATATCCGCAAGAACGTCGATAGAGGCAAAAGAGGTGTGCCGGCGCTTATTGGCGTCGAAAGGCGAAATGCGCACCAGGCGGTGCACGCCTATCTCGCTTTTAAGGTAGCCGAAAGCGTACTTGCCCTTCACAAAAGCGGTAACGCCCCTTACTCCCGCCTCCTCGCCCTGCAGAATGTCGGTGATAGAGAAGGTAAAACCCTTGCTGTCGGCCCAGCGGGTATACATCCGCAGCAGCATCTGGGCCCAGTCGCAGGCTTCGGTCCCGCCCGCGCCGGCATGTATGGTTATGATAGCGTCCAGCTTGTCCATCGGGTCGGACAGTTTCAGCTCGAAATCCAGCGCCGAAAGCTTTTTTTCTATAGCCCGGAGGCCTTCCATTATCACCGGCAGCTCGCCGTCGTCAGCGGCGTCGCGGGCCAGCTCGAAATGAACCTTGAAGTCCTCTATCTCCAGCTTTACGGCGTCCAGCATATCGACGCCTTTCTTAAGATCGTTGAGGTCCTTAAGGTGGGCCTGGGCTTTCTGAGCGTCGTCCCAGAAATCACCGGCGCCGGAAACGGCCTCTTTCTCGCGCAGGACAGAGCGCTTGTCCTCCAGGCCGTAGAGTTTGGCGGAGGCGGACAAAGCCGCCTCCAGCGCCTCCAGTTTATTGGAGATATCTTTAAGTTCCAGCGATTCAGCCATAAATACTATTTTACAATACTTGCAAGCGTGCCGTATTAGGCCTCTCTGGCCAGGCCGTAACAAGCGCTATGCGCTACAGACGGCCATCGGGCGGCCAATACTTCTGTATGCCGTATTGATAACTCAATTGTTCCGCCGCGCCCAACCCGGCTTTTATGCGCAAAAACCGATAATAAACTCCTCCTCGGGCGGCGTATTTTTATTTTCAACCCTATTTTTAATAGAATTCTATAATGAGGAGCAAACTGGAAACCGCCCGTTTAAAAATAGACATCCTCGACAGGCGCATCTCCGCTCTTCTGTCGCGCCGCTTCGCGCTGGCGGTGCCGCTAAAAGATCTGAAGAAGAAGGCCGCCGACCGAGCCCGTGAAAAACAGGTCCTCTCAAACGCCGCGGCTGCCGGGAAAAAGAGCTACGCTCCCCCCACGAAGTCCGTTTTTACGGAGATAATAAGGCAGACGAAAATACTACAGGGCGGAAAATGATCATCAAACTGCAAAAAAACCTCGGAGCTCCGGGCCGCGGCATTCTGCTGCAGCGCCTGGCGCGCCTGCTGCCCGGCTGGCGCCCCCGCCGCGTCCCCTCCGGCCAAATTTTAAAAATAGAATTTCCCGCCGGCGCCGATACGGTCGCCCTTATAGAGAACCTGCCCGGAGTAACCGGGGTCCTGCTCTCCAATTCCGAGCTTTGCCCGCTGGCTACCTCCGGGAGAAAGAAAATTTTTTCCGCGCCGCTGAACTTCGGCCGCGGTCCCGTTTTCGCGGCCGGGCCCTGCGCGGTGGAAGACGAAGGGTCCTACCTGGCCTCCGCGGCCGCGCTAAAAGCCGCGGGCGCGCACGCCCTGCGCGCGGCGCTTTTCAAACCCCGCTCCTCACCCTACGCTTTCCAGGGCATAGGCTGGGCCGGCCTTAAGATCATAGCCAGGGCCAAAAAGATCACCGGCCTGCCGCTGGTGACCGAAACTACGGACCCCAGGCAGGTCAACCGTCTTTCTTCAGTCTGCGACGTGCTGCAGATAGGCGCGCGCAATATGCGCAACTACGAACTTCTCAAAGAAGCCGGCAGCAGCGGCCGCGCCGTGCTGCTTAAGCGGGCAATGCACGCCACCCTCCGGGAATGGCTGCTTTCGGCCGAATACCTGCTTAAATACGGCGCAAAGAACCTCATCCTTTGCGAAAGGGGCGACTCCGCTTTTTCAACTACCAGCCCCGGCCTGGATTTCAAGATGATGCGCGAAGCTAAAAAGGTCACCGGCCTGCCCGTGCTGGTAGACCCCAGCCACGCGGCAAAAAACAGGAAAATAGCCGTAAAACTGGCCCTTCGCGCGCTGCGCTCCGGAGCCGACGGCCTGCTGATAGAAGCCAGCGTCACCCCCTACACCGCCAAGGTGGACGGGCGGCAGACAATAACCGCCGAAGCCTTCGGCGACCTGGCCGCAAAATACTGAGGCCGGCCGCAATGTACTCAAAACCGATAAAGGCCGGACTGCTCGGCTTCCCGCTTTCAAAGTCCCTTTCCCCCGATATCTTCCGGATATTTTCCGCACTCTCCGGACTGGAGATACAATATGAGACCCGCGAATGCGGCGCAGCCGAGCTCGGCGCGGTAATACAGGGGCTCAGGGCCGAGGGCTGGGCCGGCTTTAACGTTACCATCCCGCATAAACAGGCCGCCTTCAGACTTCTCAACCTCCCCGACCCGGCCTCGCGCGACATTAAAGCGGTGAACGCGGTGCGCTTCGGCAAAATGGGCCTGGAGGGGCTCAACACCGACGCCGCCGCTATACGCCTTACGCTTGAAGAGAACGGGCTCAGCGCTGCCGGTAAAAAAGCCGTCGTCTTCGGCTCCGGCGGATCGGCGGGCGCGGCAGGGTGGGCCCTGGGCCGCTCCTGCGCGGCCTCGGTAACCTTTTGCGCCAGGAACGCCGGGACCGCCCGGCAAACCGCTCAGAACCTGGCGGAAGTTTTTCCAAAAACCCTGTTCTCGGTTTCTCCTTTTGAAACCCGGCGCGGAGAGGAAGAAATTTTCATCAACGCCACCCCGCTGGGGATGTACGCCCCCGGGATGCCCCCCCTGCAGCCCCGGTCCGGCGATATCTGCCTGGACCTGGCCTATACCCCAGGAGGGACCGGTTTTATCAGGGCGGCAAAACAGGCCGGCGCCGGAGCCTTTGACGGCCTGGAGGTTCTGGTCAGGCAGGCCGCGCTCTCCCTCAGATTCTGGACGGGCCTGCCGGGCGGCGATATTGTAAAATTTAACATGGAAGCGATAAAGCTTCTCAGAGAAAAGATCAAGGGGGGATAATGCTGCGCTATCTTACAGCCGGGGAGTCTCACGGCAAATACCTCTCGGGCATACTAGAAGGCTTCCCGGCCGGAATAAAGATCACCCGGGATTATATAGCCGCCCAGCTCAGGCGCCGCAGGCAGGCTCCGGGGCGCAGCGCCCGCCAGGCCCGCGAAACCGACTCTTTTGAAATAATTTCCGGCCTAAGGGGGAACATAACCACAGGCGCTCCCATCAGCCTGCTCATCGCTAATAAAGGCCGGGAAATCCCCGCCCCCTCCAGCCTGCCGCGGCCGGGCCACGCCGACCTGCCGGGTATGCTTAAGTACGGAGTTACGAACGCTTCTCTTATCCGGGAACGCGCGAGCGCCCGTGAAACCGCTATGCGCACCGCGCTGGGCTCTTTCGCCCTCCGCCTGCACGAGCTGCTGGATATAACCATTAATTCCCGGGTAATAAGCCTGGGAGCGCTGACCGGGCTAAATGCCGGCACGGCCGCGGCCGAACTGCTGCGCGCGCGCAGCTATGGAGACACCCTGGGCGGGGTTTTTGAATTGACCGTGGAAAATCTCCCGGCGGGACTCGGCAGCTGCGCGCAATGGGACCAAAGACTTGGAGCCCGCCTTAGCGCCGCGCTAATGGGAATAAACGGGATAAAAGGCTTTGAACTGGGCGGAGGCTTCGGCCTGGCCGCCACCGGCGGGATACAGGCTTCAAAGGACCCCGGACTTTCGGGTGGGTTGGACGGCGGGATGACCAATGGCCGCGCTCTTAAACTTCGCTGCGCGGTAAAGCCCGTCCCCGGGCTGCCAGGAGGCGCGCTGGCTACGGATATCAGAAGTTTCCGCAAAAAACTTTCCGTTTCAAAAACCTCGGATACCACGGCGGTCTTCGCAGCGGCCGTAGTAGGAGAGCATGCGGCGGCCCTGGTACTGGCCGGGGCGCTGCTGGAGAAGTTCGGGAGCGATTCATTTAAGGAACTGCGGCCCCGGGTGGAAGAATGGCGAAAAAAGACCAAAAGAATACTGTCCCGGATCTAGGCAATATCTACCTTTCCGGTTTCATGTGCTCAGGCAAAACCACCGCCGGCGCGGCTCTGGCCCGAGCATTACACAGGCCGTTTTTCGACTCTGATCTATTACTCAGGAAGAATGCCGGCGCGGCAGCGGTAATAAGGGAAAAAGGCCTGAGAGCTTTCAGGAAGATCGAGGGAGAGCATGTTAAAAAACTCGCCGCGGGCCGCGGGCTGGTAATAGCCCTGGGCGGCGGGGTTTATCCTTCCCTAAGATGGCGAGGCCTGTTCAAAAAGACAGGAATTACCGTTTTCCTCAGCTGCCCCTGGCCTCAGCTTAAAGCCAGGCTTGAAGCCGGCCGCGCCGGAAGGCCGCTCCTGGACGGGCCCTGGAAAACGACAGCCTTACGCGCGAAGAAGCTTTACTCGGCCCGGCTCAGGTTTTACCGGTGCGCCGACATAACTATAAACACCTCCGGGCTCACCCCGGCCCAAACCGCGGAAAAGATTAAAAAAGCATTATCCGGCATTCCAGAATTTACCGCAGAGACGCGGAGGCCGCTGAGAAGGGTTTTTATCTGAATTTCCGCACTCTCAGCCTCTGCGGATAATTATTAAAGATACGCGTCTTGTTTATTATGTCAAACCTATGAAAACATTCAACTTTACCGTCAGAACCTCAAAAGAAACCAGGGCAGTGCTCGGCCGCGGGATGGCCAATATCCCCGCCTTGTTCCCGGGTTTATTCCGGTCTGCCGACAAGATCTGTTTGGTCACCGGAACGGACGCGCCGAACAGCCTCAGGGCCAGGGCGCTGGAACTGTTCCCCGAAAGCAGGCAGCGTCATTTTTACTTCCGGCTACCGCCTTCCGAGACAGCCAAGACCCTGGAGCAGGCGGGCAAGCTCTGCGCTTTTCTTTTTGATAAGGGCTTCTCCAGGAATTCGCTTATAATCGCCGCCGGCGGCGGGGCAGTAACGGACCTGGCCGGGTTCGCGGCTTCTATCTATATGCGCGGCATAAACTGGGTAAGCGTCCCGACTACCTTCCTGGCGCAGATAGACGCCGGACTGGGAGGAAAGACAGCAGTAAACCTGGCCGGCGCAAAAAACATAGCCGGGACTTTTTACCAGCCGGCGCTGGCAGTCTGCGATACCGCTTTCCTCGATTCCCTCCCGCATGCCGAGCTCCGGTCGGGTACGGGCGAGCTGGTAAAATACGCTATGATAGGCCCGGTAGAACTGGCCCGCACCGTAAAAAAAAATCTTTCAAAAGTCCTGACCGGGGATAAAGCCGCCCTGACCTCCTCCGTAAGCGCCTGCGCCGCCTACAAGCTGAAGCTGGTGTCCAAAGACGAGCGAGACGAAACCGGCCCCAGGGAAACCCTTAATTTCGGACATACCGCCGGCCACGCTTTTGAGGCGATGTCGGGGAGCCGCCTGCCCCACGGCGAAGCCGTGGCGCGCGGGATACGCTTTGCGCTTATCGCCTCCATGAAAACCGGCCTTCTCAAACGGGAAGCTTTCACTGACCTGAACGCCCTGGTAAGCGCACTGCGCCTGCCTCCTGCCCGCGCCGTACGCCGCGATTTCCGCAGGTTCCTGGGGCTGGTTTCGAGGGATAAAAAAGCCCGCGGCGCAAATAACAGGTTTCTCCTTATACAGTCACGCGGACGCCTTAAAGCCGCGGAGAACCTGGACCCGGCGCTGCTGAAAGAAGCCTTTGAAGGAGCTTTAAAATGAATATTCTGGTCATACACGGACCCAACCTGCATTTATTAGGCAGGAGGCGCCCCGAGATCTACGGCAAAGGAACCCTGGCCAGCCTGAACGCCGGGATAAAGGAACATGCTGCCGGTTTAAAAATCAAGGTAAGGGTTTTCCAGAGCAACAGCGAGGGAGAGATCATCGACCTGCTTACGGCCAATTCCGCCTGGGCTGACGCGCTTATTATAAATCCCGCCGCCTATACGCATTACAGCTACGCAATACGCGACGCGATAGACGCGCTGGAGACACCTGCCGTGGAAGTGCATTTGAGCGATATTTCAAAACGCGAGCCCTTCCGCAGAATCTCGGTCATAAAACCTGTCTGCCTGGCCCAGTTCAAAGGCGAAGGCCCCGCCTCGTATTTCAAAGCCCTGGATTTCTGCGCGCTGATGAGAAAATGAAGTCTTACTCTCCTCCCCCCGATAAATCAATAACCATAAGGGCGCTGCTGCTGGCCGCCGTTGCGGAAGGCAGCACGCGCATAGAAAATCCTCTTTTCAGCGAAGATACCGAAGCGGCCGTCCGCTGCCTGGAGGCGCTGGGAGTGAGACTCTGCCGCGACGGCAACGCTTTTATAGTGGAAGGACGGGGACTTAAAGGCCTCAAGGACCCGGGCTCGGAGCTGGACGCCGGAGAGTCCGGGGCGCTGGCCAGGATGCTGGCCGGAATTTTAGCCGGGCAGGCTTTTCAGTCCGTCATAACCGGCAGCGGCTCGCTCCTGAAAAGGCCAATGAACCCTTTAGCGGAATCCCTTAAAAAACTGGGGGCCCGCGTTAAAACCGCCAAAGGGCGGCTGCCGCTTTATGTCAAACCGGCCCGGCTCAAGGGCAGTAAAATTACCGGGACCGAAAGCGCACAATTAAAATCTGCGCTGCTCCTGGCCGGACTTTACGCCGGCGGTACTGTCGAGATAAAAGAAAAGTTCCCGACCCGTGACCATACCGAGCGGATGCTCACCCTGATGGGCGCCAGGCTTACAAAAAAAGGCCAAACGCTGAAGTTGGCGGCGGGACCGCTCTCAGCGCGGCCTCTGACCGTGCCCGGAGACATCTCCTCGGCCGCACCTTTCATAGCGGCCGCGCTGATTACCGGCCGGGAACTTAAAATATTTTCATGCGGCCAGAATCCGGCCAGGATGGGCTTTCTTGCCGCGCTCCGGAAAATGGGCGCCTTTATTAAACTGAAGCCTGCCGCGGCCTTTCCGGAACCCTATGGGGAGATTGAGATTCTGCCCTCCGCCCTCAGGGCCCGGTCCTTCAAGGCCGCTGAAATTCCCGCGATGATAGACGAAATCCCGCTGCTGGCCCTCCTCGCGGCAGGGACCCGCGGAACTACCGTTATAGCCGGGCTAGCGGGACTGCGGACGAAAGAATCCGACAGGGTAGAAAGCACGCTCGCCCTGCTGGCCTCTCTGGGAGTCAAAGCCGTTTATAAAAAAGGCGTTCTGCGCATAACAGGCCGCCCCTCCTTTTCCGCCAGCGGACCAGTGGACACCTTCTCCGACCACCGGATAGCCATGGCCGCCGCGGCCGCCTCACTTGCCTGCCCCGGGCTGAAAATAAAAAACCCGGGCTGCGTTGACAAATCATACCCGGGTTTCTGGCGCGACTTTAAAGAAGTTTTTACTTAAGGGCTTCAACCAGCGCAGCGCCGTATTTCCTGGCGGGCTCCGGACCGTTGGCCGTTATAAGTTTGCCGTCTATCTCCACCTCGGCGGCGGTATATTTCCCTCCACCCTTCACCACCTCGGCCGCTCCGTCAGGCCAGCAGGCCACTTTTTTACCTTTCAGCAGCCCCGCATGGGCCAGCGCCACCGGTGAGATGCAGATGGAGCCTATCACCTTTCCCAGCTCGGTCGCCTTTCTGAAAAGGGCATGCACCTCCGGCTTATCCAGATGTTCAAGAGCCCCCGGCCCGCCTACCAGCGTCAGCGCGTCGTAATCGGCCGGATCTATCTCGGAAATTATCTTGTCCACCCGGGCCGTCACCCTGAACTTACCCCTGGCCTCTCCTTTAGCGGTAGACACGGTGACTACTTTATGCCCCGCAGCCTCCAGCAGCTTCTTCGGCTCCGCGTACTCCTCGTCCCGGAAGCCCTGGAAAGCAATAAACATAGCAATTTTTTTCATATCCCCTCCTGTCCAGAAACATTACTACATAGTCCGCAGAAACTGCAAATTAATTCAGCCCGTAGTCATCATCCCGCAGGCTATCCCTACGATAGTTTCCTGCAGCAGGGCGCGGTCTTCCCTTTCTATAGCGAGAACCTGTATCACGTTCAAGGGATGGATCATTGAAGACCGGCAGGTGATGCTTTGCTTGAGCCACGGCCTGTGCCATAAAAAGCTGTCTTTTCCCGAGATCTCTTTCGCCATTCTTTTTGTTTTTACCAGCTCGGACCTGAACGCCCCCATCAATTTAAGCGCAGCCGCCGGGTTGGCTGAAAGTTTTCTTAAATAGAGCTCAAAAACAGGAAGCTCTATCTTTTCAAGAGTAAAACCCAGGATCATGATAAAGGACCTTAAAAAGTCCGAGGTTTTGAACTCGGCATGCAGCGCCCTTTTCTCGGAAGAACTCAGGACTTGATAGCCCGAACCCAGTCCCCACCAGGAGGGAAAAAGGGCCCGGGTCTGGGTCCAGCAAAGAACCCAGGGAATAGCCCTCAATTTTATCCCGCTGCTTTTTTGCTGCCTTTTATTGGGGCGGGAACCTATCTTGAGCACCTCCAGAAAGCTGTAGGGAGTAGCGTGCTTTATTATTTCAATGAAATCCGGGTTTGTAATGAGCTCTTTGTATTTGTCCGCGCTCAGAACTGAAAGCTTTTCAAGCTCTTCGGAGATCTTCAGCCCTTTTGAAGTGGACAATTTGCTTCTTTCGCCATTGATCTTATAGATCTGGCTTTTCATGATCAGCGGCTCGCCGAAATTCCGGGTGACCATCTCGCCCTGGACGGTAACTTTATAGGTTTCTTTAGCTGAATTGGGCCACCAGCTGATCTGTTCCTTTACCGACCCGCCGCCCCTCTCTACGCTTCCGCCGGAACCGTGAAAGAAAACCGGGCGGAGGCCCGCAGACCTGATAAATTTATCAAGGCGCCTGATAGCTTTTGAAATAAGCAGCTTCCCCCTGAGCAGGCCGCTCTCTTTTGAGGAATCGGAATAACCCAGCATTATCTCAAAAACCCCGTCCCACTCTTTCTTTATCTCCCGCTTCAGCCCGGGGGTCCGCGAGAGAAGAGATTTTAAAATCTCCGGGCCTTCCAGCAGAGCCTGCTGCGTTTCCAGCAGGGGTATCACCCTGAGCGCATACCTGCCGAAGACTTTATTTACCAGTTTTATCCCGTTCTCTATGTCCTGCGCGTTCCTTACCATGCTGAGGACAAAACCCCTTACATAGCAGTGGGGGTCCATGCCTTTTGCTATCGCGGCAGTCAGCCGGATCATTTTAACTATCACGGCATCTTTGTCCGCCAGGGCCGCTTTGACCAGCTCGCTGTCCTCGCGGATCTCCATCGGGACTACCAGGGCGGGATACAGCTCGAACAGGGACAGCAGCTTCGTCAGGGAATGCGGTACCGAAGCCGAGAAATCCTGAAATTCATTTTCCAGACGCCGGAGATCCGACTTTATGCCGGAAACCCTTAACCCGTCATTCTCCCCCACTGTTTCTATTGTTCTCAGCGCCAGGCTGAAGCTGGACAGGCTCCTGACTATTTTCCTGGGTTTTTCGGCCCTGGAAAGCGAGAAAGAAGACTTAAGGTCCTTAAGCAAAGCCCGGCTGTATTCTATAAGGAAGGTGCGGCTGATCTGCAGGGAAATCAGCAGGGTATGCTCATTAACAAAAGGATGGCCGTCTTTGTCCCCGCCGGTCCAGGAGCGGAACTGCACCGAGTTCCCTTTTATATTCTGTCCTATCTGAGTATCCAGGATAGCCGGGTGAAGTATCTGCGAGTAGATCTGGTAAGCTTCGGCTTCAACCGAGGGCCGTTTTCTTTTATAAAGGGAGGTAAGCGTTAAAAGATTTAAATAGAGAGAGAGGTCCCCCCTGAGACGCCCGGAGTCTTTTTTAACCAGGAACTGCTTCAGGCTCTCTTCTATCTTTTTAAAATACCCTAGAGATTCTATATTTCTGGATTCGGTAGGGTGGGAGGTAAAAACAAAAATAGTTTTTCCCTTAGCCTTTTTGAACTCGAATTTCTTTTGCTCCAGGCGGAAAGCCCTGTAAGCGGATTCGCACCTGTTGACCAGTTCGAGATAGAGCGAATAGCTGTGGGCTATGTTCAAGAGGTCGGCCGAGCTGAGCGGGGCGAGCTTTTTATAGATCCCGGAAAAGATATCCAGGTCGGCCTGGTACCGGGCTTCCCTGGTTTTTTTTGAAAGCAGGCGGACCGCTTCCACATATTTGTAAATGCGGAGGCCGTATTTCCTCTTTATCTCTTCCCCCAGAATAGCGGCGCTTATATGTACTAGTTCCGAGAGTTCTCCCGGCAGCTTATCCATAGGCAAATTATAGCACTCAAGCGGCCCCTGGGGAACAGAACGGGGGTTGGCCGCCTATGCCCGGATTTGGCCCGGCCGGGCCTATCCCCGCCCTATCAGGCCCCTGGCCTGTTGCAAGCAAGTTAAAATGTCATGGTTTTAGTTTTTTAGAAATGTTGTCCTGTCCAGTTTAATCTGAAACATTTTTTTGCCTAGTTCTGTTGACAGATTCCAGCATCTTCCGGTACTTCTTCCCATTCTTCAAGTAACTGCCACTTCTTCAACACGGCTCTTACTGCCCTGCGGTGAATGCCCCAGCTGACTCTTTCGCAATCAGGCGCCATTTCCTGCTTGATGCAGTACAGGTCCAGCGCTAAGTGCTCCCGGTCTGCATCAGCCACGCCGCGGCAATCCAGGTAGACCTCCGCCGACCGCTTAAACCCAAGCACCGCCCGCGGTTTTATGCAGTTCAGCATCAGCATCCCTTCGTTCAGCTCTCGCGCCAGTTCTTCCCGGCTTACCGTCCGGCCCTGCAGCGGCAACAGCCAGTTCTGGATCTCCTGGTTGTCCCGCTCCGTGCGGCCGCTTACCCACGGCGCCCGCGGCGGGATCGGGAACGGGATTATCTTGTGCTCTGCCAGGAACGCCTGGAACGCGTCGCTCTTGAACGCGCTGCCGTTGTCGTACTTCCACACCAGCGGCGCCCGCCCCAGCGTTCCAACCAACGCCCGCGCATGCAGCACCAGCTCTTCCGCGTTTTCGCTTTTCACCGTGTCCCAGGCCAGCTTGTTCAGCGACTTCTCGTCGAGCGTTTTTAATAGCTTGCTGCCTTCGGGCAGGTCAGTGTAATCCGAAGACCACATCACGTCCCGCCTGGCTATCCGCGTGCGCCCGTTATGCGCCCGCTTCGTCTTCTTCGGCCTCGGGCCTCGTACTTCCCGCACTATCCGGGCCGCGCTGTTATGCCCTATTCCCACGACGTGCGCGATGGCTCGCACGTCCCAGGTGCTCCGGTAGCGCCGGTCCAGTTCTATTACCCGCTGTTTTACTTCCTCGGATATTCGCATCGATTTCTTCCTGACCGCCACGCATTTGCCGCTTATCCACCGCCAATGCGTCCCGGCGCTTATTCCCCAGCATTTCCTGAAAACCCCGGCGCTGATACCTGCGGCTTTTTCTTTTAGCCACTCCCGCAGGTACAGCGCGCGGGTCTCTACGGACGCATATCTTTTTTTTTAGCGTCAGACCCCGGGAACGGACCCCAGGCATTGCGCCGGATTATCCGCTGGGCGGTCTTCACCACCAGCTTCTCGTAGCTCAGCGCCTTGCGCAGCTTCGCCAGCTCCTGCTCCTGGCGCTCCAGCCGCTTCCGCATTTTCAGCAGCTCTTTCTCCGACGGCTGTGACACTGTTTTCGGCCCCGGCTGACCGGCCTCCAGCGCCTTCAACGCCGCCGCCCGTACCCGGCTCATCAACCGGTAGAAC
>MNUR01000067.1 GCA_001871115.1 Elusimicrobia bacterium CG1_02_56_21 | reverse complement strand
TAAATATTTATGTCCCCCCCCCAGAACCCGCCGGAACGCTCCACAGAAAGTTCGGAACGCAGACCTCTGGAGGGGTAGAAAAAATCGTCGGTAGTGTCGCGGTTGAAGGAAACGCCTGCCGAACGCAGCCTGGCCAGAGAGGGGGCTTCACCGGACAGCTCAGGGTCGACATTATAAATCAGCGTGCGCTGCATCCGGTACTGCACAGAGCCGTGAAGATTCGGCGCAAGTTTGCGCCCCAGGCTCACGGTATTTCTCAGGCTTTCCATGTCATAGCCGGAGCGGCGCTCCCTGCGCCAGACGCTGGCATCCCGCAGTTCGGTGCGGCTGTCGAGAAAATGCCGGTTAGTGAAGTCCGCCCTGTATTCCAGCCAGATCCGGGAAAGCATCCCGCTAATATCCAGTTTATAACCGCGTCCCAGGAAATTATTATGCGTCAGGCCCAGGGAGACCCGCTCTTTTTCTTCCGAGCCGTAGCCTATTCCGCCCTTTAGCCATAACATCGGGTTTTCCACGGCCTCAAAGACTACGTCTATATTATTAGAGGAAGTCGAGGAAGAGATAGTGGTGCTCAGGGACTCGAACCAGTTGGTGCCGTAGAGCTTGCCCTGGGAACCCAGCAGCTTCGCCTGGCTGTAGCTGTCGCCCTGCCTGTAAGACAGCTCTTTTTTTACCGTATTGGGCCTTAATTTCTTCAGGCCCGAGGTGCTTGTTGCGCCGAACAGGTACAGCGGCCCCTCAGTAACCTCCACTAAGAGGTGAACCGAAGCCCCGGCCTGCAGTTCTTCGACGGAGACCTTCGCTTCCATAAAGCCGCGGCTCTGGTAAAAAGAGGCGATTATTTCCCTGCTCAGCTCGTTAATTTCTCTGGACCAGACCAGCCCGGGCGCCAGTCCGGCGGCCTCGGCAAGTTCTTCCGCCGGTATTGAGACATTCCCGCTCACCGTAACGGAGGAGATAGCGGGCTCCTGCGCAGAAAGCACCGCAGGCAATGACGCTGGGAAAAGAGCCGCAAGCAAGGGAAGGTATATATACCTGGTACGCATATTTGTAGAAATTATATCTTAATAAGACCGGCGGCTGATTTAACAAGAAGCCCCCGCCCGGCTGAGGAAGGCACGGAGCGCTCCGGCTGGCGGGGACCGTAAAACATGATCTTTTTACCGCCCGGAACCTGTATCTTTAAACAGCAGGACCGGGGCTAGTGAGTGCTGCAAAAAAGCAATAACTATTTGTCTTTCCGGGCAGCAGCTGCGGCGACCTGGCTGTCGGAAACGCCGCGCGGAAAAGGAAAAAAAAGCTGACCTCAGTACCTTTGCCGGCCGCGGACCGCACGTCCATTTCGGCGCAATGAGTCTCAGCCACCAGCTTGCAGAAAGCGAGACCCAGCCCCATATTCTTTGAACTTTTACTCATCCCGCTGTATTTCTTAAAGATCTCTTCACGGAAGCTGTCCGGGATCCCCTCTCCCTCAAGCTGGCCCGCGGAGATATCGGTTATGAAAGAAATAATATAAGCCGCCCTGTCTTCCGCCCGCTCAAGCATACCATTACGGGCTGTGCGTACCCTGTCATAGACCATCAGCACCGAGAACAAGGTAGTAAGGCCCAAAGTCAGCATTATAAATTTAGATCTCAGCGTCATTTACCCCCGGAAGTTTCTATAAACTCTTTAATATCCGGCCTAAGTGAAATACCGCTCTGCACTGTGTTATATTACAGGATATCTGCTGACCGGATAAGCCGGGTCACCTCGCGGGGCGGGCGGCCTTGAAGACTTCCATCACAACCGGAAGCAGCAGGGCAGGGGCCAGCACGGCCAGCCAGTCCGAATAGCTTACCGGAGCTATCCCCAGAACCTTCTGCATGAAAGGCAGGTGCATACAGGCTATATGTATACCCTGGGCCGACACTACGCCGGCGATCAGCAGCAGGTTCCGCCTGAGCGGTATACGGAAAGCCGAGACCGTTTCCGAGCGGCAGTTGAAAACGTGAACGTTTTCCAGCAGAACCATCAGAAGCAGGATCAAATTCCGCGCGCGTCCTTCCTGCACGCCGGAGGTCAGGAGGAACAGCCAGGCGGCGTAAGCGGTTATACCCATTACCGAGCCCGAGACCAGAGTTTCAGCGACCATCAGCCTGTTAAATACGCCCTCCGAAGGTTTCCTGGGCGGCTTAAGCATAGCCCCCGGCTCGCCGCCCTCGAAGGCCAGCGCAACGTCCTGTATCCCGTTAGTCACCAGGTTCAGCCAGAGCAGCTGTACGGCGGCCAGCGGGACCGGCAGGCCGCTGAAAATAGCCAGGGTAAAAAGAACTATCTCGGCCAGCCCGGTAGAGATAAGCAGGTAAATAACTTTACGCACATTGTCGTAAGCGAAACGGCCCTCCTCTATGCCGCCCACTATAGAAGCAAAATTATCATCCGTTATTATCATCTCCCCGGTATCTTTCGCGACGTCGGTGCCTGAGCCCATCGCCACCCCGATATTCGCCTTTCGCAATGCGGGAGCATCGTTCACCCCGTCCCCGGTTACGGCTACAAAATGGCCTGCTTTTATCAGCGCTTCGACTATCTGCAGTTTCTGCAGAGGAGCTATCCTGGCGAAGACCCGGGCTGACGCCACCCTGGCTTCAAATTCTTTGCTGTCCGGAGGACCGGACTCTTCAAGGGCGGCCCCGGTCACTACGGCCTCCCTGTCCCCGCAGATTCCGAGTTCATGCGCTATGAATAGCGCGGTAGCGGGGTGGTCCCCGGTTACCATAAGGACCTGCACCCCGGCGCTCCGGCATTTCTGCACCGCGTCTTTCGCTTCGGGGCGGGCCGGGTCCATAAAGCCCGCAAGGCCGAGCAGCTGAAGGGGCGGGATATCCGGGCCTCCATCCCCGCCGCGAGCAGGATGGCCGGTTATTGCCCCCTTTGCCACGGCAAGGACCCGATATCCTTTTGAGGCAAGCTCTCCGGCTTTCTCCTCCATGGCTTCCGCGCTTAACCCGGAGTTTCCCGGCCCGGCGCAATAGCCGGTTACCGTCTCTACGGCGCCTTTTACCGAAACCCCGCCGCCTTTATCGAGCCGGTAGAAGACGGCGGAAAACTTGCGCTCCGATTCAAAAGGGATATCCCCGGTCGTGGAGTATTTCTTCCTTATAGCATACGGGTCCAGCCCGAGCTTGTAGGCCAGGGCCACCAGGGCGACGTCCATGGAGTCCCCCTGTCCGCTCCATTTGCCCCCGGAGAAATGCAGGTCGGCCTCATTGCAGAGAACGGCGGCCTCCGACATTTCTTCCAGCATGACGCGCGCCCCGGCGGAGATCCCGCCGCCGCCTTCGGGACTGACCTCCCCGTCCCCGGAATAACCCTCTCCCGATACCCTGAAAGTCTCACCGGTGGGAAGAATGAGCAGCCTGACCGTCTGTTCGTTGACGGTGAGGGTCCCTGTCTTGTCGCTGGCTATTACAGTGCAGCTGCCGAGGCTCTCCACGGCCGCAAGGCGGCGAACTATCACGCTTCTCCGCGCCATACGTGAGCTGGCGATAGAAAGGGCTACCGTCAAAGCTACCGGCAGTCCCTCGGGTATAGCCGAGACCGCAAGCGCGACCGCTATAAAGAACACGCCGGAGAGACTGGCCCCCCGCGAGAGTTCCACCAGCGCCAGCAGCGAGCAGGCAAAGAGAACTCCGTAGCCCACCTGCCGGGAGAATTTTTCCATCCTTACAAGAAGCGGCGGCTTTGCGCTTACGGTAGAAGTCACGGCCTGAGCGATCTTTCCCACTTCCGTAAAAAAGCCCGTCGCTGTCACTATCCCCGCGCCCCTGCCTGACATTATCGAAGTTCCGGCAAAAGCCATACAGTCCAGCCCGCTGATCCCTTTTTTTCCGTAGACCGGCAGGGTATTCTTTTCTGCGGGGGCCGATTCCCCCGTCAGCAGTGATTCGTCAGCAAAAAGTCCTTTCGCGCGAAACAGGCGCAGATCGGCCGGGACCTTGTTCCCGGATTCAAGAAGGACAAGGTCGCCGGGAACCAGTCGGGCGGAGTCTATTATTACCGGAGCGCCGCCCCGCAGGACACGGACCTTTATCCTGAGGAGTTCCTGCAGGGCGACCGCACTCATTTCGGCTTTCCATTCCTGATACGCGCCTATCAGAGAATTGAGGAGTATTACGGCGGAAATAAACACCGCGTCCGCAGGTTCACCTATTAAAAGAGAAGCAGCGGCAGCGGCTATAAGGATGTATATAAGCGGGCTGAGGAACTGGCGGATAAAAATGACGGCGGCGGACGGGGGTTTCCGGGATGGAAGGGAGTTCGGCCCGTACTTCTCAGAACGAACAACGGCTTCGGCAGCGGAGAGACCGTCTTCCGCAGCGGACAGTCCTTTAAAGACGTCTTCAACAGACAGAGAATACCATTGCCGGGTGTCTTCAGCCACGCCCCCTCCTTTCGGCTCACAGCCGGACAGAAGCAGAACAAGCTTCCGGCGCCGGCAGGGGGGCCCGCCGGCGGGATTTCCCCGGCTGGATATAGAAGTTTAATCGGACTGCCCCCTAAGCGGAATAATACAATAAAAGCCCCGCGCTTTAAAGTTCAAAATCGGAAGCGACTTTAAACCGGAAGCGCGGGGCTTTGGCCGGCCCTTAAGGCCGGATTACAGCCCGGTATCCGGGGCGGAGAGCGCTTTAAGCCCCCGGCGGATAACGGAAACAATAAGGTCTATTTCCTCGCTGGTGATATTGAAAGAAGGCGTGAACCGGAGCCCGCATTCCCCGCCGTGGATCATCTCTATGCCGTGCGTACGCATAAATTCCTCAAAACCGCCGCTGCCAAGGACGCTGTAGCGCTTGGGGTTAAGCATAGCGCTCACCATAAGCCCCGTTCCCACAACCTGTTCTATAGCTCCGGGGAATTCTTCGGAAAGGGCCTTGAATTTAACTACAAATTCCCGGCCCCGCTCGCGGATATTTTTGCGGACCTCTTCAGTGACGGAGTCGAGGACAAGGCAGCCTACTTCCATGGCACGGGGATTGCCGGTCATGGTGTTCCCGTAAAGGCCGGTAACATACTCGGCCGCTACCGCCCCGGAGAGAGCTGCTACGGAAAGAGGGAACTGCCCCGCGTTCAGAGCTTTGGAGAAGGTTTCCATGTCGGGAGGCGCGCAGGTCTCGAAGCCCGGATAATCCACGATGCTGAGACAGCCCTGGGCCCGAAGTGCGGCCTGGATGGAATCCACTATCAGGAGGGTGTCCATTTTTTTGGTCAGCGCCCTGGCTTCGTCATAGTATTCGCGGCTGAGGGCCAGCCCGGGAATGCCTTCCCCCATCACCGGCTCCATAAATAAAGCCTCAATAAAGATCCCGTTCTTTTCGGCCTCCGCAAAAGTTTTGCGCAGGGCCTCGAGGTCGTTTATAGGAACGAAGATAAGGTTATCCGGATTCCGGAAAGAGGCAAGATGCTTGGCATAGGCCGGCCGGCAGGAATGGGAGAGGTGCGCGGGGCCCTCGGTGCGCCCGTGGAAACCTTCCGCGATGGCGATGCGCATTATCTTCTTCCCGGCATGCTTGCCGGCGGGGTCGGTAGCGGTGCGGGCATGGATATCGGTCACCCGGCAGGTGAAGGTGACGGATTCTGAACCGCTGTTAAGAAAAACGAATTTTTCGTAGGGGCAGGTTCCGCGGCCGCGGCCGATCTCGCGGCTCAGGCGCTCCGTCAGACGGTGCTGGCTGAAGGAGGGCGTCATTACATTAGCCATCACAAAGGGCTCGCTCATGGCCGCCAGAACGGCCCGGGGCGCGTGGCCCATCCCCAGCATGCCGTAGCCGCCGGAATCGTGCATAACGGCGCCGTGGGAAGTGATGATCCAGGAGCCGGCGGCCGCCAGCGGGACATAATGATTTATGCTAGCGGCCGGATAGAAGTTGAGTATCTGCTGCTGCAGCATAAGGCAGAGGGATTTTTCCTCCATCTTGAACAAGTCTTCATTGGCGGCGGACAGCCTGCCGCGGTTCTCCGTTGCGGCCTCTATAGCCCTGGCAAGGTCCTTATCTGAAGCCAGGAACTTCAGTATCTCCGCGTCTTCGAGGCCTTTGGTAAAGGCCGGCCCGGCGGAACTTCTGAGGGAATGCAGTTTATCGAGAAAGGTCTGAGATGACATGTTGCCTCCGTAGTATCAGGTTAACGGTAGAACAGCCGCGTTTTTATTTTACTAAATTTGAAAGACAGGAACACCGCCCGCATTGTTTCCCTGGACGCGGATGAAGGCATAAAATGTAGAATGTCCCTATGGGCATTTCAGATTATTTTGACAGGCACCGGTTCCAAACTTTGGCGTTCGGCTTCCTTTTACTGGGGCTGATAGCGTATCTTGACCGCCTCACGGGGAGCGAGGCGAGTTTCTCCATCTTTTACCTTATCCCGGTCCTGTTCGTGGCCTGGCACTCCGGGCCCGCGTTCTCCGTATTAATATCCTTGGCCGGGGCGGCTCTGTGGTTCGCGATAGACAATACGGACGGCGGCAGGGGCTACCACCATTTTCTCATCCCCTACTGGAACGCCCTGGTCCGGCTCGGCTTCTTTATTACCACCAGCGTTTTCCTCGCGCGGCTGCGGGCCGCGCTGAAGCGGGAACGGGCTATAGCCGGCCTGAAATCGGAAATGATCTCCATAGTCAGCCACGAGTTCAACAACTCCCTGGTAACGATAAGCCTGGCCGGGACGCTCCTCGAAGAAGAGGAGGGCGAGGTCATTGCTGAGAACAGGCGCAGGCTCTACGGCATCATAACGCAGACCCAGAGGGAGCTTGCCCGCACGGTAAAAACCTTTCTCACTAACGCGCGGCTGGATTCCGGAAAATTCTCCCTGGAGCGGAAACCGATAAAGGTCCGGGACACAATAATAGACGCCCTGGCGGTACTTAAGCCGATGGGCGACCAGAAAGAAGTGGAGATAGTGACCGACTTCCCCGATATCCCTGTTTTACTGAACGCCGACCCGGACGCTATTTCACTGGTCATCGGCAACCTTATCGGGAACGCGATCAAATATACCCCGGCCGGCGGACGTGTCTTGATACGGGTACAGGATAGCGCTCCGCCGGGGAAGATAACCGTCTCGGTGGAAGATACCGGGATCGGAATAGTTAAAAAAGACCTGGAGGCGGTATTCTCCGGCTTTTACCGCACCGCCCAGGGAAAGGGTTCGGCAAAAGGCTTTGGCCTGGGACTCAAGGTCTCGAGCGAATTGATTAAAAGCCACGGCAGCATTCTTCAGGTTGATTCCGTGCCGGGGCGCGGTTCTAAATTCTTCTTCACACTTCCGGCCTGGCAGGAAAAAACTTAATCCCCCGCCGCGCGCGGGCAACCGGATCATTAAAAGCACTACAGCCGGTACCCGGCCGGGGCGGCTTTGCATAACCGCATAAAACTTTGATAAGTTATAAGTACTGCCTAAAATGAAAACACATATCACCGAATCCACGCTTCTCTTCATCAGCATTTCTAAATGGGTTTTCCTCGCCACTCTTTCGGGAGTCATAGTCGGCTTTCCTACCGCGCTTTTCCTTAAGGTCCTGCGCTCCAGTTCCGAGTGGGCCGGAGGCTGGGAATACTCCTACTTCTTTCTGCCCGCAGCTTTTTTTCTCAGCGCTATACTGGTGAAGTACCTCGCGCCGGACGCCAAGGGGCACGGAACCGAAAAAGTTATAGAGGCCATACACAGGCGCTCCGGGAAGATCCCTCTTATGGTGGTTCCGGTAAAGCTTGTGGCCACCCTGCTAACCCTCGTGGCCGGCGGGTCGGCCGGAAAAGAGGGCCCGTGCGCGCAGATAGGCGCCGGCATCACCTCGGCGTTCAGCGATCTTTTCCGCTTCGGCCCTCATGACAGGAAAAAGCTGGTGATCTGCGGCATCAGCGCCGGTTTTGCGGCCGTATTCGGTACGCCTATCGCCGGCGCTATTTTCGGGGTGGAAGTTCTTTTTGTAGGCGCCATACTCTACGAAGTTCTGCTCCCCTCTTTCATAGCCGGCATAACCTCCTACCAGATCTCCGCGGCCATCGGCGTGACTTATTTCTACAAGCCGATAAAATTCATGCCGGTATTTTCGGAAACCTTCATGCTCAAAGTGATGCTGGCCGGCGTATTTTGCGGCCTGGCGGCCATCAGCCTGATAGAAATAGTTAAATATTTTGAAAAACGCGCGCATAACATGAAGATCTGGGAGCCGGCCCGCGGGCTCGCAGGAGGCGGCGCGCTGGTAGTGCTGACTTACCTTGCTTCCAAGCGCTACCTCGGCCTGGGCCTCGATGTAATTGAAGACACCCTCAGCGGCATCCCCGCGCATTGGTACGATTTCGTAATGAAGTCCGTCTACACGGGCATAACCCTCAGCTTCGGAGGAAGCGGCGGCATCATCACCCCGATATTTTTTGTAGGAGCCACCGCCGGCAGCCTTTATGCCGGGATAATGCACCTGGACCACGCCACTTTCGCCGCTATAGGAATGGTGGCGGTCCTGGCCGGAGCGGCGAACACCCCTATAGCGGCAAGCATCATGGCCATAGAACTATTCGGCCCGGTTGTGGCGCCTTACGCCACCGTCGCCTGCGTAATAAGCTTCCTGATGACGGGAAACCTGAGCGTCTACCCTTCGCAGGTGCTCTCCATCTCCAAGTCGGATTCGATTAAAGTGGAGCTCGGGAAGGAACTCCAGCAGATGCAGCGATCCACCTATACCCCTACTCCGGGCGGCCTGGCCGCCCTGGCCATCCGCTTCATACAAAAAGTGGACGACGCGGTCAACAGCCTCCGCCGCTGACAGTTTTCTTAATCAGATCCGCTTTTGGCGACGCGGCCCGTTCAGAAGGCTGCCGCGGCTGTACAGGGTTATTCCCGGCAGTAGGCCAGGAAATAGGCAGTGCCGGCCAGGCCGAACACAAACGCGGCTACAAGGTTGAGCTGCGGCGAAACGCTCCATAACAAGCCGCCGCCCAGAGCCGCGGCTGCCACTACTATATCCCTCACAAAATAATAAGCGCCGTAGGTCAGGGCCTTGTTGGCCTTGGGCGCCAGGTCCAGGATAAGCGCTTTGCGCGCCGGCTCGCCGAATTCCTTAAACCCCCGTATAATAAATGCAAAGACCAGCGCGTAAAAGGACTGCGAGTACATAAGGACCAGCGGAAAAAAAGAGAAGAAACCGAAGGTTATGGCTATATAGGGTTTTTTAGTCTTTGTCTTCTCTACCAGCCAGGCCACCGGAATATAGATGAGCACGGCGGAACACATTTCTATGGTAGTAAGCACTCCGAACTGCACCGGCGATATCCCGACCCCTTTTATGCACCAGATAACCACGAAGGCATAAGGGATCTGCTCGCAGTAGCGTATAAGTATATCCGAGACAAGCAGGTGTTTAAGCTTAGCCCCGGTTGCCGAGAGAACCCTTAAGGGGTTCTTCTCCATTTTCCCGGCCGGCGGCTCTGCGACGTGCTCCAGGAAATAATGCTGCATGAAAAGAGCCGCTACGGACAGGCCCAGCGCGAAAATAAAAGCGATCCTTACCCCGTCTTTCTCGCCCCAGTGCTGAACGCAAAGCCCGCCCAGCAGCGGCCCCAGCGCCATCGGAAAACGCCTGGAAATGGAGTGCATAGAAACGCCCATCGTCCTTTTATGAAAGGGCAGCAGTTTGGAAATAGCGCTCATAACCGCGGGCAGGGAGACCGAAGACCAGGCTATGAACAGGATGGAGCCGGCGAGAGCCGCCTGCCAGGAAGGGAATAAAATAACTATGAGGTACCCGGCTACAGCGGCCAGGTTGAACAGGATCAGGGATTTTTTATAACCGATCCTGTCGCTCAGGTAACCGCCGGGGAAAGAATACACGGCTCCGAGAAAATTATCCGCAGCGTTTAGAAAACCTATGGCCAGGCTGCTGCCGCCGAGTGCCATTATATAAAGCGGGAGGAACCGCTCGCCCATCTTCTCGCCCAGCTCTATGAGGACGGCGGCGGAAAGGAGCACCAGCAGATTTTTTTTAAGCGAAAGCCGCTCGGTTAATTTTGTCATTCAAGGGTTCAGGACCCGGCCTTTTTTCTTTTTTGCGCTCGCTTTAACCGGGGCCGCAGTTTTCCGGACAGGCGCTTTGCGCGCGGCGGGTTTGGCCGGCATGCGCCTGACGCGGCGGCGGCGGGGCTGGCGCCGCACGACCCAGTACCTGCTCCTGGCTACGGCCAGGTGGGTAAAGCCTTTATAGAGGCGGTAAAAGAAAACATGTGCTGTTGTATCTCATGGATAGAAAACATATTTTACAAAAGAAAGCGCGGGGACGGAGAAGCTTAAAGCAAAAAAGGAGCGGCGTTCACCCGTAGCGGGCCCGGCGGTTATTTGCCGGGGGCCGTTACGCTGAGGGTGGCGTGCTTTACCCCTTTAACCGACTTAAGGGCGGCCGCCAGCGCCTTCACTTTCACTCCGGGCCCTTTTACGGCGATGATCTCCAGCAGGTTGTCCGGGGGTAATTGTACGCGCTGGGAAGAAACAATGATGTCTCCGCGGCCGTGCTGAATATCCAGGAGTTTATTGACCGTCCCGCTGCCCCGGTGGTCATAAACTATTGTAATTGCCCCGGCTACGGCGCTCCCCCGGGCGAACGCGTCGGAAACGAATTCCTTCCGTATCAGGCCGGCTATGGCCTGCGAGCGGTTGGAATAGCCCTCCGCGCCTATATACGCGTCGAAATCCCTGAGAAGTTTGCCTTCAAGCGAAACCCCGAACCTTACTAATTTATCGTTCATAGTGTTACCTTTGTGTAAATAATAGCACATTACAGGAGCCCCGAGTTGACTCTTATCATGGGCCCAAAGCCCCAGGCAGGCCCGGGCCGAATAACTTAAGGGAACCAGGTCCATACGCCCATAAACCGGGAGATCAAATAAAATAATATATAGGTACCGTACATGCCTGAATTAAGGAGAGTATTCATGAAAAAAGTCAACCTAAGCAAGCTGCTGCTGGCTTCGGCCTTCCTGGCCGCGCCCGCTGCCGCCCAGGACTTCGACAGCCTGCCCTCTGTTAAAGATATAGTCAGCCAGGCGGAGCCTGCCGGGGTTCCGGCCCCCCTTCCGGCCCTCCCCAGGGACGCCAGGGGAACCAAGGAATGGACTATCATGGTGTTCATGAACGGAAAGAACAATCTCTCCGAATATGTCATAGACGACATGAACGAGATGGAGAAGTACGGCCCCACCGAAAATATAAATATCATTACCCAGGCGGCCCGCATGAAATATACCGCCCCGTCCTACCCCTCTTATCCGGGCGGCGGCTATGACGATTATCCCTATGGCGGCCAGGTCGTACCTCATCCCGGTTGGCCCAATCCTTACTGGAACGCGCCCCCTATAATGGGCAGAGACGGGGCAACGGCGGCAGCCGCGGCTAAAGACGCGTCCACGGACTGGTCCGGGGTACGCCGCTACCTGGTAACGGCCGACGGGGACAGCGCCTCTCTCGGCTCTACCATGCTTTCCGACATGGGCACCGTGGACATGGGCGACTACAAGCAGCTTGCCGCCTTCGGCAAATGGGTAAAAGCCAATTATCCGGCCAAGAAGTACATGCTGATAGTCTGGAACCACGGCTCGGGCTGGGAAATGAAGGGCCTGGACAGCTTCCCCGCTGTCAAGGGCATCTCCTACGACGACGAGACCAATCACAATATAGACACCGTGGAACTTGGCCAGGCGATACGCGAGATGGGAGGCGTGGACATTTACGCTTCCGACGCCTGCCTGATGCAGATGGCCGAGGTGGTCTACGAGCTCAGGAACGCCGCCAAGCTGGTGGTGGGTTCGGAGGAGAACGAGCCGGGCGACGGCTGGGGCTACCACGAATTCCTTTCCCGCGTGCACTCGAACCAGGGCGACCTTACCCCCGAAGTAATGGCCGCGGCCGCCGTGCAGGGCTACAAGGCCTTCTACGCCCCGTCCTCCCAGGCCACCACGCAGTCGGCCGTAAAGACCGCCGGGATCGTTAAATTCAGGCAGCTGCTGGACCAGTGGGTTGACCTGGTGATGCAGGAAGACAAGGCCATGCTTATCGAGGCGCGGGGAACCGCGGTTTCTTTCGGCGGGGCCGGCTCGAAGGACCTCACCCACTTCATGGAGCTGGTACACGCCAATGCCAAGTCCGGGATGCTCAAAGACAAGACCGTACAGGTAATGAACCAGTTCTACGACCGCGTACTGCTGGACAACGGAACCACCGGCCCCAGGTTCGATAAAGCCTACGGCATGGGGATCTACCTGCCCGGCTACGGCTTCGACGCCAAATACAAAAAACTCTCCTGGGCCGCTGACGGAAAATGGGACGAGTTCATGGAATGGATCACGGCGGAATAAAAACGGGAAAGCAAGCCCCGGCAGTAAAGAAAGAGCCGGCCCTCCGAAAAAGGGCCGGCTCTTTCTGACCGGGACGGCGATCTCAGGCTTTCCGCCTGTAGCCTTTAAGTACGTACCAGGCCTGCCCCAGCGCTATCCCCCCGTCATTGGCAGGAACAAGTTTATTTGAATAAACTGAAAGCCCGGTTTTCTCCAGACCGGCAGTAACCGCCTCAAGCAGCGTCCTGTTCTGAAAAACCCCGCCCGAAAGGCACACTGCCCTTATCCCGCGGTCTCCCGCTATAGCGGCGGCGGAACTTACCGCGGCAGCGGCAAGTCCGGCATGCAGGCGCCCTGAAATATAGGCAGCGGACCTGCCGGCCAGCCGGTCCGAAACCGCCGACCTGACTGCCGGCGCAGGATCTATCTCAATACAGCCGGAAACTGTATTTAAACCGAAGCGGTACGGGCCCCGCGCGGCCTTTGACAATCCGTCGGCATCCCGCCTCAGCAGGCTCTCCATTTCCATGGGGCCCTGAGCTTCATAAGTAGCCGCGGTCCTTAAACCGGCAATAAAGGCAAAAGCGTCCAGAAGACGGCCCATGCTGGAAGTTTCAGGGCTGTTTAAGCCGGTCTCTATCATCCGGGCTACAGTGCGCAGCCTGCTATGAGGGACCGGCTTAAAAATAGCCCCGGCCGCCTCCGGCCAAGCCGGGCCATAAGCGGCTTTAACCAGGGAGAGGGCAGGGCGCCAGAGTTCCCGAGAGCCGAGGTCTCCGCCCGGCAGCCGGAAATATTTCAGATGGCCCGCGCGGCTCCAGACATTTTTCCTGAAAACCAGAAACTCCGAGCCCCAGATCCTGCCGTCCGAACCGTACCCGGTACCGTCAAATGAAAGGCCAAGAAAAGGAACTTCAAGCCCGTGTTCGGCCGCTACGCCAAGCGCGTGGGCGGCGTGGTGCTGTACGGGAACTTTCTTCCCCGGCAGGGCCCTGGCGATAGCGCTGGAGGCGTAATCCGGGTGCAGATCGTGCGCGACTACGGACGGAGAAACCTTAAGCAGCCGGCGCAAATTAGAAAGAGTCTCCTTAAAGAATTCCTGGTTGCGGGGTTCTGCCAGGTCCCCTATATGCTGGGAAAGAAAAGCCTCGGCTCCGCGGGTAAGGCAGAAAGCGTTCTTAAGGTCCGCGCCACAGGCCAATACCGGCGCACTTCCGGAAGCCAGTTTTATCCCGGCGGGGATAAAGCCCCGGGCCCTGCGCGCCAGGCGCAGCTCACCGGCGGCCTCGAAAGCTACGCTGTCATCCGCCCGGTTATGTATCGGCCTGTCATGGGAGAGGGCAAAATAGGCGACGCCGGAAAGCCGGGCTTTAACTTCCGGAAGGTCCTTGCAGATAGGCTCGTCGAGAAAATTGCCGGAGGTCATAACCAGCGGGCCGGAATAACCTTTTTCTCCGAGCAGGGAAAACAGAGCGGCGTGGAGGGGCGTATAAGGCAGCATAACACCCAGGCTGGAAAGGCCGGGGGCCGCGGACTGATAACTTTTGCGCAGACGCCGCAGCATCACCACGGGCGCTTGCGGCGAGACCAGGGCGGCCTCTTCAATCTCTGAAACCGCGCAGATCTTGCGGGCAGAGGCCATTGAGTCGAACATCAGGGCAAAAGGTTTATGGGGCCTGCGTTTTGCGCGCCGCAGGCTGGCGACAGCCCCGGGCTTATCGGCCCGGCAGGCCAGGTGGAAGCCGCCCAGGCTCTGCAGGGCGCCAACCCTGCCGGCCAGGATGAGTTCGACTGTCTTTTCAAGAGCGGCCGGACCGGCAAAGACCTTGCTTCCCAGGGCAAGTTTCAAGGCCGGCCCGCAGACCGGGCAGGCATTGGGCTGGGCGTGGAAACGCCGGTCCAGCGGATCGCCGTATTCGCGCAGGCAATCAGGGCACATGCGGAAATCCGCCATGGTAGTAGAGGGGCGGTCATAGGGCACGGTTTTGACGATAGTGTAGCGGGGACCGCAATTGGTGCAATTGGTAAAAGGGTAAAGATAGCGCCTGTCCCGGGGATCCAGGATTTCAGAGCGGCAATCGTCGCAAAGCGCCAGGTCTCCGGGGATTATGGCCGCGGCCCCGGCCCTGCCTCCGCTCCTGGCTATAATAAAGATTCTTTCTCCGCGCGCGGCAAGTTCCGAAGCGAGTACAGAATCCACCCTGGAGGCGGCAGGCCTGCGCAGACTTATGTCCTTAACAAAACCTTCCAGCGCTCTCCGAGGGCCCTCGGCTTCAATAGTGACCCCGGCAGCGTCGTTCTTAACCCAGCCGCCCAGAGCGCGCTCCAGCGCCAATTTATAGATATGCGGGCGGAACCCTACGCCCTGAACTACGCCTTTAACTAATATTCTTTTCCTTATAACATGGGACATGGAAATAAATTAGAAGACCGGAGGAGCAGAGAACTTGAAGACCGGCGGCACAGGAAGCCGGAATTTATTAAATCTAATCTTCTAATCCTCCAGACCTCTATTTCCCCGTTACAACTTCGCCTTTCTTATAATCCAGTTCGCTGCCGAACATGCTGTGCGGAACCAGGTAAACCGCGAAGGTAACGAATACGGCGAGAATTATCCAGGGCTTGTAGTTGCGCTCTTTAAGAGCGAAGACCAGGGCCGGCAGCCAGAAGACCAGCATTATAAGGGTTTTATTGTCCGTAAGGTCCATTCCGAACGGAAAACCGGTCCACGCCTGTCCGAAAGCGTACTGCTGCACAATAGGGCCGAACAGGAACCCGCCCAGCAGAAGGAAGCCGAGATTAAGAGCGACCGCGCGCTTGGAGGCAAGTCCGCCGTAAAACACGGAGAGGAAGATCCTGACCGAAAAGAACATGAACATGAAGATGAAAAGAATGTGCGGAAGCAGGGCCCAGCGCGGAACTGCGCCCTTGAACCGGGTTACGACGGGAGCCTTGGAAAGCTCTGTCTCCCCCGCCGGGGTCTTGACGAATACTCTGTACTCCAGCTTGCCGGCAGGCGGCTGGCCAGGCAGCGAGGCCGAAAGCAGGCCGTCCCGGTACGACATTTCTTCCCTGACCGGGGCGTCAGGCGTCTTATAGCGCTTCCAGAGGACAAAACCGTCCAGCCGGGTTTTCGATTTTATTTTCAGGACGCAGTCGGCTCCCGCCACGGTACAGCTGCGCGGCAGCCTGTAGGAGAAATCTATTCCGGAACCGCCCGGGGACTGTCCTTTGACCGGGTAAGTGGGGCCGGTAGTACGCTGAAAAACAGCAAAGAAGACAGTGATCAGAAAACTGAAGATCCAAAGCAGATATTTATTCATAGTTATAATCCTATCGCTGGTTTAACATATCCTCGGCAACTGCTCGCCTTCAAGCATGAGCATTATACGGGAGCCGCCTATAGAAGTGATCATTCTCACCAGGGGCTTTTTTTCCTTAAGCATGCGCCCGGCTATGCAGGCATTGCGGCCGTAGGGGTGGGAGCGCATAGCTTTAAGAATCTTAGCGGCCTGGCCGGGAGCGGCAAAAACGGCTATCTTGCCCTCGTTCGCCACATACATAGGGTCCAGGCCCAGCAGAGAGCAGGCGCTGCGGGCGGCGGGAGAGACAGCAACGGAATCTTCCTCTACCTCGGCGGTGAGCCGGCAGGCGCCTGAAACCTCGTTAAGCACGGTGGCCAGTCCGCCGCGGGTCAGGTCTCTCATTGCGCGGATACCGGGAAGCCTGAGGATTTTTTCTATCAGGCCGTTAAGCGGGGCAGCGTCGCTCCTGACCCCCCCCCGCAGCCCGAGCCGGTCCCTGGCATTCATGACCGCTACGCCATGGTCGGCAAGATTTCCGCTTACAATAATAGCGTCTCCCGGTTTAACTTCCGCAGAGGTAAGGCGCCTGCCCCTCGGGATCAGGCCCAGCCCCGAGGTATTAATGAAAATTCCGTCGGCCTTTCCCTTTTCAACTACCTTCGTGTCTCCGGTCACTATCAACACTCCGGCTTCATCCGCCGCCCGGCGCATAGAAGCCGTAATCCGCAAGAGCAGATCTCCGGGAAAACCCTCCTCAAGGATAAAACCGGCCGAAAGCGCCAGCGGCCTGGCGCCTTTCACGGCCAGGTCGTTTACGGTGCCGCAGACGGCGACGCGGCCTATATCGGCCCCGGGAAACTCCACCGGCGTGACCACGTAGGAATCCGTGGTAAAAGCGAGCGTCGCCCCCGGGATTTTAACTTCGGCGGCGTCTTCCAGGAGGCGGAGGGAAGGGTTGGAAAAACTTTTAAGGAAAACGCGCTCTACCAGTTCGCGGCTAAGGCGTCCCCCGCTGCCGTGACCGAGGACAATTTTTTTCAAGGCGGTCATTTAAGCCCTCCCCGCGGCGTTCTTCCCGGTTTCGTCGAAAATGCCTATAAAGTTCCTGGCCGAAGGAGAAATTTTCCTCCGGCGCCTGTAGATAAGATAGATAGGGCGCAGGAACTCGGCGTCAGAGATCTTGAGCACATACAGGCTGGAGCCGTGCTCATCGTCTCTGACGGACGAGCGCGGAACGAGGGAAACTCCCTCGCCCGAGGCTACGGCGGTTTTAATGGTTTCAAGATTATCCAGCTGCCTTTTAACGCGGACTTTCACCCCGTGGCGCCGGAGAAAGATGTCAATGTACCGCCTCGAAGGGAAGACCCTGTCGAGGTGGATGAAATCGAGGCCGCAAAGCTCTTTAACTTTTACAGTTTCCCGCCCGGCGAACGGCGAGGAGGCGCCGGCAATAAGCACCATTTCATCTTTAGCGACCGGGAGCATGGCCAGCCCGGGGGCCTTGCGGTAGGGGCAGGCCATAAATCCGAAATCGGCCCTGCCGGAGGTTATATCGGGATAGATCTGGGAGAACTGCCGGTATTCCACGCTTATCCGGGTGCCGGGATTACGCGAAATAAACTGCTTTATATAGTCCTGTATGATATATACCCCGGCGCTGTAGATGGTGGAGATCCTGATCTCGTCGTCCTGGCGCTCATCCCCGAGGGCGCGGATAGCCTCAAGCGCGCCCTCGTATATCGCGCTCACTTTCTTCGAAGCCTCGTAGAACTTTTGCCCCTGGGGAGTCAGGACTATTTTCCCGGACCGGCGGTGATAGAGTTTGCATTTAAGGATAAGTTCCAGCTTCTTTATCTGCTGGCTGACTGCGGACTGGGAGATATAGTTAAGGTCAGCAGTCTTTGAGAAACTTCCGGTGTCGGTAAGGTCGCGGAAAACTTTAAGAGTTTCAACGTTCATAATATTTGCCTTAGGTTACCGCCTATAGGAGAAAACCCCGGCCGCGGCCGCATTACACTAAGCCCCGTATTTGTACCAGGCTGCGCAGGCGCCCTCAGAGGAAACCATGCAGGGCCCGACCGCGTTAGCGGGAGTACAGGCCTTGCCGAAAAGCGGGCAATCCGGAGGCAGCGCTTTACCCAACAGTATCTTCCCGCAGGAACAGCCTTTAGGCTCCGGGGCTTCGGAATATTTAAGTTTGAACCGCTTTACCGCGTCGAAGGAAGCGTAATCTTTCGAGAATTTAAGGCCGGTATTTTTAACCGGGCCGATAGCCCTCCAGGAGGGCGTTGAAAGGGAAAACACTTCCTTCATAATCTTTTGCGCGGCCAGGTTCCCCTCCGCACTCACCACCCTGAAATATTCGTCTTCCACCCGCGGGGCTCCGGAAATAACCTGCTTGAGCAGAATATTTATCCCGGCCAGTATATCGAGGGGTTCGAAACCGGTCACCACGCAGGCGACCCGGTACTTTTCCGCAATAAACCTGTAAGGCGCGGTTCCTATAATGGCGCTGACATGCCCGGGAAGCATGAAGCCGTGTATTTTGTTTTCAGGATCGGAGAGCAGCATCTCCAGGGCCGGAGGGACGAGCTTAAAAAAAGCGGTAGAAGAAAAGTTTTTAAGGCCCGCTTTCCGGGCCTGCCTTACCGCGGCGCCTATTACGGGAGCGGTGGTTTCAAAACCTACCCCTATAAATATTACTTGCCTGGAAGGTTCGGCGGCCGCCAGGGCCACCGCGTCCAGCGGGGAATAAACCACGCGCACATCCGCCCCGCGCTCCCGCGCGGAATTAAGATCCAGGCCGCCGGAGCCTTTCACCTTCAGCATGTCGCCGAAAGTAGTGATAATTACCCCGGGAACCAGGGCCAGGGCCAGGACAGTATCTATATCCCCCTGCGAGGTGACGCAGACGGGACAGCCCGGCCCGGAAAGCATTCTCAGTTCTTTGGGAAAAAGCCCGCGCATCCCGCTGGCAGCGACAGCCATTGTATGCGTTCCGCAGACTTCCATTAAATTGATCTGTCCGCCTGCCCGGGCGGCGGCGGCAGGGGCCAGCCGGCGCAGTTCCGAAACCGCGGCGGCGGCCAGGGCGCGGTCACGCCAGAGCGGGGAGCAAAAACTCCCGGCGGGGGCCGGTTTCACGGCTTTCCCCCTCCTTTCCGTCCCGGCGGAACGCCGCCGGTGCGCGAGAATATTTCCGTAAAAAGCTTAAGCGTTTCCCTGGCCTCTTCCGGGGCCAGCAACTGGATGGCGAAACCGGCATGGACCAGAACATAGTCGTTCTGCCTGGCGGCCGGGACAAGGTCTAATGAAACTGCGCGCTTTACGCCGCTGAAATCCACTTCGGCGTTATTGCCCCTAACTGATAATATTCTTCCGGGGACTGCCAGGCACATAAGGTTTCCTTTGTCCGGTTTAAGATTCACTCTCCGGTTGTTTTGCTGACTAAAGGCCGCACCGCGCTGTTATGACCGCCTGCAGGCGAGGGACCGGCCCGCTATAAGTTTTGTTAATAGAACTGTTTAAATTATACTATTTTACACCGGAGAGATTAAAAACCCCTGCGGCGCTCAGGGGCTGCACTTAGGGACGCCCGGTTTCTGTTGCCGCGGGTTTTTTGCTATAATTAATCTTCGGCAGTTTCTGCTCTTTAAATTTTGGTTGGGTGGCTGAGCGGTCAAAAGCAACGGTCTGTAAAACCGTCGGGCTACGCCCTACATAGGTTCGAATCCTATCCCAACCATTTTATAGAAATACAAACTTTATTTGCGCGGGTGGCGGAACTGGCAGACGCGCACGGCTCAGAACCGTGTGACCGCAAGGTCTTATGGGTTCAACTCCCTTCCCGCGCATTAATTTAAGAGGCTGTCCGCATTATAGCGGACAGCCTTTTCAGCTCAGGAATGCCTGCACTTAGAACGGCAAAACAAAAAAGAAATCCTCAGGCCTGACCAGGGAATAAAGGTTAATTACAGCTCCCAGGGCGAGGAAAGGGCCGAAAGGCATATGGGACATCCGGTCCGCCTTTTTTAGCAATAGCAGGCTTACCCCGTAGAGAGAACCGAAGAAGGAGGCCATAACCACAGCCGTCAGAACTCCCTGCCACCCGCAAAGCGCCCCTATCCCCCCCATCAGGAAGATATCGCCTTCGCCCACAGCGTCTTTTTTATAAATTTTCTTGCCGAGCATCGCCAGTCCCCAGATAAACCCGCCGCCGGCCGCCGCGCCGAAGGCTGAAGAGGCCAGGCGCTCTCCCCAGCCGCCCTCGAAATACGGATTAAAAAAACTGCCTGAAATGCCCAGTACAAAAAGCGCCAGGGAGAAGGCGTCTGAGATCAGCATAGTTTCAAAATCTATGACGCTGACCACTATAAGCACATAGGCCGACAGCAGGGTGACGGCCAGCCAGACGGGGCTCCCCTGCCATTTAAAGACAAGAAGAGCGGTAACCAGCCCTGTTAGCAGCTCTACGAACGGGTATTTAAAAGAGATCTTTTCTCCGCAGGAACGGCAGCGCGCGCGCAGAAAAACATAACTCAGCACAGGTATATTATCGTAGAACTTTATAGCCGCTTTGCATTTGGGGCAGCGGGAAGCCGGGAAAACTATAGATTCATCGTTTGGCAGCCGGGCTATGCATACATTCAGGAAGCTGCCGAACAAAAGGCCGAGCGCGAAAGCTGTCAGTACTATAAGCATAAAGATATTCTAACAATTGAGAGCTTGAGAATCCTAGCCCGGGCTCTGCTACCAATGGGGTGAAAAGTGCAGGTTCGCCGTGCAAAAAAACCCCGCGCCGTTAAGCGCGGGGTCTTTAAAGTCAGTCCTTTGATTAGAAGGTTGACCAGGGAGAGAACTGGGTTCCAGTGGCGTCACGGCCCTTTATGTCCTCATGTGAACAGCTGACGACAAAATTACCCCAGGTAGAGGAGACGGTTATGTCGTTAGCGTAGAACCAGCCGCCTCCGTCCGCGTAGGTGTTCACCACTGTGGCGACATCTGCGTGTCCGGTGCCGGGCAGCTTGGCCATAGGCATTTCTTTCATATACTTGGCGCTTGCGGTGATGCAAGCGAGATCGTCGGCCGGGAACCAGCCTTCGTTGTCGCCGTAATACACCTGTATCGCGCTGCGCACTGAAGAAAGTGCGCCTTTGGTCGCGCCTTCCTTGGACTTATTGATGAGGTCGGCAAACTTCGGGACGGCGATGGCAGCCAGAATACCGATGATTGCAACAACGATCATGAGCTCTATAAGGGTGAAGCCCTTTTTGTTATTTTTCATTAATACACGTCCTCCTTGATCTCCCCCCATGGATGATATATAAATAATGCCTCAGGGGTTTAATTAAATGTACATAACTATACTTTCCGTGTCAATGAAAAATCCCTCTTTCGGGGGACTTTCATTTCCGTATAAAATCTACGGAAGGGAAGGGATTCGAACCCTTGATACCCTTGCGAGTATACAGACTTTCCAGGTCTGCGCCTTCAACCGCTCGGCCACCCTTCCATTATTTCCCGCCAGTCCCGATTGCTGATTCCTTCCGGGGCTTAATATACGACGGTATTATAATTTTAGGATATTTGATAAGATGAAACAATGGCGAAAGAGGAAAAGAAGGCCAGAATAGAGCCGGTAGCGACCAACCGCAAGGCCCGGCACGACTACCTTATAACCGATACTTACGAGGCCGGACTTGCCCTCGAAGGGCCGGAAGTAAAGTCATTGCGCCTTAAACAGGCTACGATGTCGTCCGCTTTCGCGCGGGCGGAAAAAGACGGGCTATACCTTTACGGCCTGCACATTGCGCCCTACGCTTTTAATACGCTGGAAGAGATAGACCCTATCCGCACCCGAAAACTCCTGCTCAAACGGGCTGAAATAAAACGCCTTAGCGGAGCGCTGACGATAAAAGGCCTGACCCTGGTAGCCCTGGAGCTCTATTTCAAGAACGGCTGGGCCAAAGTACTGCTCGGGCTGGCCAAAGGAAAGAAAGCCGCGGACAAGCACGAATCTATTAAAAAGAGGGATATAGACCGCGAGATGCGCAGGGAATTTAAGGAGAAGTTTAAAGGCTAGGCAGCTTTTTCCATCCCGCTCAATTAAAGAGAAGGCCCGGGAATCCCGGGCCTTCTCTTTTCTGCCTCCGGCTTTCCGGGCTTACAGCCGGTTAAAACCGGAAACCCGCGCTGGCATTAACGAGCGCCCTGTCGTGAGTATAGGTAAGCCCGCCCGCAAAATAGCCCAGCTTAAACTTAGCACGCGCCCCGGCAGTGAACTGCGAGGCGGAAACATAAACCTTCTTCCCGGCCAGCGGGGCGTCATTGAGCGTCATAGGCTCGAAGCGGGTGAAATCATAACCGAAACCAAGGTACGGCGCCAGCACAGGGATATTAAAAGAACAGACGACCCCGGTATTGAAATGGATAGCGTAGAAATATCTGTGCGCGGCCATATTAGCCATACCGACCAGCATGGCGTTAACTTTATATTTTTCATCCGAGACGTTCCACAGGCCGTAGCGCAGCCCTCCCCCTGCCACTGAAATCCCTTCAAAGGCCCCGCCGCGGATAAACCCGTCTATGCGGTACGGCATCCCTATTTCCGCCTGAATGAAGCCCAGCCCGAACAGGTTATTTTTCTTAAGAACAGTATTGCCGTGCGAAGGCTTAAACTGGGCCGCTGCGCGCACTCCGAGGTCGAAGCCTGCGAAGCCCAGCGGCCTGGCTGTCTGGTTTGAGCCGGAGCCCAGCAGGCTGCCGAGGTCACGGGCAAAAGGCTTAAGAGAGGCTGAAGCAAGCCCCCTGGAATTATCATAATTAGCGGCCACGGCGCAGGACAGGCCTAGACACGAGAGCGTGAAGAAAAAAATCAGTTTTTTAGGCATTTTAGAATTATTCGTTCTCCGCAGAGCCGCCAAGGACTTCTTTGACCGTGGTGAGCCCCATAAGGACCTTCTCAAGGCCGTCCATAGCTATGGTGCGCATGCCGTTTCTCATGGCAATTTCTTTCACGGGGATAGCTGAAGGATCTTTGAGCAGCTGCAGGCGGATCTCGTCGTTAAGGATCAGCAGCTCATGCATACCCACGCGGCCCTTATAGCCGGTGTCCTTGCAGACGGCGCAGCCCTTGGCCCTGAAAATCTTGGTCCCGGGCTTCACTTTTACGCCGTTGGCTTCAAAAACAGCCAGTTCCGCCGGATTGGGATCAGCCTCTTCCTTGCAGTCTTTACAAAGGCGGCGGGCGAGGCGCTGGGCGAGCACAGCCTTCATCGTATTGGCCACCACGAAGCGGGGCAGGCCCATCTGGGTGAGGCGCTCCAGCGCGGAAGGGGCGTCGTTGGTATGGATGGTAGAAAAGACCAGGTGGCCGGTCATAGCGGCTTCAAGAGCTATATGGGCCGTTTCTTCGTCGCGGATTTCGCCGACCATGATAACGTCAGGGTCCAGGCGCATGAACGAACGGAGCGCGGAGGCGAAGTCGAACTTCTTCCCCTCTCCGAGCTTTACGTCGGGATTTACCGGGACCTGTACTATGCCGTCGATATTGTACTCCACGGGATTCTCGGCGGTAATGATCTTGATGTCCGGCCGGTTGACATAATTGAGGCAGGCGTAAAGGGTGGTGGACTTGCCGGAGCCCGTGGGGCCGCAGACCAGCACAAGGCCGAAGTTCTTCTTTCCGCCGATCCCGGCGAACTGCTGAAGGAGTTTCTTCTCGGTATCCGGGAGAAAGCCCATGATCTTTATATCAACGCGCACCGAGGCGCGGTCCAGGATACGCATTACGCAGGACTCGCCGAAAACCGTAGGCACCATTTCCACGCGAAACTCGATAGGCTTGCCCTTGGCTATGATCTGTATACGTCCGCTCTGGGGAATGCGCCGCTCCGTGATGTTCATGGAGTTGCTCATGATCTTGATCTTTGCGTTTATCGCCTGGCGAAAGACCCAGGGGATGCTGAAAGAAGCCGCGCGCAGCATACCGTCAACGCGGTAGCGCACCATGACTTTGGAGGTTTTGCCGTTAGGGTCTTCGAAAGGTTCTATGTGGATGTCGGAGGCCTTGGTGTTCAGGGCGCCCAGGATGATAGCGTTTACAAGCTTTTCCACTTCGGGCGCCGTAGCGTCTACGTCGCTGATGTCCTTCTTTTCAGCCTCGGCCGCGAGGGAAAAGCTCCCCTCTTCTTCAGGCAGGGCCTGGGCATGCGACTGGGTTACGGATTCCACCAGTTCGTCCACCTGGGCGTTATCCTGCTTGCCGTAAACCACGTCGAGGACCTTGAGTATCCAGGGCGCCAGGGCCAGGTACGGCGTAACTTCCAGGCCGGTGCGCAGGCCGATATCCTCCACGATCAGGAAATCCCTGGGGTCGGACATGGCCAGAAGGAGAGAATTATCCTGACGGGCGAAAGGCACACAGAGCTGCTTGCGGGCTACCTGCTCGGGCAGCAGCTGCACCACCTCGGGGGGCGGCTCCATTTTGGAAAGGTCGACCGCCTTGAAACCCCACTCGTCCGCCATTACTTTCAGGAGTTTAAGTTCGGGGATCAGTTTAAGTTCTACCAGGACCTGCTGCAGAGGCTTAAGATCTTTTTTCGCGGCTTCTTCCGCAGGAGCCAGCTGCTCTTCGGCAATGAGTTTATCCTCGACAAGGATTTCTCTCAAGTTTCTTTTGCGCTGAAGACCTTTAGACTGGGGCATGTTGAATTATTATAAATATATTAAGTGAAAGGTTACAAGCCTGTTGTTAGCTTTATTATTAGCCTTGTTGTTGGCCTTTGTCAGCCGTGTTGTCAGCCGCCGGCAAGGCCGGCGGCAGGGCGGCTTTACCGGCCCGCCGCTACTGGAGTTCCAGAAGGTCTCCCTCGGCTATGCGGCCTGAGCAGCGTCCCGCAGGGAGTTCCAGAACACCCCGCGCCCCGGCTACCCAGGGAGAAAACCGCCAGGGCCTGAAATTTTCCACTATACGGAGAACCCTGAGTTCACCGTCCAGGAAGACGGCGTCTATGGCAAAACTCATAAAACACATGTGTATCATAGCGCAAGGCTCCAGCCAAAGCCCTTCTTCTTCCCCAAGTGACTTGCGGGGAATCAGGCCGAAAAGCCTCGCGGAGAAAGTATCGGCCCGGGCTGCCGCGGCGCTGACCAGGATATTTTTAGTCTTGTTAAAAACTTTCATAGGGAAGTTAAAGACAATCACTAAACGAGGCCGGGGTCTGCCCCGAGCACCCGTTGCCGAAGGGAGGCTCCGCCCCTAAATTTCCAGGGGTGAAGGGAAACCACGCGAGCGCGGACTACACTGTCAATGTCGCTGCGGACACTGCCGTGTTTCCTGCAGTCCGGGTGCGCGGGGCAAGATACCGGCCGATACCTACCGGAGCAGGGCCATTTTACCTACGGCGGCGTCCCTGTCGGTCTTGACCCGGAATACATAAACCCCGCTGGCTACCGACGAGCCGGCTTCATTCTTGCCGTCCCAGGCCAGGGCGTCCAGCTTCCTGACCAGTTCCCCCTCCGAAGTATAGATCTTAACCTCCAGGTTCGGACCGGTCATGTCTTCCGGAACGGTAAATGAGACCAGGCGCTGGGTCTTGGGCCTGAAAGGATTGGGATAGGCCACCGCTTTATTGGTCCCGGCAAACTGTTTGCTGCCTGTTACCGCGAGGCGCATGGCCTTCAGCGCGTTAATCCGGCCCCAGCCGAAGTCCCGGTCCGGACCCGGGGACCCGAGGTCATCCGCGGAATTCTTCAGAGTGTCAAAAACCCGGGCCGCGGTGAAATCCGGTTTTGCCGACCAGATCAGCGCGGCGAGCCCGGCCGTAAGAGGGGCAGAAAAGGAGGTTCCGGTAGCCGAGGCGTAGCCGCTGCCTATGTCCGTGGTGTAAAGATCTACTCCGGGGGCTGCCAGGCCCTTTGTAAGCATCAAGGTGTCGCTGTTGGAGAAAGAAGCGAGATTATCCTGCAGATCGGTAGCGCCGACGGCGATGACTCCGGTGCAGTTAGCCGGAGAATCTATATACCCGATCCCGTCGTTCCCCGCGGCGGCAAACAGGAGTATGCCTGCATTCACTGCCGAATCAATAGTTGTCTGTAGTGGATACGGCTTTGTTATATCATCAGAACAACTCCCAACGCTGCCAAGGCTCATATTCACAATAACTTTCCCAATATCAGGTGTATTATGCAGAGGGATAACATAATTAATTGCAGCAGCAATAGCGGTTTCTGTTGTTCCGCAGGAAT
>MNUR01000109.1 GCA_001871115.1 Elusimicrobia bacterium CG1_02_56_21 | reverse complement strand
GGTATGTGCCCGGCGGGCACCGGGCCGGCCACACCGTGGCCGCCCTCCACACTCGGCCTCGTCGCTTACGCAAGCCTCGGCCTCCGTGAGGGCCCGCTGAACCTATCCCCTTGCCGCCCCTCTGTAAATCCCATTTTTTATTTTGATTGCTTAATCTGTCTATTTATCCCGGCTCGCCCCCCCTGATTTTGTAAAATATGGGGGATGAGCAAAGACCGCCGCGGGCTTTTTTTAAATTTTTTCCTTCTATTCCTGGGTTTCTCGCTGCTTACCAGGCTGACTTTGTTCGCTATGGCCTGGCCAAACCTGGACGGGGGACTTTGGGTTGTTATAAAGACGTTCGCGGCCGGTCTGCTTTATGACTGCGCGGCTTTTTCTTATGCGGGAGCGGCTCTGGCGCTCTACCTGCTTGTCCTGCCTGAACGAATTTATACGGCCGCCTGGCATCGCCTTGCGGTTTACGGGCTTTTCTTTATCAGCGCTTTCCTGCTGGCTTTTAACCTTGTCGCGGAATATTATTTCTTCTTTGAGTTCGGTGTGCGCTATAACTTTATCGCGGTGGATTATCTGGTCTACACCAATGAAGTCCTGGGGAATATCCGGGAGTCCTATAATTTGCCCGTGGTCCTGCCTCTTGTTACGGTCGTTTCAGCCGGGGCTCTCTGGATATTCGGCCGCCGCCTGGCTTTTTCTTTCGCGCAGCCTCTGGAGCTGCGCCGCCGTTTCGCCCTGGCGCTGCCTGTTCTTCTGGCGCCGGTCCTTTGTTTCTTCCTGCTGGACGGCCGCCTGGCCCAGGTCTCCAAAAATGAATTTGCCAATGAGGTAGCGCTGAACGGGTTTTACGCTTTTGGCTCGGCATTTATAAATAATGAACTGCCCTATGAAAAATTTTACGCTTCCGGAGACGAAGCCGGGGTGTTTAAGCGCCTGCGCGCCGGCCTGGAGGCTCCCGGTGCTGTTTTTAAAGACGACGGCTTGGACATCGAGAGGACAATTTCCGCGCGCGGGCCTTTGAAGAAGCTGAATATAGTGGTTATTGTCGGCGAGAGCCTGAGCGCGGAGTATTTCCAGGCTTTCGGCGCCGCCAAGGGCGAGGGGATCCTGGCCAATATGGACGCTCTGGCTGAAAAGTCCCTGTTCTTTAAGAGGCATTATGCCGCCGGAACCCGCACCGTGCGCGGTCTGGAGGCTATGACGCTTTCTATCCCGCCCCTGCCCGGAACTTCTATTGTAAAGCGCCCGGACAACCGGGATTTCTTCTCCTGGGGTTCGGTCATGCGGGGCCTGGGCTACTCAAACAAATATATTTACGCCGGCTACGGCTATTTTGACAATATGAACGCTTTCTACTCCGGCAACGGCTTTGATATAGTAGACCGGGCCAATTTCACCAAGGAGGAGATCTCTTTTGCCAATATCTGGGGCGTCTGCGACGGGGACCTGCTGCGCAAGACAATCAAGGAAGCAGACCTGGATTTTAAGTCCGGCAAGCCTTTCTTCTACATGGTGATGACCACCACCAACCACCGGCCTTTTACTTACCCGGAGGGCAAGATAGATATTCCGCCTTCCTCCAAGAGCCGCACCGGGGCGCTGAAATATTCGGATTACGCTATAGGGGAATTCCTGGCCGAGGCCGGAAAGAAGCCCTGGTTCAAAGATACCGTTTTTGTTATCACGGGGGACCATTGCGCCAATTCCGCCGGCAAGACCGAGATCCCCGTGCGCAATTACCATATCCCGCTCCTGGTTTACTCCCCGGCTCATATAAAGCCGGCCGTGGTGGAAACACTTACGGCCCAGGCCGACCTTGCTCCTACTATGCTCGGGCTTCTGAACGCGTCTTATAACAGCCGGTTTTTCGGCAGGGATGTCCTCAACGGCAAACCGGAGGGCAGGGCCTTCCTTTCCACTTTCCAGAAAGTCGCTTTGTTAAAGGACGGTCGTTTGGCCGTGCTGGGCCCGAAGAAATACCTGAAGACCTATAAATGGGACGAGGCCGCCAAAACAGAAGAGCCCGCTGCAGAGGATAAAGCTCTTGAAGAAGAGGCCGTGTCCTTTTACCAGGGCGCTAATTACATATATAAGAAGCGTTTGAACCGGCTGCGGTAGGTTCTGTCAGGCAAGGAATGTAAAAGCCCGGCCCTTGTATACAGGGCCGGGCTTTTAATTGTTGCTCCTAGTATTTAGTTAAGCAGTTCGGCGCCCTTGATATAGTCCATCTTGGGGAACTCGGCTTTCAGGTAGGCATTGCCCTTTGACTGGGTCATGCCCTGGTCGGGGCCCCTGCCGGAGGGTGCGCCTTCGCCGTAGCCGGAATAAATGCTTTCTACAACTTCCATGCCTTCGCTGACCTTGCCGAACGGGGAGAAGCCCATGCCGTCAAGGCGGGCGTTATCGCCGAAGTTGATGAACATCTGGGTGGTGCGGGTTCCGGGACCGGCAGTGGCGAAAGAGATATAGCCCTTTTTATTGGATTCCACTACGGGGTCGTCCTGGATGCGGGCGCCGCGCCAGGCGGTGGCCACGGCAGGGGTTCCGTGTATGCCGAACTGCACCATGAAGCCTTCAATGACGCGGAAGAAGGCGATATCGGTGAAGAACCCGGCTTTGACCAAATTATAAAACCTGTCTGCGCCGAGCGGGGACCAGGCGCGGGTAATTTCCAGGGTGAAATCCCCCTTGGTGGTGTTGAATTTTACTTTGAAAGTTTCGGGGGCTTTTTCTGTGGCTTTAGCCGGGTTATTGAGTATGTCCATGTTTATTTTTATCTCCTGTGTCTGGGTTTGCACGGCCTTGGAAGGCTGTGTTGCGGCCTGCGGCTGTGCGGCGGGCGCTTCCGGCGCTTTGGGGGCGCAGGCTGAGGCGAAAACCGCCGCTGATATAAGTACAAAAGTACGAATGTTCATTCCGGGACCTCCTGCAGTGAGTAACTAAATAATATTATAATAAATACGAGGAAGCATAAGGAGACTCCATGGCTTTTAAGATCAACGCGGTTTATGCCGGCGACGACCAGGTAGAACTTACCCACGGGCTAAGCGGGGCCAAGATCATGACCGACCTGCCTACGGATAACGGGGGGCGGGGCCGCGCTTTCTCGCCCACGGACCTGGCCGCGGCTTCTATGGCCTCCTGCGTGCTGAGTATAATGGCCAAAATGGCCGCGCGCGAGGGAATAAAATTTGAAGGCGCTTCTATAGAAATTGAAAAAATAATGCAGGAAAGCCCCCGCAGGATAGCTTCTCTGAAAGGTATTGTGCGGCTTCCGGCCGGTATTACAGCCCTCCAGAAAGAAAAACTTATGGCCTGCGTTAAGGCCTGCCCGGTAGGCCGCAGCCTTCTCCCCGAAGTAAAGCTGGAGTTCACAGCGGAATAAGGTTCGGCAAAATGAAGAAACTAATTCTGATTCTGATAGCGGCCCTGGCGCCCCAGTTGTACGCGGGCGGCTTGCCGGCAAGGAGTAAAAAAATGGATTCAAAACCTAAGACAGAGACTGCTACCCTCGCCGGCGGGTGTTTTTGGGGGGTGGAAGATATCTTGCGCGCCCTCCCCGGTGTTACGGAGACCGTGGTGGGCTATACCGGCGGAAAAACAGATAACCCAAAATATGAGGACGTTAAAACCGGCAAGACCGGGCATGCCGAAAGCATAGAGCTGAGGTTTGACCCTGCCAAAATAACCTACGGAGCTATCCTGGATATGTTCTTCCGGATGCATGACCCGACCACTCCGAACCGCCAGGGCAACGATATAGGCAGCCAGTACCGCTCTGCGATCTTTTATCACGGAGAAGAGCAGAAAAAAGAGGCGGAAGCCGCCGTCCTCAGGGCGCAAGCCTCCGGGCGCTGGAAAAGGCCTGTAACCACCGAGGTGGTCCCGGCAGTCAGTTTCTGGCCGGCCGAAGATTACCATCAGGATTATTTAAAGAAGCATGTGGGCGGGTATACCTGTCATTACATAAGGGATTAGGGTCCGCTGCCCGCAGAAATAAAAGAGCCGCTCTGCGCGGCTCTTTTAACAGTTTGCTTTGACTCTCTTAATTCTTGTGGTCCAGTTCAAACCTGCGGTCGGCGGCCAGTTTCTTTATTTCCTGGGAGAAAGACGGGTTTTCGGCCAGGACCTGGTCAAAATGATCGGCTGAAAGAACAAAGATCTTGGAGGGTTCTTCGCAGACCACGGTAGCGTTCCTGGGTTTGCGCTGCAGCATGGCCATCTCGCCGAAGCAGTCACCGGGGCCTAAGGTAGCCAGGGTCCTGGATAGGAAGAACGCCTCTCTTACGCTCACTTTCAGCTTGCCTTCCGAAATTACGAAAAAGGTGTCTCCTGGGTCGCCCTGCCTGCAGACCTTCTCTCCCCTGTCATACTGGTAATAGTTTATCCTGCTCAGTATCTTCTCCAGCAGGCCCATGTTCATGGAGGCGAAAAAGTTTATCTTCTTAACCATTTTGGTGAAGATAATTGTATCGGCGTCGGTAAGCGGGAGTTTTTTCATTTCTAACCTTAGGAGCCTGCCCGATATAAGTAATTTTGTCTGCAATTGTCGCTTTTGGCCTGCGCCTTTGCGCCGCTCAACTTACAACCTCCGTAGAGGGTGCCCGTTTCGCGTCGCTTCGGCTCGTCAACAAAATCGCCAATTTCGTCTTAAAAGCCTTATCTCGGGCAGGCTCCCATGGAATTCTATCAAAATTTACGGCTTAATAGAGAAGGGCTGGCCGTGGCTCAATTTCTTGATGTCCGCGGCTTTTTCATAAACGCCGATATGGTTTGCCATCCACTTGAAAGGAGGAGGCGCCTGCTCCAGCTCTTTGAGCACCAGGCCCGTGGCGCGCCGGTTATAAGCGAAGCCCAGCCCGGCCATTTTACCCGCCCAGTAGCGGCGTGGCTGCTCGTTTACGTGGTGGTGGCCGCCCTGGTCAGGGGGGGCGGCGGAGATTACCAGTCTGTCGCTGAAAGCGGTAAGGTTCTTAAGGAAAACTTCCGCAAACTCTTCCGGGATATGCTCCGCTACCTCAAGGCACAGGCCCATATCAAATGCGCCCCAGTTGTTCTCAAACGGCAGGGTGAGGTCCCGAATTATTATTTCTACGGGGAAGGAATGCTCCTGCGGGGGGATTACGCCGTCTATCGACAGAACTCTCACGCCCTTTTTTTTAAAGAGGTGACTGTACACACCGCAGCCGCAGCCGAGGTCCGCAAGGCTGGCCGGCTTGAAGACCGTATTAATGGCCTCAGTGACCAGTTCCGCGGAGCGGATATATTCAGTGTTGGAGGGGCCCCATTCAGCGAAGAAGGCCGGCCCGTAAATTCTTTCCAGGTTTTGCATGGCTTGTTTTTGTGTTCATGCGCCAATAGAGAACGCGCCCGGGGGCGCGTTCTTCTTATCGGCCGGCAGCGGTCTTATTTAACAAGCTGTTTGCCGATGTGGGACCAGGCGCCTTTTATTTCTTCTTTAAGGTGCTTCATCTCGGCGGCGCTGACGCGCTCGGCGCGCTCGTAGCGTACGGCTACTTCGTCCACCAGAGCGTGGTAAGCTTCTTTGTTGATCTCTTCGAGCTTCTTCATTTTCTCAAGGACTTCGCCTTTCATCTTAAGGGTCCAGCCCGCTATTTTCTCACGGTTAGCCTTGCCGCGCTTGCCCGAGAGGAAATAAGTTGCCGCTGCGGCTATGGCCGCCAGCGCTATACCCGCACCTATCTTTTCTGCTTTTTTCATATGATCTCCTAAATTTAAATTCCCTAAGCTTATGATACAAAAAAATATCGGGCTTGATACGGCTTATTGAAAATTCCGGGGAAATGAAAAGCCCCTCGCTTGAGGGGCTTTCTTTGCCAGAGGTAAAATCTGGCGGGGTTTTCAGGATGAAGTTATAACCTACTTTGCGCAACATCCCGAGGTAACATTATAGGTTCCACGCCCCCGCCCATCCTGGGATAGAAAAGGAGGCCCGATCTTATCCGCGAGATGCCGCACGGTCGGCCACGCAGCGCGGCCGCCCATGCTTGCCGCTAAGTAGCGGGTCCGCAGGGCTCCGGCACTACGCGCCGTCGCACCTGCTCCCAAGGT
>MNUR01000053.1:7037-26339 GCA_001871115.1 Elusimicrobia bacterium CG1_02_56_21 | reverse complement strand
AAGAATTATACCCTCTCCTGAAAGGGGGGCCGCACTTCTATTCAGAAATTGAAACTATACTTGTGCGCAAAGAAAAGGGGACCGTCCTTTACTTATCTGGTGCTGAACGCCTCGGAAATGCCCCCCTGCGCTTTAGCCGCCCGCTTACAGAAACCGCCCTGCCCGCTGCCGCCGCCGCCAGGGGAGAGACCGGAATATTTGCGGGCGTTAATTCCCGCGGTACAAAAGTTTTCAGCGCCATAAACAGTGTCCCGGGGTCGGACTGGGCGCTTATAACGCAGATAGACCGTAAAGAGATACTTGCACCTGTTAAAACCAAAGAGCGCCTGGCGCTTGTCTTGATAGTTCTGACCGTACTGGTTTTTTATTCCATTTTTCTTATGGTCCTCCGCTACAGGGAGGAAGCCGGGATGAGGATCATACAGGAAGGCGCGGATATATTCAGGGAATTCATGGAGCACAGCCCGGTCTATGTTTTCTTTAAAGACGCTGAAATACGCACTGTCCGCCTGAGCAGGAATTACGAGGCCATGCTGGGGAAACCTCTTGAGGAACTGCTGGGCAAAACCATGGACGACCTGTTCCCTTCCGATCTGGCTAAAAGGATGATAGCTGACGACAAGCGCATACTGGCGGAAGGGAAAGAGGCAGTTGTCGAGGAAGAGTTCAACGGCCGCAACTATAAGACGGTAAAGTTCCCTATCCTTGTCGACAATAAACCACGCTACCTTGCCGGCTTTACCCAGGACATTACCGAGGCGAAAAAAGCCGCGGACTCTCTCCGCGAGAGCGAAGCGCGGTTCAAGCAGCTTTTCGAGACCATGGCCGAAGGCTTCGCCACGCATGAAATAATCTGCGACAAGCAGGGACGGCCTGTTGACTACCGCTTTATTGACGCCAACCCGGCTTTCGAACTCCTCACCGGACTAAAAAAAGCGGATATAGCCGGGCGCACCGTACTTGAGGTACTGCCTGCGACCGAGAAGACCTGGATAGAGAACTACGGCAGGGTAGCCCTGTCCGGGGAGCCCATACACTTTGAGAACTATTCCGCGGCCCTGGGCAAATGGTATGCGGTCACAGCTTTCTCGCCGGCTAAGGGGCAGTTCGCGGTGTCCTTCTTTGACATCTCCAAGCGCAAACAGGCGGAACTGGCCCTGCAGGAAACCGGAACACGCCTGAAAGAAGCGCAGAACCTCGCGAGGATCGGCAGCTATGTCCTTGACGTCAATACCGGGAACTGGACGAGCTCCGCCGCCCTGGACGATATTTTCGGCATAGGTGAAGATTACCAGCGGTCCGTAGAGGGGTGGATAAACCTGATACATCCCGGCGACCGCATTATGATGGAAACCTATTTCCGCGAAGAAGTCCTGGCCCGCGGCCAGGCCTTTAATAAAGAATACCGCCTGCGCCCCCGCGATACAGGCGAAGAGCGCTGGGTGCACGGCCTGGGCAGGCTGGAACTGGACGCAAAACAAGCCCCTGTTAAAATGACAGGGACTATACAGGACATTACAGAGAGTAAACTTGCGCAAATAGAGCTGGAGAAGGTTAACCGTGACCTTACAGATAAGAAGCTGGAGATGGAGAATTTTCTATACATCACCACGCACGACCTGCGCACCCCGCTGGTAAATATCCAGGGCTTCAGCCAGAAGCTGGAGGGGCATATAACGGAACTAAGTGAGGCCATGGCCCCGGCGCCCCTGCCCGGGGATATCAGGGATATCGTGAATAAATTAACCGGTGAAAGCATTCCTGCGGCGCTTAAATTCATTGAGGAAGGCGCGCACAATATGGATACGCTGATCTCCGCTCTCCTTAAGGTCTCGCGCATAGGCCGGGTTGAAATAAAACCGGAATCAATAGAAATGAATGAGCTGCTGACAAAGCTAAAAGATGATATGAGTTTCAGCCTTGAGCAGGCCGGGGGCACTATTAAATGCGGCCTGCTCCCGCCCTGCATGGCAGACTTGATAACAGTATCGCAGCTCTTCGCAAACCTTCTCGATAATGCGGTTAAATACCGGCATAAAGACCGGCCTCCCGCCATCTCCGTGGCCGGCGAGGTTAAGGGCGGGATGGCCGCCTATACCGTAGCCGACAACGGCGCCGGCATACCGGAGAAAGAACTGCCGGGGATCTGGAACCTGTTTTTGTCCAGGCGGGCGCCGGGCAAGAAAGGCGAAGGCATAGGCCTGCCCTCGGCCAGGCGCATAGCGGAAAGGAACGGCGGCAAAATAAAAGCCGAGTCCAAAGAAGGGGAAGGCACCGTATTCACGGTAACACTGCCCGCGGCGGTGACGGGGGATAAATGGGAACGGACAAAAGCAGCGTAACGATACTTATGGCCGAGGATGACGACGGGCACGCCCTGCTTATACGGGACCGCTTCGAGCGCGCCGGCATAACCAACCCTATTATCAGGTTTAAAGACGGGCTGGAAACCTGGGATTTCCTTTCCGGGGCGGCAAAGCCCGGCCTGGAGCCCGGAAAAAGTTACCTGCTCCTGCTGGACATTCGCATGCCGGGCCTGGACGGCATAAAGATACTGGAAAGGGTAAAGGCCGGCCCGCGGCTGAAAAACCTGCCTGTAATAATGCTTACCACCACCGACGATCCCAGGGAAATAAAGCTCTGCTATGACCTCGGCTGCAATAATTACCTTGTCAAGCCGGTACAGTTCGAGCAATTCTCCGAAGTAATAAAGCGGCTGGGGCTTTTTATAACGATAATAAAAATCAGCAAGATAGACGCGAAATAAGGCGATATCATGACACAGAGCAAAACACAGAACAGCGGCTTCATCCTTATTGTTGAGGACGACCAGGGAACCAGCACGCTGGAGGCCGAACGCCTTCAGCCGCTGGGGCTTGGGATACGGCACGCCGCCGACTCGGCGCAGACCCTTGAAATACTGAAAGGCTCCAGCCCGAAGCTGATGCTGCTAGACTACTCCTTCCCGGGCATAAACGCCCTTGAGCTGATAGCCTTGCTGAATAAAGCTTCAATAAAGGTTCCTCCTTTTATAATGGTAACCGGCCGCGGCGACGAAAAAGTGGCCGTCGAGAGCATGAAGGCCGGGGCCCTGGATTATATAGTAAAGAACTCCGAATTCCTGGAGAATTTGCTCCCTACCGCCACTAAAGCGCTGGAGAAAGCGGAACTGCAGGCCAGGCTTATAAAAGCGGAAGAAGATGTGCGCAAGAACATCAGGCTTTATAATTTGCTCGCAAGCGTAAACCAGGCGACTGTCCGCATAAAAGACAAACAAAAACTTTTTGAAAAGATATGCTCTATTTCTGTCGATGTGGGCGGGATCAAAATGGCCTGGATGGGGGCCCCGGACAAAGACACCGACAGGGTTTACCCGCTCTGCTCGGCCGGCGCGGAGGAGGGCTACCTGCAGGGCCTGAAAATAAAGCTGTCGGCAGGCCCCAATTCAAAAGGCCCCACAAGCAGGGCACTAGCCAGCGGACAGATTTGCGTGGTTGCCGATATCGCCACAGACCCGGACATGGAACCGTGGCGTGAGAAAGCGCTTGAAAGGGGCTACCTGTCATCAGCGGCCATCCCGCTAAATGAGGGGGCAAAAACAGTAGCGGTGCTCAACCTCTACTCGGCCGAGCCCTCCTTTTTTACAGCGGAAGAAATAAAACTCCTGGCCGAGGCAGCTGACGACGTTTCTATGGCCCTGGCCGCCATTAATTCGGAGAATCAGCGCGCCGCCGCCCAGGCGGCTCTTGAGCGCACAGCGAACCAGCTGACCCATGTGATGGAGGCCACCCCCGTAATACTTTTTAAGCTGCGCGCGGCTGAAAGCGGGCTTGTCCCGGAGTGGGTAAGCGGCAATACGCATGCCATGCTAGGCTATGAACCAGCCGAAATACTCGCGCCCGGCTGGTGGGATAATAATATTCACCCACTGGACAAGAACTGGGCTATAGACTGCAGGAAGAACCTCGGGGAGAAAGGCGAGGCGCACCACGACTACCGTTTCAGGAAAAAGAACGGCGATTATCTATGGGTGCATGACCAGATTAAAGTATCCCCCGGAAGTTCCGGAGAGATAACAGGCTCCTGGACCGATATAACCCAGGTGAAAGAGTCTGAAATGCGCTTCCAGGAACTGTTCGAGAAAGCCCCGGTAGGATACCAGTCTTTGGACGAGAAGGGAAATATCCTGGCCATAAATGACACTTGGGCTAACACAATGGGTTATCAGAAAGAGGAAGTGGTCGGGCGCAATTTCTCCGATTTCCTGCTGCCGGATCAGAAGAAATCCTTCCTGGAAACATTTCCGTGTTTTAAGGAAGCCGGGCAGATGACCGGCAATGAATTTAACCTGTTATGCAAAAGCGGGAGTCTCCGGCGGCTCTCTTTCAGCGGCAAGACAGTAAAGAACTCCGACGGGAGTTTCCGGCAGACGCACTGCGTTTTCACCGATATAACCGACACCTGGAAAGCCCGGGAACAGCTGGACCTGCTGGGGGAGGCCGTACGTTCCAGTTTTAACGAGATCTATATTTTTGACCCCGAAAACTACCATTTCATATTCACAAATTACAGCGCCGTAAAAAACCTGGGCTACGCCCCTGAAGAACTGGAGGGGATGACCCCCTGGGACCTAAAGCCGGATTTTACAGAAGCCTCGTTCCGCGCGGTAGCGGCCCCGCTGCTTAAAGGAACCATCAAGATCCTTACTTTTAGAAGCAGGCACAGACGCAAGGATGGAACCAGCTACCCCGTAGAAGTGAAACTCCAACTGGTTAATACGGACAAAAATCGGGTTTTCCTGGCGGTCATAAACGATATAACGGAAGAGCTGAAAAACAAGCAGCAAGCCGCCCTGAACGAGGCCAGGCTGGAAAGCCTGGCGCGCATAAATTCATATGAGGCCAAAGACGACCAGGACCTGATGGACTTCGCCCTGGCCGAGGCCGTAAAGCTTACCTCGAGCAAGCTTGGTTATATCTATCATTACAATGAAGACGCAAAGGAGTTCACACTTAGCGCCTGGTCCAAAGCTGTTATTAAAGAATGCGCCGGCCGCGACCCGCAGACAAAATACAGCCTGGAGAAAGCCGGGAGCTGGGGAGAAGCTGTGCGCCAGAGAAAGCCCATAATCGCAAACAACTTTTCCGCGCCGGACCCGCTGAAAAAGGGCCTGCCGGACGGCCATGCCGCACTCAGCAGCTTTGTGACCGTTCCCATAATGTCCGGAACTCATATAAGAGGCGTCATAGGCGTAGCGAATAAGAACGACGGCTACACGAAGCATGACATAAGACAGCTGACCCTGCTTATGGATTCCGTTTGGAGTATTTTAAAAAAGCGCGAAGTAACCAGTGCGGAGCAGCGCATGATCTATGAAATGGCGGCTATGCAGAGGATGGAATCCCTCGGGCAGCTGGCCGGGGGCATAGCGCATGACTTCAACAATATGCTCATGGGGATAATGGCCAATATTTCCCTGCTGGCCAGCCGCGGCGGGGTAAGCGCGGAGAACGCGGAGATAATGAAAGAAGTAATGGAAGCTGCAAGGAACGCCCAGAGCCTGACCACTAACCTGCTGGCTTTTTCAAAAGGCGGAAAGCCCGTTAAAAAAGAATTCTGCCTGAAGCAGGCCCTGTCCGACATCTTCAAGCTTACCACGACCGGTACCAGCGCGGCCTGCGCCCTAGACCTCCAGAAGGATCTCTGGAGCATTGAAGGCGATCAGAACCAGGTGAAGCAGACTATAAATAATTTGCTTTTGAACGCCCTGCAGGCTATGCCTTCAGGCGGCAAGCTGAAACTCGAGGCCCGGAACCTGGGCAGGGAGATACGCCCGCCTGAACCTCTTTCGCCGGGAGAATATATCAAAATAACGGTAACGGACACCGGAATAGGGATACCTGAAAAGTACCTGACCAAGGTCTTTGACCCTTACTTCAGCACTAAAAGCAGCGGGCACGGGCTCGGCCTTTCAATGGCCTGGTCCGTGGCAAAAAACCACGGCGGATACATAACGGCGTCCTCCGTTTCAGGCAAAGGCACGGTTTTCAGCCTTTACCTGCCCTCTACCGGCCGCTGCATGAATGAGGAAGCCACGGAAAATAAGGAAATAAGGAAAGGCTCCGGGCGCATTCTGGTACTTGAGGACGAAGAAGTGGTCTACAACGCGGTCAAGCGCATGCTCTCCGAGCTGGGCTATACCTGCGAGATCGTTACCGACGGGAAGGACGCCGTCAGGCGCTACACCGAAGAAGAAAAAGCGGGCAAGCCTTTTGACGCGGTAATATTTGACCTGACCATACCCGGCGGCAAAGGCGGCAAATGGGCTATACAGGAGCTGCGGGAGGTTTCGCCCGGAGTTAAAGCCATAGTTTCAAGCGGCTACTCGGATGAAGGTGTAATGTCAGACTACAAAGGCAACGGCTTCGACGCGATCCTGCCCAAGCCCTATAAATACGAGGAACTGGCAGAAACCCTGGCTACACTGCTGAAGAAATAAAAGAGAATTGCGCAAAGAGGCTATTTCACTTTCCGGTAAGCCGGATGAGGCAAGCAAATCACGCAGGTTAATTGCTAAAATTAGTAGCCCGCCGCGGCGGGCTGTTTAATTATGAGAACCGTAAAAGCCAGTACCGCCAGCCTAAAAAAAGCCGCCGCCCTGATCAGGGCCGGCGGAATAGTGGCTTTCCCCACGGAAACCGTCTACGGACTGGGCGCCGACGGGCTGAACCCGCAAGCCTGCGCGCGCATTTTCGAAATAAAAGGCAGACCCCGCTTTGACCCGCTTATCCTGCACGAATGCACGGCGGCCCGCGCAAAGAAACTTTTCTCGAAGATCCCCGCCGGCGCAGAAAAGCTGATGAAGAAATTCTGGCCCGGCCCTCTTACTTTGGTACTCCCTAAATCCCGCTCCGTCCCGGAAATAGTTACTTCCGGCCTTCCCACCGTGGCCGTGCGCGTTCCGGCCAATGCTCACGCCCTTGCGCTGATAAAAGCTGCTGGCAGGCCTATTGCCGCTCCCAGCGCAAACAGATTCGGACGGCTGAGCCCTACCACTGCGGCCCATGTCAAGAAACAGCTCGGGGACGGCCCCGACCTTATTCTGGACGGAGGGGCTACTCATATAGGCGTTGAGTCCACGATAATAACTTTTACGCGGGGGAAACCGGTGCTTCTGCGTCCCGGCGGCCTGCCGCTGGAGGAAATAGAAAAAATAGCGGGCCCGGCCTGCAAGCCGGAAAAAACCGGGAAAAAAAGGCCCCTCGCACCGGGCTGCCTTAAAAAGCATTATTCCCCTGAGGCCAGGCTGGTAATAATAGAGCCCGGCGTAGCGATTAAGCCCGCGGCTAAAGCCGCCTATCTTGCCTTCAGCCGCAAGCCCGCGGGGACCTGGGCCGGAGTGCAGGTGCTTTCCCGCGGCGGCGACCTGCGCGAAGCCGCCGCAAACCTTTTTTCCGCGCTGCATAAACTGGAGAATTCACGGGCCAGGGTAATATACGCCGAGCGCGTTCCCGCTAAAGGTCTTGGCCGCGCTATAATGGACCGCCTCAGGCGAGCTTCGGCGGTTTAGCCGCAAAGATGCGCAAACCAGCATGAAACTTAAAAGAAGCTTTTAACGCTTTAAATTTAACATCTTGCGCTGTTCGCCTCTATAGTATATTCTGTATTTAGAACTGACTTATGAAAAAAAATGAAGCGGCAATAGAGCTGGTAAAAAAATTCATCCAGAGCGACCCTGTAAAGGCCGCCCAGGCTCTGCAGGCCCTGCCCTCGCGCGACGCTTCCCAGCTGATAAAGGACCTGCCCCCTTCAGTAGCCGCCCAGGTGCTGGAAAACCTGACCCCGGCCCCTGCCGCCGCCATGCTTGAAGAGCAGTCCCCGGCCGAAGCGGCGGAGATAATACACCGCATAGGAAAATTCCAGGCCGCAGATATTTTCCGCAGGCTCAACCAGGAATTTTCAAAGGCCGTTATCCCGCTGCTCACCCAGGAATTCTCCAAGGACATGGCGGAGATACTGGCCTATCCCAATGAAAGCGCCGGCAGCATGATGACAGTGGACTTCCTGGCTTTCAAAGTGGACGCCAAAGTGCGCGACGTGATCCTGCGGCTGCGGCACATGGCAAAAAAGCAGCTGCCGGCCGCCACCTACTGCTACGTGGTGGATAATTCCAGCGCGCTGATGGGCGTGCTTAATATGCGGGACCTCCTGCTGGCGGCCCCGGAAACTGCCGTTTCAGACGTAATGATAAGGGACGTGGTCAGGGTCTCCCCTTTCATAGACCGGGAAGAACTGGTAACCCTGGCGGCCAGCAAGCATTACCTGGCCGTCCCGGTAACTGAAGACAATGGCAGGCTGCTGGGTATAGTCAATACCAAGAAGCTGATGACCTCCACCGAAGAGGAAGCCACGGAAGACCTGCAGATCCTGTTCGGCGCCAGCGCCGAGGAAAGAGCTTTTTCACCCGCCTGGTTTAAAATAACCCGGCGCCTGCCCTGGCTCATTATAAACCTGGGCACGGCTTTTCTGGCCGGTTCCGTGGTGGCCATGTTCGAGGACTTCATCGCGCGGATAGCCGTGCTGGCCGTCTTCCTGCCCATCATAGCCGGCCAGGGCGGAAACGCCGGGACGCAGACCCTGGTGGTAGTCCTGCGCGGCATGCTTATGCGCGAGATAGCCCCGCACAATGCCTGGCAGCTTGTGCGCACGGAGGTCTTTGTAGGCTTTATGAACGGCGCGGCTATAGGACTGATAACGGCCGCGGCGGCCTGGCTCTGGAAAAGCAATGTCTGGCTGGGCTTTGTTGTAGGGGCAGCCATGATAGTGAACATGGTGGCGGCCGGGCTGGCCGGCGCGCTCATCCCTGTTATGATGAAGCGCATGGGCTATGACCCCGCCCATTCCTCCGGTATTTTCCTGACCACGGTAACGGATGTAGTCGGGTTCTTCTCTTTCCTCAGTACGGCCTGGCTGCTGCAGGGGAAACTATTGTAGAAGACTAGAGGATTGGAGGATCAGCAAAAGCTGCAAAACGCTCCGCCGCCGATGACCTTATCAGCCTTAAAACAGGATTTTAAAAAAAACGCCGGCCCGCTCAGGGCGAGGCTCCTTGCGCGCTACTTTAAGACCGGCAGGGGGGAATACGCCGAGGGGGACAGATTCCTGGGGCTTACCGTTCCTTCCACCCGCCTTCTGGCAAAAAAGTATAAAGACCTGCCGCTCAATCAGGTTAAAGCTTTGCTGTCCTCGTCCTGGCACGAGCACCGCGTCTGCGCCCTCATGATGCTGACGGCCAGGTTCCGCACGGGGACAGTTCCTGAAAAAAGATCTATCTACAGTTTCTACCTGGCCAGCACCCGCTATATAAATAATTGGGACCTGGTGGATATGTCGGCGCCGGAAATAGCGGGCGGCTGGCTGAAAGATAAAAGCCGCAAGCCGCTTTACAGGCTGGCAGGTTCAAAAATTCTCTGGGAGCGCAGGATAGCCATACTGGCCTGCTTTAATTTCATAAAGGCCGGCGAGAGCGCCGACGCCCTGGCCATAGCCCGCCTCCTGCTAGGCGATAAACACGACCTGGTGCACAAGGCCGCGGGATGGATGCTGAGAGAAGTGGGGGCCAAATGCTCCCAAAAACTGCTGCTGGATTTCCTTAAAGAAAATTACGCCCGCCTCCCGCGCACCGCCCTGCGCTACGCCATAGAGCATTTTCCCAGAGAAAAGAGAAAAGAACTGCTCAACGGAATATTCTGACCGCGGGGGCAGGATGAACCGGGTTAGCAAAACCCTCATGAGACCGCCGCTTGCATAGCGCGGCGGGCGAATGCGGAGAGAGGCCACGGGGTGGCCGATCGCGTTTTGCGTTCCGGTTCATCCGGCACACCCTTTGAGATCAGAAGCTAATACGGAAAAGGTCTGGCAGTGCTCAGCATTTGTAATGTTTGAAGATTTCGGCCAGGAACATCAGCTGCGCGGCGTGGGCAGGGGCGTTCTTAGGCATTGAGATCTTAACGCGGGAGCGGTAATCGTCCAGGCGCTGGCTGAAAGCGGCCGCGGCCTCTTTCTCCATGGTCTTAAGTTTCTCCAGGTCCAGGACCAGCTTGCCCTTTGTTTCCTTCAGATAGGCGCGCAGTTCTTCCGCCAGTTTCTCTCCCTGGCAGCGGTCCAGGGCTCCTTCAAGACGAACACGCAGTTCTTTACGCCTGCCGTCGTATTCCCCGACAAGCACGGACAGTTTCTGCGGCACATTATAAGCCGCCACCCTCTGCGCAAACCATTCGCGCGAGTACTGCTCGGGCGGGAGGCGCCAGGTCTTGCGGGTCAGGGCCGGGTTCTGCAGTAGATTAAAACGCAGCGTAAAAGAGGTCCACAGCGCGGCAGCCGCGGCGGCCAGGCTCATCAACCGGCCCGCGAAGGAAGGCCGGCCCAGAACGGCGTAAACTCGCTTCTTAAGGCGGTGTACTATAGCGCGGGCGCGCAGGGTGGGCCCGAAGAGCTCACCCGCGAGGAAAACAGGATAAGCTTTGCGCAGCTCCTCGGCGTAGCGCCCGGCCTTCTTCCTGAGGAACATATTGGCGGAATCTTTATGCTTAAGATAGCCGGTGAGCAGGGTGTCCGCCACCCGGTATATCGACGGGCCCAGTTCCCGGAAATCGGTCTTAAAACAATATTCCTGCATCCCCTCTATCTCGGAGGCGGTCATGCGCGGGTGCTTAATCAGGGACTTAAAGCCGCTGGCCCATTTCCAGTAGCGGGCGGGGTTCGAGGCATATTCCGGCCGGAGCAGTCCGCCGGCTTCTACCTTCTCGTAGAGCGGGGTTCCCGGATTGGGGTTATAGATCATGAACTGGCACAGGTCCGGCTTCAAGGACAAAAGTTTCTTCTGCTCGGCCTTTATTATCTCCGGGGTCTGGTAATCAAAGCCTATTATCATGGAGGCCAGTATCATTATCCCGTTCTCTTTAAGGCCTTTAAAGATTTCCTCCGCGGATTTGCCGGCGCGCTTCCCGTAGCCCGAGCGCTCTCCCTCGTAGCCTATCCACACTCCGTCCACGCCCATCTCCAGGAGTTCTTCAGGGGCGTAGAGACTGAGCGCTTTTATGCTGGCGAACACAAAAATGGAGAGCGGCTTGCCGCCGGCCACCACCAGGTCCCGGAACTCCAGGGCGCGGTCCCGGTTCAGCAGGAATTCCTCGTCTAAAATAGTGAACTGGGCGTCCGGCTTGACCTTAAGATGCTTCTGCACCACGGCGTAAACCTGCGCTCCCGTATTGAGCAGGCGGATATGCTGACGCTTGAAGAAATGGGAGGTGGAACAGAAATCGCAGCCGTTGGGGCAGCCCAGGCCCGCGAATATCATGCCGGTATAGGAAAGCGTTTTGGAGAATATCTTCATCCGGCTTTCCACGAAAGGATGGACATGCTCCGCCAGGTGGGGCTGGCCGAACAGCTCCCGCATGAAGGCCACGCCTTCGCCGCGGCAGATATGGTCGCCGTAAGGTTTGAGCGCTTCGTCCGGCAGCACGGTTCCGAAGCCGCCCAGGATGATCTTGCTGGCCGGGGCATAGCGCCGTACCAGGGCAGAAAGCTCCTTCATACGGTGATAGGTGACCATGATAAACGAGATACCCACAAAATCGTAGCCCTTTTTAAGCTCTTTTATCAGTTCGCGCCTGGACGGATACTGCAGCACCACGGTGGGGTTCTCCAGGTTTTCGGCTATATAATCCAGGGAGAACTGGCGGTGCACGGCGCGGGGGCTGAACATCCCCTGCGCGCGCGTTACCTGGGCGTGCAGAAGTTCATAGCCTACGCTTTCGGCGTCCCCGTAAGCCGGGCCGATAGGGCGCATTATGCTGGTAAGTAAAAGGCTGGGCTGGCGTGACTGTTCCACGTTGGTCTCCGGTCTGGTTTGCGGGGGATACTTATAGTATACCAGACATAACCGCCCTGCGCCATGGTGGTAGAGGACTGTGGTAGAGGACTGGAGGATTGGAAGGTTAAAGGACTAGCCATAAGGTCTACGGACTCTGAAGAATTAAATTCCGGTCTTCCGGTCCTCCGGTCTTCTAATCCTCTAACGATTATTTCCGATTACTCTTTGAAAGGAGCTCTTTATAGTATGCCAGGGTGCGGGCGCCCATTATGGCGGTGGTGAACTTTTCGCGCACGAGGGCTACTGAATTCCGCGAGAACTTCCGGCGCAGCCCGGGGTCGCGGAGTACGGTCTGTAGACGGTCGGCCAGGGCGGCGGCGTTCCCGGCGGGGAACAGCAGCCCGGTTTCGCCTTCCTTCACTATCTCGGAGTTTCCGGAGATATCTCCGGCCACGGCCGGAACGCCCATAGCCAGGGATTCCCTTATGCTGCCGCTCAGGGCCTCGCCTTTTATAGCGGCATTGACGCTTACCGAGGCTACGGTAAGCAGCTTCTCCACATCGCCGCGCAGGCCAAGAAAGCGCCCTTTCTCTACGGCCAGGCCGGCGGCTTTATAAAGCAGTTTCAGCTCCTCGGAATCAGTATTCCTGCCGGCAAAAACAAGAGCGAAATCAAGGCCGCGCCCGCGCAGCAGGGCCGCCGCCTCCAGCAGGATATGCTGCCCCTTATGGCGGCTGAAATTACCCACCAGCATCAGGACAGGCAGGCCGGCAGGCAGGTCTAATTCTTTAAGTATTTCCGGGTCGGGCGGCCGTGGGGAAAACCGGGCCGGGTCGGTTCCGCTGTATATAGTGCGCACCCGCTCCGGCTTTACTCCGTAATCAATAAGAAGAGAGCGCACCGAATCCGCCACGGCGACGCAGCCATCTATAAGCCCGCTGGTATATTTAAGCTTCGCGAAAAAACCGGTTACTATAGGGTGGGAAACCCGCCGCGTAAAAATAAAGACCGGCTTATGGGAGGCCAGGAACTTTGCCAGCAGGCCCATAGCGTGAGCCTTGGGGTGGTGCGCCTGCATCACATCCGGCTTCATTTCGTCTATAAACCGGGCGAGGGCGAAAGCCGTTTTAAGGTCATAGTCCTTTTTGGGCCGGAAATTTACCACCTTCAGACCTTCCGCGGCGGCCTTCCTGCCCAGGTCGCCCCCGGCCGGGCAGGCTATCACGTTCTCATGACCGAGCGCCCGCAGCTCAAGCGCCAGGTAAATAGCCTGCGCGGCTCCCCCGGACCAGCCGAAAGACTCGGTTATATGAAGTATTTTAAGTTTATCTGGCATATGCTGTTAACCGGGCTAGGAGCCTGTCCGACATGAGGCTTTCATGGCGAAAGTGACGATTTTGTGCCGAGCCGAAGCGACGCGAAACGAGCACTCTTGACGGAAGTGTAAGTTGAGCGGCGCAAAGGCGCAGGCCAAAAGCGGCAATTGCAACCGAAATTGCTTATGTCGGACAGGCTCCTGGGTCCAAAAACCGGAGGCTTCTGGGCCCTTTGGCGCATTACAAAAGCCTTATTCTCTGTTAAATTATAGTAAATAGAATCGCGCACCGGAGAAAACGCTTGAAGAAAACTATATTTACAATTCTGATTCTGATCAGCGCAGGCCAGGTCCGGGCCCAGCAGCTTGAGTACCCCGACATAGCTAACCTGAAGATTTCCTCCCTCAAATCCGAAGCCCCGGCCGCCAGCAGGGCTAACTACTACCTGGACCTGAATTCCTATGACCCCCTGCTTACTCCCGTGCGGGGAGACAAGCTCCACATCACCGGTGGAAAGATAGACATTCCCGGCATTGACGGAACGCTGGATTTCTCCCGCCAGTACCGCCAGGCCGGCTACCAACGCCACGACCTCCAGGGCGACGTAGCCCTGACCGTCTACACCAAGAACCTGCCCAAAGTTCTGTTCAATGTACTGTTCGGCATAGCCGAGGATAACGGAAATCCCGCCGGCGGAAGCTACAACGATATTAACCCGCTGGTACAGGACCCGCCGATGGCTATGCCCACCGAGGCCGCTATCCTGGCCCTGGACCTCCCGCAGGAAGAAAAAGAGCGCCTGCTGGTGCAGCTGCGCAACTCCAAACTGCATATAGAAGGCAGGCTGAACCCATTCCGCAAAAAAGAAATGCTGAACATGCTCAAGCAGATCATAACGGAGGAAATGCAGAACGGCCTGCAGCCCAGGTTTGGCGAGCCGCACGAATGGAGCCCGGAATTTATGCGGTACTGCCGGGAGAAAGGGGAACTGCTGCCCCTTACCTTCAGCAAGCTCCTCACCGCCCTGGCCTCCGGTGTCACCTCGCGCCATTTCAAGACCGGTACCGAAGCCGGCCTTATTGAATATATCCTTTCCCGCGGGGAAGGCTCGGTCACCATGGACCAGGTTTTCCGGCGCAGTTACCAGCTCAGTAACGGGGATGTCTACCTGGCCATACTGACCATAGAGAACATTCTCTCCGACAACTGGCGCCATCCGCGGCGCGACAAGCTTGCCGTCACGCGCAAATTAGCCAATATAAGCAATTTCTACCAGGGCAAGGGCGATAAATACGGGGCCTGGTACCACTTCCACGGCATAATGCTTTACGGCTATGTACGGGGCGGCTTCCGCGCGGCGCTGATAGGCGGCATAGAGACAGCCGGCTCTCACGTGCTCAGCGGGCCCAATGACCAAAATGAGCAGCAGGAAGACTACGTTAATTCCACGGGCGGCAAGATAGGCGCGAAGCTGGCGAGGGTAATCAGGAACAGCCTCTACCGGGGTTTTGTGCCGGACAGGAACTACTGCGACCCGGCCGTATACCTGGACCTCGGCGAAGATTTCCGCGACCGGCTGGAATATGTAGAAAGCAAGGATTTCATGGTTTCACTGGATCAAGCCAGGATGTGGCTGAAGCCGCTCTCGCGCAGCTACCTGGACTGCCATGTAGAGGTCATCTATAACGACTATACCGGCGAGCTTAACTCGAAGTATATAGTAAAAAGAGATAATGTTAATTTCAAAAAGGGCAAAAGCACCCCCATCCTTATAAATCCTCTCCACGAACTGCGCAAAGCGCGCGCCTTTATCACCGCCTGCCTTGCAGAAGAAGGCACGGCCCCGGGCAAGTCCTTCGGAGGAGCGCAGGTTCCCTCCCGCGGGATCTGGGTTGACTCCGAGTAAAGGCCGTTAACCCGGCCAAAGACCGCGGCTGAAACCGCGGTTTTTTTTGCTAAACTGAAAATAGTCAGGAGGGAAAATGCAAAACTTCACATTTATAAACCCGACAAGAATAATTTTCGGTAAAGCGGTACTGGCCAAGCTGGGCCCGGAAGCCGCCAAGGCCGGGCAAAAAGCCCTGCTTGTCTACGGCAGGGGCAGCATAAAGAAAAACGGCGTCTACGACGTGCTTACCGGGGCGCTGGAGAAAGAAGGGATAACAGTGACGGAACACCACGGGGTTAAGCCCAACCCGGTGCTCTCGCATGTGCGCTCGGGCATCCGGAAGGCCCGCGAGAACAGTTGCGACCTGATAGTGGCGGCGGGGGGCGGTTCGGTAATAGACGAAGCCAAGGCCATAGCCGCCGGCGTAAAGTATGACGGCGATGTCTGGGATTTTTTCTGCGGCAAAGCCGCTATCCGCGAAGCGCTGCCTATCTTCACCGCGCTCACGCTGCCGGCCACCGGTTCCGAGATGAACTCCGGCTGCGTGGTTACCAACGAGGCAACGGCGCAGAAATTCTCGGCCCAGGGCCCCGCTCTTTTCCCCAGGGTCTCGGCACTGGACCCCGAAACAACCATGACTCTCCCGAGAACACAGATAGCCAACGGGGCGGTAGACGCTATCGCCCATATAATCGAAGGCTACTTTACCACCAAAGACGCGGACGCCGCGGTGACGGACGAAATAGTACACGCGCTCGCCCGCTCGGTGATAGACTCCACCGGCAGGATATTAAAGGACCGGGCGGACTACAATGCCCGCGCCTCAATGATGTGGTCGGCCACCCTCGCGCTCAACGGCCTGGCCACCTGCGGCTACGGGGGGATGACTTTTATAAACCACGCCATAGAGCATTCCCTGAGTGCCCTCTATGACATAGCGCACGGAGCGGGCCTGGCTCTTGTTATCCCGGCCTGGTTCAAGCACCATCTTCAGACTTCGGGCCCCGCGAGGCTGGAAAAATTCGGCGCGGAAGTATTCGGGACCAGCACCGCGGAAGAAGCGATCAAAGCCTTTGAGGATTTCTTCAGAAAAACAGGCGCCCCGGTGCGCCTGTCGGAAGCGGCTATCCCCGCCGAAGACATTCCGCGCATAGCGGAAAACGCCATGGGCCTGATACGCCTCTGGGGGATGAAGCACGAGCAGCCTGAAATAGAAAAAATACTCGGGCTGGCAAAATAGCCATGACAAGACACACAATTATAAACACGTTTTTCAACCTGCTGCTTATCCTGGCGGCATTCGCCGCCGCGGCTGTCTTCAGCAGGAAGCTGCTGCATGTTTACAAGGTTGGCCGCGAGAACGTAATAAAAAGCTTCTCTATAGGTATAACGGCCCTGTTCGGGGTATGGGCGCTGATGCTGGCAGGAAAGTTCGCAGTTCCTGAAGGCAGAAAAGGCCTGGCTATATTCGCGGGGCTGCTTCCTATAATACTGATAGGTTTCACCACCGGGTGTACGCTGATAGCCGGGCTGGCCGGACTGGACGGGGGGAAGAGGAGATTTCTGGCTATTCTCCTGGTAGGCGGCTCTTCCGCTTTAACGGAAGCTTTTTTCCCGATAGGCGGGAAAACTATTTTCACGGCAGTCTTCCTTTACGGCCTGGGAGCGTCCATCCTGGCGCTGCAGTATCCTATGGAGGAGACAGTTCCGGTAAGGAGTTTTGACGGAGGCCGGACCGAGGGCTCCGAAGACCGGCGAGCGCTGGGCGGAGACCTCTCCCCGCTGCCGCGCCCGGGCGGGGAAGACCGCGCGGACCAGTAACTAACCGGTCACGTATTCAAAATATTTCCTGTAGATCATTATCGCCCGGTCGGAGGAACGGAAAACCGGAAGGCCCAGCTCCGCAGCATAAGCGCAATACGGCTCATATATCGCGCCGGCGGCCACGCACAGAATAAGCGGCTTACCCTCTTCCCTCGCGGCCGCCGCCGCGCTTTTAAGAAAAGATTTCTCCAGATCGTCCGGCCAGGCCTCGCCCTTGGGCAGGGTGTTCATCGCCGGGGTAAGCGGAACCATTGAAACCAGGGCTCCTGAAAATTCTTCCGAAGCCAGCGCGGTCTTTAAGATCCCGCCTATGGCCTCATCGCCGGCCATGGGCGTAATATCCAGCGGGTTCTTCGCGTCCACTATAGAGTCCAGCCTGAACTCCTTTAGCGTTTTGGCCATAGAGGCCGCCAGAGAATCGCTCATCCCGGCTGTCACAAGTCCCGCTACCCCGTCCGCCATGCCGGCGGCTTCAAAACCGGCATTGCTCATAAAGAAAGTATTTCCGTTCTTTATCTCCAGGTCCGCAAAGTAGCAGGCCATGAGAACAAGGTCGTTAAAGTCGTCAAAGGTTTCGGCCACCAGGGCCCCGGCATTTTCCATTATCAGGCGCGTCACCAGGTAATCCCCGGCTATCGAGGCCGTATGGCCCATTACCGCCTTCTGCCCGGCAGCTGTGCGGCCCGCTTTATAAAGTATCACCTGCTTCCCCCTGGAACGGGCTTTTTCTATGACCCTGGCAAGGGCAAGCCCGTCTCCCGGCTTGAAGCCTTCCATATAGACCAGAATAACCTTAAGCCCGTCCTCGTCGGCAAGGCGCTCGACATAATCAGGAACCGTCACGTCCTGCTGGTTCCCGACCGTAACGCTGTAAGCCGGTTTAAGCCACGGCATCTTGCTTATAGTGGAGATGACAAAAGCCCCGCTCTGGCTTACAAAAGCGGTGCGCGCATTGTAGGGGTTTACGCCCAGTGGATGGGCCAGCTTGTACCCGGGAATAAAAAGCGTATTTATTTTAGCCTCGTTGAGGACGATTCCCAGGGAATTGCCGCCGGAGAGCGCGAAATCCGGGTTCTTCTCCCGCGCGCGGGCTATCGCTTCCACCACGTTCTTGCCCGCGGTCTCGGACCCGGCCTTTTCTCCCATCCCCCCGGAGATAAGCACCACGCCGTTAACTTTACCTGAATCTCCCGCCTCGGCCAGAACCCGCGGAACTTCGGGAGAAGGCACGGCCACCACGTACATATCTATCTTCTCGGGCAGCGAGGAAGGAGCGGGAAAACATTTCACCCCGTCTATCCCGGCCACGCCTTCTTTAATGATGTAGGTGCGCTCTTTAGGGAAACCGGCCTTGATTATATTGCCGAGTATTATCCTGGCCATGTTCATTTTCTTTTCGCTTACGCCCACCACCGCTACGCTTTGCGTATGCAGCAGCCCGTTGACTCCGTTCTTAGAGGGTTTACTGCGCGGGGCTGTCCTGAGGGCGGGCCTGAAGCGCAGCACGCCGTCGAGCGCCGTCAGGCGGCCCTTGCAGGCGGCCAAAGGGTTTATCTCGAATTCTTCTATGGCCCAGTCGGAGTGGCCGCCGTCGCGGAAATGCTTCAGCAGGTGGGAAAAACCTTCCAGCCATTTCGCTATCTCCCCGTCCTGCACAAGTCGGCGGCCGCCGCGCACTGTGCCTGAGACGTACTTCCAGACCCAGCTTTTTGCCAGGAAGCGCTCCCAGACCCTGGCGTTAAAGGCCAGGTCCACCGGCATGACCGAAGGTGTCAGCCCCGGGCGCAGCGATTTTATCAGCTCCTCGGCGTTAGTCCCGCCGGGCCCGAGGGTAATCACCGGCCCGAATGCGTCGTCGGACCTGGCGCCCAGCAGCAGCTCTTCGCCCAGCGCGAAAGCGGAATGGGGGAGGAACTCCGCTATCATCAGGCTTTCGGCCTCCGGGAATTTAAGGGCCATGGCCTTAAGCGCCTCTTCAAGCGCGGCCGGTTCCTTATTAACTGTCTTAACGCCGCCGGATTCTGTTTTATGAAGGGTTCCGGAAGAAACCACCTTCAGCACAGCCTTATCCCCTGCAAGCAGCGCGGCGGCTTCAGCCGAGGCGGCCGCGGCGTCGGCGCCCTTGGCCAGGAGAACATGTTTAGGGGCCTGGAGGCCGGCCAGTTCAAGAACGCGGTAAACCTCGGGCTCGCTGAGGCTCTGGCGTTCTTGTGCGCCGGCGGCCGCGAAGATCTTTTCTATAGCTTCAAAATTTTCCATATTTTCTCCCGGGGATACTACAGCATAAATTTGCCGCAAAAAAAACACAAAAGGCGGAAAACAAAAAACCGGCGGTCAATCAGAAAACACCGCAAAATTCAATCCGGACATTTCCCGCAAAAAGCCCTCTCTCATTTCTG
>MNUR01000053.1:0-7019 GCA_001871115.1 Elusimicrobia bacterium CG1_02_56_21 | reverse complement strand
CTTTGCGGCTGTTCCCGGGCTTTCCGGTCAGCTGACTTTGTCTACCCTGGTTTTCGCCGCGTAAGACAGGGCCTGCGCCCGGTTTACAAAACCGGCGCCCAGAGTGAGGCAGTCCGAGGCGGCAGTACCGGCGGCCAGCTTCAGGGTGCGCCCGAAATCATAGCCGCTTAAAAAGCCGAATAGAAAACCCGCCATAAAAGAATCGCCGGCGCCCACCGTGCTCCTTAGCCCGGTCAGGCGGGGGGGTTTTACGCGCCAAAGACCGAAAGGAGAAGCCGCATAAGCCGGAGCGTCTCCGTCCGTAACAATAAGGGTTTTAAGCCCGCCTCCGGAGTTTTCCCTGTAAAAGGCGGCAAGTCGCGCATGGCTGAACGCTTTGCCGGAAAGCTCCTCAAATTCATGCCGGTTTATTTTTACGCCTTCGGCACCCGCTGACAGGGCCTCTGCCAGGGCCGGACCGCTGGTGTCAAAAACAGTAAAGCAACCCCGCTCCACTGACAGCCGGACAAGGGTTGAATAGAATCCTTTCCTGAGACCGGCCGAAACTCGCCCGCAGACCGCGATAGTTTTGTATTCGCCGGTCAGGGCCGCGAACTTTTTAAGGAATGCCGCCTGCGCGGACGCCGGAACCGGCGGCCCTTCCTCGTTCAGGTCCGTGGTGAGTCCGCGGGAATCGACTATGGTATAACAAACGCGCGATTCTCCCGCGGCGTGGCTCTGGAGATAAGCCTTAAACCCCTCTTTTTTAAGGGATTCCGCTATCCAGCGGCCGCTGTGCCCGCTAACAAACCCCGTTATAGGGGCCTCGAGGCCCAGAGAACGCAACGCGCGGGACACGTTCACCCCTTTTCCTCCGGGCAGCGTTATAATATCGTTCAGGCGGAATATCCTGCCCTTGTCAAAAGCGGGGATCAGCGCGGTTTTGTCTACGGAGAGGTTAAGGTTGACGACGATAGCGTTCATTTTGAAGAAACCGGGTGGTAAAGCATTATCAGGCTGGTTAACAGGAGCAAAACCGCAGCAGGCCTGATTTTGCCTAAATACAATAAATTAAATTTAGCATTTTTATATAATATCTGCTATGGGGAAAACCACCAAAGCACTCATCTGGATAACCGTAGTACTGGCGCTGGCGCTGGGGACAACCGCCCTGGGGCTGAAGCTTTACTTCACACAGGCCAGGCTAAAAACCCTGGCCACCGATTACGCTGCAAAGAACCTTGGCAGGGAACTTATTTTTGACGCGATAACTCTTAACCTTTCCGGTTTTTCCATAACTAACCTGCGTGTTTCCGAATACCCCGACTTCAAAAAAGGGGAATTCTTCAGCGCCTCTTCTTTTTCGCTGCGCCCTTCTTTCAGGGCGCTCCTGCACAGGGAGCTTAAAATCAATTCCGTTTCCGCGGCCGGGCTGAACATGCATATTGCTGAAGTAAAGAAAGACACTTATAATTTTTCAGACCTGATAGCCCCCGTTGCCGCCCCGGCGCCGGGACGGCCTGCCGCCAAAGAGCAGGCCGCGCCGCGCCTCCTGGTTTCCAGCCTTAAAGTGCGCGATTCGCGCTTCAGCTACGCCAATGCCGCCGGAGACATCTCCGTCACGTTCCGGGAGATAAACCTTTCAGCCTCCGGCATCTCGCCCTCCGGGCTCTTCCCGCTGGATGGGGACTTCACTATGGCCGTGGCTTCGCCTTATTTCAACGGGGAGGTCCCGGCCGCGGTCAAAGGAGAACTCTCCCTGGGCGGCTTCAATCCGGAAAAAGGCCGGGCCGAAATAGAAAAAGCTTCTTTCTCCCTGGGCGGGGTTAAAGGAGAGATAAAAGGCTCTTTAACCAACCTGCTTGAACCGGAGGCCAAACTGGCGCTGAAAATAAAACAGTTCTCCACCGCGGACCTGAAAACAGTTTTCAAAGGCCTGCCCGCGAAGATACTCCTTCCGGAAATAGAAGCTGACACGGATTTTAAACTGACCGCCAACGACATAAACCTGCGCTCGGTAAAACTTCTGGCAGGCCCTGTAAAAACCTCCCTCAAAGGGCGCGCGGCCTGGAACCCCAAAGTCTCCTACGATATAAAGGCCGAGATAAAAACGCAGATCCCGGAAATAGACACTACGCTGCTGGCCAGGAAAGCAAAGCAATACCCGCTTCCGCGGGGCCTCAAGCTGCCTCTCTCGGAAGTCTCCGCAAAGATGAGCCTGAAGAACGGGACCGCCGTGGTCCACGCTTTCACGCTGAATTCCTCGCCGCTGGCTTTAAAGGGGAACGCTACAATTAACTTCTCAGGCCCCAAAATGAAAGCCCAGGGCGCGGCGAAAGCCGAGATTAAAGATTTCTCCCGGCTGGCCCAGATAGCCCCTGACAAACTAGGGGCCTACGCCCTCGCAGGCTCCGCCGGGGCAGACCTGAATTACTCTTATTCCGGCTCGCTCACCGTCAGCGGCAAAGCCTTTATGTCCGGTATCGGCGCGTCTTTCGCTGACCGCAGGCTTTCCGCCTTAAGCGGCGCGGCCGACTTCACAATGGATTCTCTCAGCGCTAAAAAGATCCGGGGCAAGCTGGACGGTGAGGACTTTACCGCCTCCTTGAACGCGGACAATCTGCTGAAGCACCCCAAAGCCCAATTCGATTTCAGCCTGGCCCGCCTGGTTCTAAAAGACTCGCCGGCCGCCGCCCCGGGAGAAAAAAGGAAAGCCGCCGCCCCCGCGGGCCGGCCTTTTTACCTGGACCTGGCCGGAACCGCGACGCTTGGCGCTATAGAGCATCCTAATTTCAGCTGCGGCCCGGCCTCCATGAAGCTGGCCCTGGTAAATATTTCAGAGGACATGAAAGCCATGGACGGAACGGCCGCCTTTACCGCCGGACCGGGAAAGTTCTCGGAACTGATCTCCCTGGCCGAAAAACATAAAGTAGCCAAGGTAGCCCTCTACCCGCTTATAGTGCTGCAGAAAGCCTCCAAGCTGGCCAAGGCCCTGCAGCTGCCCGACTTCAACAACATAGCTTTCGACGTGATCGAGGGAGATTATTCCTTCAGCGACGGGCTGATGAAACTGAACAAGTCCGCCCTCTCCTCGCCCGTAGCCGACGTGTCCTCCGCCGGCTCTATAAACCTGCCGGCCGAAAAGCTGGACATGAGAATAAGCACGACCCTCAAGCAGGCCAGCGGCATAAGAATGGGCACCCCGCTGGGAATGTTCGTAAAAGGAACTTTCACGGACCCGTCGGTAAAACCCGACATAAAGTCTATTGCCGAGCAGCCGGCCGTTAAAAAAGCTTTGGACAAACTGGTCCCCGACGCTTCCAGGTTATTAAAAGGCCTGTTCAAGAAATAGGTTAAAGAACCGGCCCGCTGCCTTTGCGTAGAATTTACCCGCGCCGCTCTGGCGCGCCGAGAACAGAATGAATAAACGCCTTGTACTTCTTCTCCCGCTGCTGTTACTGGCCGCCTGCGCCGGCAGCCGCGAAGTGCGCCTTACCAGCGAACCCTCCATAGAACGGGCCATGGACGCTATCTCGTTGACCCCGGAGGGAAAGGCCTTGTTGAAGTTCCTCAGGAAGAACCCGGTCAGTTTCGAATACTCAAATACCGCCGGGCTCTGCCACAAGTTCTCCCTTAGGGCCGGAAAGATCTTCCTGCCGCAGGCCTATAAAGGCTCAGACCTGATCCTGGCCCTGGCCATAGCCCGGGCGGGCCATATATACAGGCTCTACACTCTTTCCGGCCTGGATGAAATAATCTCCGAAGAGGAAGAGCTCGGCGCCTTGTTCCAGGCGCGCCTCGCGGTCCAGTCAAACCTGGCTACCTACGACTTCGACAGCGCCGGCGGAGCGCCGGAAATAAAGAACGATTTCTGCACCTACGTACTGCAGAACTCCGACTACGCCAGGGAGAAAGCCCGGATAAAAGCGCTCACCCCCGACCCGAACTGCCTGCGGCCGCTCGACACCCTGCAGAACCAGCGGGTCTGGCTTGAAAAAACCCGCCAGGCCATAAACGACGAGAGCTTCTACCAGCTTCTCTACGAGCGGGACTGGGCCCGGGTAAAAAAGGGCGCGCTGACTGCGGCCGAAGCCATGAAGAACGACTCCGTAGTGCGCGCTATGCCTATTTACGAGGTTTACCGCTATCAGCGCACCTTCTATGACAAGCAGAGCGACATCTTTACGCGCTTTGGAAAGCTTTACTCCGAGGGCATCAGCGAGGACGCGGCCTGGCGCTCGGCGCACCAGCCGGAGATAGACCGGATGAGGCATGAATTTTCGGACTGCAATATGCCCTGAAATGGAGGGAGATCGGCCGGAAGCGAAAGGAAAACAAAAGGACTAAACAGGGGGAGAGAAACTTATGAGCACTCAATACGATATCTGCTTCGTAACGGTGGGAGACAAGAAAGTGGCCGGCGATATTGCCGCGGGCCTGCTGAAGGAAAAACTGGCGGCCTGCGTTTCCGCGGTGCCCGGGGTGGAATCCACCTACTGGTGGAAAAACAACATAGAGACCTCTTCGGAAACCCTGCTGATAATTAAAACGCGCCGCATTCTCCGCGAGGACATAATACAGTTTGTAAAGCGCCACCACCCCTACGAAGTTCCGGAAACTATTTTCACCGAAATAGACGGCGCCTCTCGGGAGTACCAGGACTGGATCGGCGCGAACACGCTTTTCACTACGAATATATCAATGGATAAGGCACCGGACGCTCAAATACTATGAAAAACGCGCTACATGTAACGGTGGTCGTAATAGTCGGCTCGCTGCTGGGGCTGTTTATAAGCAAACTCCTGGGGATATGGTTTCCCGCCGGGAGCCAGCTGGCCGCGCTTATGAACACCGGCATAAATACGGGGCTTAACCCCACTACCGTGGACCTGAACCTGGTGGAAGTCACCGCCGGGCTGGTCTTCAAGTTCAATATCTCCAGCGTCGCCGGCATTTTCCTGGCCGCGGTCGTCTACAAGCAGCTGGTTAAATGACGCTTATACTGGCTTCAAGATCCCCCAGGCGCAAAGAGCTCCTTAAGCAGGCCGGGATAAAATACCGGGTTATCCCCAGCCGTATAGAGGAGATCACTTCCTATAAGCGCCCCGCGCTTATTGTGCGGGAGCTGGCCTATAAAAAAGCGCTCAGCGTAGCCTTGAAGCACCCGGGCTCGCCCGTGCTGGGGTCAGACACCCTGGTTTACTGCAAGGGCCGGGTCCTGGGAAAGCCGGAGAACCATAAGGACGCCCTGCGCCTGCTGCGCCTGCAGAACGGCTCCTGGCAGGCCGTGCACACCGGGGTTGCGCTGATCTGGCTGGACAAGGGCATCTACCTCGCAGGGACCGAGGTTACGCGCTGCAAAGCCCGCAAGCTCGCCAAAGCCGAGCTGGAAGGCATGGCCGCAAAACACCACGACAAGGCCGGGGCCTACGCCGTGCAGGACAAAGACGACTTCTTTGTGGAGAAGATAGAAGGCCGCTTCGACACTGTGGTGGGCCTGCCAATGAACCTGGTAAAGAAGTTCCTGAAGAAAGCCGGCGTTTAAAGAAAAGCGACAGCCCGGGAAACCTTAGCTATGCATAAAATAAAAAAAACGTTTCATATGGCCTACGCCCACCGCCTGCTTAACTACAAAGGCAAATGCGAGAACCTGCACGGGCACAACGGCATTGTAGAGATCACCCTGAAAGCAGCAAAGCTTAACCACGAGAAAATGGTGATGGACTTCACCGAGCTGGGGAAAACCATAAAGAGCTGGCTCGACGAGAACATGGACCATAAGGTCATCCTCTGCAAAGCCGACCCGCTGGCCAAGGTACTCAGGTCCCGGGGCCAGTCCTGCTTTCTGACGGCCGACAACCCCACCGCCGAGACCTTTGCAAAAATAATTTTCCTGGCCGCGGCGGCCATGAAACTGCCGGTGGACGAGGTTGCCTTCTGGGAAACCCCGACCTCTATGGCTTTATACAGGAAATAGAAAGGAAATATTTATGACCGGACAGCCCACGCATTTTGACATCATCATAATAGGCTCGGGACCGGCCGGTTTTACGGCTGCCATCTACGCCGCGCGCGGAGGGGCCTCCACGGCTCTCTTCGGCGGGGTGGCGCCCGGAGGCCAGCTGCTTCAGACCATGGAGATAGAGAACTATCCCGGCTTCGTTAACCCGGTGGTGGGCGCCGACCTGATGCAGACCATGCTCAAACAAGCCGCCCGGCTCGGCACGACGGTTTTCACCGAAGAGATAAACGAAGTCGCCCTCTCGGACCGGCCGTTCAGGCTGATTGCGGGCAGCGGCAAGGTTTATACCGCCGGCTCGGTAATTATAGCCACCGGCGCCCGGGCGCGCTGGCTGGGCATGCCTTCCGAGCAGAAATATATAGGCAAGGGCGTCTCCGGCTGCGCAACCTGCGACGGCTTCTTTTTCCGCGGTAAAGAAGTCTGCGTCATAGGGGGCGGGGATTCGGCCGCCGAGGACGCGCTGTTCCTGACCAAGTTCGCCTCCAGGGTGTATATGGTGCACCGCCGCGACAAGCTGCGCGCCACCTTCCGACTTCAGGAAAAACTCCGCGCAAACCCTAAGATAGAAATAGTCTACGGCCATACCCCTGAAGAGATAACGGGGGAAGCCAAGGTAAACGGCATAAATATTAAAAACGTAAAGACGGGAGCCTCGAGGCGCCTTGAGACCACGGGCATCTTTATAGCCATCGGCCATGTGCCCGCAACAAGCATCTTCAAGGGAAAACTGAACCTGGACGAATCGGGCTATATCGTTACCGACGACAAGCTTGCGACCTCGGTCTTCGGGGTTTTTGCGGCGGGAGACGTGATGGATACCCGCTACAAACAGGCGATAGTAGCGGCAGGCGCGGGCTGCAAAGCCGCGATGGAAGCCCTGCTCTACCTGGAAGAAGTTAAAAAATAGAGGATTAGAAGACTAGGAGCCTGTCCAACATAAGGCTTTCATGACGAAATTGTCTATTTTGGAGCCGAGCCGAAGCGCCGCGAGACGAGCACCCTCAACGGAGGTTGTGAG
>MNUR01000128.1 GCA_001871115.1 Elusimicrobia bacterium CG1_02_56_21 | reverse complement strand
CCGGGTTCATGTTGAACTTTGACGCCAGGCGCTATGTATATGATAAGTACACGGCCTATAGCGTGGGGACCGAATACGCTTTATTCGGTGGGCCCGGAACCATGAGCGGCCTTAGCCTGAGGGGAGGGGTAAACGGCGGGGCCGGGCAGAGTGCCGCGGGTGCTTTCAGCGCGGGTGCGGGAATTAGACTTATGAATGCTGATTTGGACTACGCGATGTCACCTGAAGGCAGCCTGGGCAGCGCCCAGCGGATAACATTAAAAAAAAGGTTCTAATTTTCAACGCCGTAGAAAATGGATCTTCTTGAAATAGAAACCGCCAGGTGAAATGCCGGCGGTATTGTGCAGCCTTGACATGTCAAGGGCTGACTATTATACTATTGAAGCGGACTAATCCGCGGTTATATGAACTACATGAATCTGCTGCTGACTCTTATTCTTTCCGGCGCGCCCGGCGGCGCGGTTGCGGCCGGAGATTTTGGTGATATAGGCATGTCGGTGAGGGAGTCCCTGGCCGAGAGCAGGCAGGGAGGGGATTTAGGTATTATGCCGTCCCACGAGGCCATGCCGGGAAACCAGAAAGGTGCGGGCATAGAGGTGAAAGACGACCTTAAAGGCGCAGTACTCAGCCATCTTGATAAAACTTTAGCTTACTGCGACGCCCATATGGACGAGTGCAATGGCCCGGACGGTTCGGTGCGGGCTTTCGCCAAGACCATAGGCAACGGCCGCTGCAATAACAGGGGCTACAACTGCATTAACGGTGTTCTTGAGATGTGCAAAGCACAGCTGGAGGACGACGACGTTACCCCTATGTATTATATGGCCTGCGGCGTTATGCTGGGCAAGTTAGGCGAGCGGGACTGCGCCAAAGGGAAGGCTTCCTGCGCCGGCCATCTGCAGGGTTCGGTATATTTCAGCCTGCGCGCGGCGGCCGGCTGCCATAAAAGCTTTGAGAACGATAAAGCCAGACAGGCCGTGGCGGACAAGCTTGTGGACAATTTCGCCAAAGTTATCAAGCGGGACATAAAAGGTATCTATGTAGCAGGGGCTGAAGAGTCCAGCACGGTGGGCCACCACCTGGTGTGGCATGCCGGGAAAGAGGCGGGCATCATCGGCACCGAGAAAGTCCTGGAATTCGCTTTTGAGCGCCTGGCTATGCATACGGCCGGGGCGGCAGTGAGCGCCGCCGGAGTTCCTATCTTCGTCGCTTCAAGCTTTCTGTTATTCCACGAGATAGCCGCTTCCGAGATGAATAATTTGGTCTGCCTGCAATGGAGCCATTATTATAACGGCAGTTACGCCAATGCCGCAGGTTCGATCACCAAAATGTCCGGGTATATAAAATAAAGACAGTCGCAGGAAAAAGATATCGCCCGCCGGGAGCGGGCGATTTTAATTTGTACGGGGCTCGTTACTGCGCCGGTTTGTCTGAACGGACGGCCCAGCGGAGCTTTGCGCAGGACGAGCGGGAGTTTCCCCGGCGCTCGGCCGGAGAGGGGCGCACCGGGGTGGGCGCTATTTTGGAGTAGAGCCCGGTTTCCTCGCCCCGGGCGAAAGCTTTTTTAACCCTACGGTCCTCGCCCGAGTGGAAAGACAGGATAGCGATTCTGCCGCCCGGCTTCAGGCACCAGGGCAGCAGCTCAAGGAAGCGGTCTAATACGCTCAGTTCTTCGTTTACGCCTATCCGCAGCGCCATGAAAGTGCGCTGCAAAGATTTGTTTATGATGCTGTCGGAAATTTTTGAATGAAGTTTTTTCAGGCCTTCGCGGATAGTGTCGGCCAGCCGGGCCGTGGTCACTACCGGGACGCGGCTGGTCTTTATGGCCTTCGCTATGTCTTTGGCATGGGGTTCGTCGCCGTAATCAAAAAGCATCTTTTCCAGCGCCTCGGCGGAAATGGTCCTGAGCATTTCCGAGGCGGGTTTGCCTCGCCCCGGGTTAAGGCGCAGGTCCAGCGGGCCGTCGGCTTTGTAGGTAAAGCCGCGCTCCGGGTTGTCGAGCTGCATAGAAGAAACTCCCAGGTCGGCCAGGACGCAGTCAAAACCGCCGCCGGCTTCCGGGAGCAGGCCGATGATCCCGGCAAAGTTCATCTTCCGGATTATAAAAACATCCGCGCCGAAACCGAGAGCGCGCAGCCTGGCCTCGGCCTTCGGCAGCTCTATCGGGTCCACGTCCACGGCAAAAAGCCGGCCGCCGGGGCCGAGCCGCGGCAGTATTTTCTCTGAATGCCCGCCATAGCCCAGGGTGGCGTCCAGGCAGACCTCTCCGGGTTTGGGGTCCAGTATTGAAAGGATCTCTTCAACGCAAATCGGCCTGTGCGTCCCGGCCGGGGTCTGGCCTTTGGCTATTATGTGCTCAATATCCCCGGCGTACTGTGAAGGGTCCAGTTCTTTGTATTTCTCCGCGAATTTGCGCGGGTGGGTTCCTGTATAGCGGGCCCGGCGTTTGTGGGGCTTGGGGGATTCTTCGTTCATGGCGTAACCTATGTTAGCCATAATAAGCCCGGGTGGTCAATAATAACCGTTGTTTGCGGCACAGCCCGCTGCGGTTAATTACCCGGTCAGGTATTGTGATATATATAAAATGGACGGCAGGGCGGTTTTTTTGTAATTATTTAAGAGCGGCTAAAATTTTATTTTTTATCCGGGTAGATAAGGAGAACTATTATGAACCCATTGCTTTGTGACGCGGCTTTACCCAAATACGATGAGATAAGGCCGGAACACGTGGCCGAAGCGGTGGAAAAGATGGCTGGATCTGTTGAGAAGCAGCTGGCCTCCATAGAGACCGATACCCGCCCGGCTTCATGGGGCACGGTTATAGAAGAGCTGAATACGCTGGAAGACTGGTTTGACCGGGTCTGGTCCCCGGTCAGCCACCTCAATGCTGTCCGCAATGAGCCGGCGCTCAGGGACGCTTACCAGGCGGCCCAGCCGAAGATAGTGTCTCTGGGCCTCAAAATAGGGCAGTCCGCTGCTTTGTATGCCAAGTTGCTTTCAATTCAGAACGGGCCGGAGTGGCAGAAATTAGACGCGGGACAGAAGCGCTCGGTAGAAAAACGCATACTTTCGGCCAAGCTCTCGGGCATAGCGCTGGCCGGGGCGGAAAAAGAGCGGTTTAACAAGATCTCTGAAGAGCTTTCACAGCTTGCGACCAGGTTCATGAACAATGTGCTGGACGCGACCAAGGGGTTTAAGCTTACCCTTACAGCTAAAGAGGACGCTGAAGGGCTGACTGAGTCTATAAAAGAAATGCTGGCTCACTCTTATGCCCGCCATAATCCGCCGGCCAAAGCAGATCCCGAAAACGGGCCATGGCTGCTGACCCTGGACGCGCCGGTCTATGTGGCGTTCATGCAGTTCGGTAAATCAGGGGCGCTGCGCGAAAAGCTGTACCGGGCTTTCATGACCCGGGCGTCCAGCGGTGAAAATAACAATACTCCGCTTATGGAGGGGATACTGAAGCTCCGGCAGGAAGAAGCCGGCCTGCTGGGCTACGCTACCTACTCCGAGGTTTCCCTGGCCACCAAGATGGCGGGGAGCGCGGGCGAGGTAGGCAGCCTGCTGGAGGAACTGCGGCTTGCGGCGCTAGATCCTGCCAAAGAGGAGCTTAAGGAAATAACCGCCCTGGCAAATTCCCAGGGGCATCCCGGAGCGCTGAATCATTGGGACATAGGCTATTGGGCCAAGCGGATGGAGGAGCAGAAATTCGGCTATACGGACGAAGAACTGAGGCCGTATTTTTCGCTGGAAAAAGTTTTGAACGGTATGTTCTCGCTGGTGAGCAAGATATTCGGAGTAAAAGTAGAGGCGGCAGACGGCGAAGCGCGGGTCTGGAACCCGGACGTGCGGTTTTTCAAGGTTTTCGACGCTTCCAAAAAGCATATAGCGTCTTTCTTCCTGGACGCTTATTCCCGCCCGGAAAACAAGCGGGGCGGCGCCTGGATGAACACCGTGGTGGGCAGGCGGGTTTCCTCCATAGGCGAGCGGATCCCGGTGGCCACCCTGACCTGCAACTTTACTCCCCCGGTGGGGGAAAAGCCCTCGCTGATATCATTCGGCGAGGTTAATACCATGTTCCACGAGTTCGGGCACGGCCTGCAGCATATGCTGACCAATATAGGCTATCCTGACGTGTCGGGGATAAGCGGGGTGGAGTGGGACGCCGTAGAACTGCCGAGCCAGTTCATGGAGAACTGGTGCTACCATAAAGAGACGCTGCTTGGGATGGCGAAGCATTATAAGACAGGTGAGACCCTGCCCGCAGAAACCTTTGAAAAAATAAAAGCCTCCAGGTCCTTCAGGGCGGGCATGATCATGCTCAGGCAGGTGGGCCTGGGCCTTACGGATATGGCGCTGCATTCGGTAAAAGATCCGGACATCAAGGCTATACAAAAAGAAGTTGCCGCCAAAACCGCGGTAATCCCTCCCCTGGAGGAAGACAGGTACCTCTGTTCTTTCACTCATATCTTCGCCGGCGGCTATGCCGCGGGGTATTACAGCTACAAATGGGCGGAGGTCCTGAGCGCGGACGCTTTTGAAGCTTTCGAAGAAGCCGGCCTGGGAGACCCGGAAGCGCTGTCGCAAACCGGCGCCAGGTTCAGGGAAACTGTGCTGGGCCTTGGAGGCAGCGTACACCCGGCCGAGGTCTTTAAAGCTTTCAGGGGGCGCGCACCCAGCGCTAAGGCGCTGCTGCGCCACAGCGGCCTGGCTAAAAGCGCGTGAATAATATCCGTGCCTGATATTGCCCGGCCCGCACTCCCGCGGGCTGGTCAACTAGCGGAGTAAAGCCCTCAATATCACCCTGCTTCGGTCAATTTTGTATTATTCCTATATTCCATGGAAAAAGAAAAAAACACTCACCTCCTCACCGACCAGGATATTTACCTGTTCAATGAAGGCAACCATTTCAGGCTTTATGAAAAGCTCGGCGCGCATCCCGCCGAAATAGGCGGGGTTGAGGGAACAGTGTTCGCGGTCTGGGCCCCGAATGCCAGGGAAGTGCATGTGATAGGGGATTTTAACGGCTGGGACAAGGGCCATGACGCTTTAAAAGAGCGGGGAAGTTCCGGCATCTGGGAGGGTTTTATTCCCAAAGTCGTCCAGGGACAGAACTACAAATATTATATAGCCTCAAAATACGGGGATTTTTGCGCGGAAAAAGCGGACCCGATGGCTTTGGCCACCGAGATCCCGCCTAAAACAGCTTCAGTGGTGGGCTCCCTGGATTATAAATGGGGGGACGAGCAGTGGATGAAGGTCCGGGGCGGAGCCAATGGTCTTAAAAAGCCGGTCTCTATCTATGAAGTTCACCTTGGTTCCTGGCGGCGCGTTCCGGGCGAGAATAACCGTTCCCTGACCTACAGGGAAATGGCCGCGCAGCTGCCTAAATACGCAAAAGAAATGGGGTTTTCGCACATAGAATTGATGCCGATAACGGAGCATCCTTTTTACGGTTCCTGGGGCTACCAGACCACCGGTTACTTCGCTCCTACCAGCCGCTACGGGAGCCCGGCCGATTTTATGTATTTAGTGGACTGCCTGCATCAGGAAGGGATAGGGGTGATCCTGGACTGGGTCCCGGCGCATTTTCCTTCCGACGCGCACGGCCTGGCTTATTTTGACGGAACCCACCTTTACGAGCACGCCGATCCCAGGCAGGGTTTTCACCCGGACTGGGGCAGCTCTATATTTAATTTCGGGCGGAACGAGGTAAAAAGTTTTCTGCTTAGCGGCGCGCTGTTCTGGCTGGACAAATACCATATAGACGGCTTGCGTGTGGACGCCGTGGCTTCCATGCTCTACCTGGATTATTCCCGCAAGGACGGGCAGTGGGTGGCTAATAAGTACGGCGGAAATGAGAATCTGGAGGCCATAGCCTTCCTCAAGCAGTTCAACGAGGTGGTTTACCAGAACTATCCCGGCGTGCAGACCTATGCCGAGGAATCCACTTCCTGGCCGATGGTTTCCCGGCCCACGTATATAGGCGGACTGGGTTTCGGCTTAAAGTGGGACATGGGCTGGATGCACGATATTCTCCGGTATTTTTCCACGGACCCGATATTCCGGAAATATCATCATAATAACCTGACTTTCCGGATGCTCTACGCTTTCAGCGAGAATTTTGTGCTGCCTTTCTCGCATGATGAAGTGGCTCACGGCAAGGGTTCCATGCTGGGGAAGATGACCGGTGACGACTGGCAGAAATTCGCCAATTTGCGCCTGCTCTACGGTTTTATGTTCGCGCAGCCGGGCCAGAAACTTATGTTCATGGGCTGCGAATTCGCGCAGGGGGGGGAATGGAGCCATGACCGCAGCCTGGACTGGCATCTTACGGAACAGGGGCCGCATTCCGGGATGCAGAATCTGGTGAGGGACCTTAACAAGCTTTACCGGTCGGAGCCCTCTTTACACGAGCTGAACTGCAGCGCTAACGGTTTTGAGTGGATAGACGCTAACGATACCCAGCAGAGTGTTGCAGCTTTCCTGCGCAAGAATGAAAAGCCGGGGGAAGCCGTGCTTGTGGTCTGCAATTTCACCTCCGTGCCGCGGCACGGTTATCGCGTAGGCGTTCCGCGCGGCGGTTTCTGGAAGGAAATGCTGAACAGCGACGCCCAGGCCTATTGGGGCAGCGGGATGGGGAACCTTGGCGGGGTGACGGCCGAAACCGTGCCTTCACACGGCAAGCCCTATTCGCTCCTGCTTACCCTGCCTCCGCTCTCCACAGTGTTTTTCAAGTGCTGCGAGTAGTTAATCTTCAAGAGATTGAATGAAGGCGGTAAGGGGTTGCCCATTCCGCCGCGCAGGAACCGTTGCGCGGTTCCCCCCAGCCGGGATATTCAGGCTGGGGCCCCCCTCCCCAAAGCGGCTCCAGGGCAACCCCTTGCCGCCCAGTGTCCAGCAGTCGTGCCTGGCCGTACTAGAGGGCGGCTTTTTTTATTGCGGAACTTACTGCTTTTATCAGCAGGTCCAGAGGCAGGGACGGGTTGATGTTTTTACCGGGTTTTTCCTTGAGGGCCATTTCAGTAGTGACCGGGAGATGGATGAATGCATACTTCGCTTTTGTCCCCGCCGCCGCCAGGGCGTGGAGGGCTTCGTACATCAGGGTATTGCAGACATAACCTCCGGCGTGGTTGCTTACATAAGCCGGCGCGCCGGCATTGCGGGCTGCCGCGGCCAGCTTAAGAGGGTCGGCTGTTACAAAATAAGCGGCCGGACCATCGGCCTGCAGTTTTTTCCCTTCCGGCCTCCACCCGGCATTGTCCTTTATGCCGTAGTCGGCGATATTTACCGCAAAACGTTCTATCCGCATGGCCGCTTCCCCGGCTGCCAGTCCCAGCGATATTACCAGGTCCGGCTTTATCCGCCCTATCAGGGCCGCTATCTTTTTGCCCACGGCTTTGCCGCTTACCGGCAGCCGCGCCTTGAAGAGCCGGGCGCCGGGAGGGTTTTTCAGGCCTGCCATTACCTGCAGAGAAGGGTTCGCTGCGCGCCCGGCAAAAGGTTCAAAAGCTGTTATCAGTATTTTCTTCATACGCATATTATACCGCTTCGGGAATCGTGAAGAGGGGGGAACCGGGGTTCTGCCCGACCGCCGGTAACCGGAGCAGCAGATAAAAGGAGAGCCCCCCGGAATAACGGAAGGCTCTCTTTTTCAGCGAAATGCCGCTTATTTTACGTGCTTTGAGATGATGCCGGCCAGTTCGAACATAGTAACCTGGGGCTTCCCGAAAAGCTTCAGCAGCTTCTCGTCACCGTTGATATTGCGCTTGTTGACCTTGTCCTGCAGGCCATTGGCCTTTATATAGTCCCACATTTTCTTGATGATCTCGGTGCGGGGGATGGGGGTGCTGCCTACTATCGCCGCCAGGTCCGCGTCCGGCTGTACAGGTTTCATAAATTTCGCGTTTGCCATTTTAATCTCCTTAAATTTACCGATATTAGCTTTTCTATCCGTTTACCAGTCACAGCCTTGGATACTTCAGCGTATAGGCTTGAAAATCGGATATGCCTAGATACTAGCAAAAAAGGCACTTAGGAAAGCAATAGGCTATTTTGGGCCTTCTATGCGTGGTTTCCTTCTAAGCGGGCCCTAAGCGGGCCCTGAGATTCCTGAAGACGGTAAAATAACCGGAAAATACCCCGGCTTCCTGTTATTATTGATAAAATGGAAGGCAAGGAAGCGTTTTTGGGCATATCAGGCAGTATCAGAACCGGTAACCGTTTTAACTATGGAAATCCTGGCACCCGCAGGCTCAAAAGAATCATTTATCGCCGCGATCAAAGCGGGGGCGGATTCCGTTTATGTAGGGCTTAAAGATTTCAATGCCCGTAAAAGCGCTCCCAACCTGGACCTCCATGACCTCGCGGTACTGACCGATTACGCGCATTCCAGGAAGGTAAAAGTATACCTCGTTATGAACATCCTTATTAAGCAGGAAGAGGTGAGCGGCGCCGTCAGGCTGCTCTCCGGTATCTCCGGTGTGGGTGTGGACGCCGTTATAGTCCAGGACCTGGGCCTGGCGCGCATAATACATGATTTTTTCCCCGGCCTGCGGCTTCACGCCAGCACCCAGCTGGCTTGCCACAATTCCTCCGGGGCCAAAGTCCTGGCGCGGCTGGGCTTTAAACGAGTGGTCCTGGCCAGGGAGCTTACACTGGCCGAGATAAAAATCATAACAGGCTCTAACAAGGGCATAGAGTACGAGATCTTCGTTCACGGAGCGCTCTGTTTCTCTATTTCCGGGATGTGCCTGTTCTCCTCCCTGACCGGCGGCCTGAGCGGCAACCGGGGCCGCTGTGCGCAGCCCTGCCGAAGGCTCTGGCACGGCAGGAAAGCAAAGGGGTACCTGTTCTCGCCAAAAGACCTGGAACTGATAGACCATCTGGAAAGTATTGCCAAGACCGGAGTCTGCTCCCTGAAAATAGAAGGGAGAATGCGCAGCAGCGAATATGTATATAAGGCTGTCTCCCAGTATAAGACCGGCCTGAAAGGAGAAGACCTGGGGCGCAAGAAGACCACCTGCCTTTTTTCAGGGCGGGACGAGAATTTGTTCGAGCCGGAAAAAGCGCAGTGCATGGGGGTTCAGATAGGGGAATTCCCCGACTTTAAAGCCAAGGTCGGGGACAGAATCCGCATAGTAGACCCCAAGACAGACCGAAGCTGCATGTTTAAATACGGCCTCGAAACCCCGGACACTTCCGGCTTTAAAAAAGGCGACCCGGTCTACCTGGCCGGGACCGCGGATTTTGACGGCGAAGCTTTAACCAAAGAGCTGGAGGCCGTATACAGCGCTTACCAGGGTAAAGAAGCTGCCGAAGGCTTGCCTCCTGCGCAATATACCGACCTTGTAGCCAGGGTCTGGGCAAGGCCGCTTCGGCAAAAAGAAAAACTGTGGTTCAAGGTCAGCGACCCCGCCTGGCTGAAGCTGCTGGGCCGGGATAATATAATTTTTTCCTTAAACCAGAGCAACCTGCGCCATGTTCCGGAAAATGCGGCGGTTGAATTCCCGCCGTTCATAGCGGAAAGGGAGCTGGGCGACTATAAAAAAATAACCGCTAAAGAATACATCCTGAACAATATCTCGCATTTCGATATAGTCCCGGAAAATGCCGTAAAAATAGCGGGCCCTTTTTTATATGCCTGGAACTCTTATGCGGGCAGGGCATTAAAAGACCTCGGGATAAGGAGTTTTTTTACTTCCTGGGAAGACGATGTTCTCAACATCAAAAAGTTAAATTTCCCTCTGATCGTCACCCTCTTCGGCAGGCCGGTGGTTACCAGGTCAAGAATGCTGACCAGGGAGCATGATTACGGGAGAGTGGCTTCCGATAAAACAGACCTGGAGCTGGACCAGTTCATGGAGGGAAACCTGAATATCCTGGTCAGCAAAAAACCGGTTATGCTGTTTAACGCCAGAGCGGAGCTGAAAAACGCCGGCATTAACGAGTTCTGCCTGGACCTGAGCTATATAAAGCCGGATAAAAAGTTCCTGTCGGAGCTGCTGGCAGCCTATGCGGTGGGTATTAACTTTAAAGATTCTTTCGCTTTTAATTTCAGGAAGGGCGTAAAGTAGGGTGGCGGACGGTTATAAATGAAAATAAAAGACAGGCGCGGGCGCGGGCTCGCTATAACCTTGAATGACGCCGAGGGCGTGGTCGCTCGCCTGGATCCCGCGGAACTTAAGGCCGCCCTGCGCGTGAGGACAAGCCCTTGTCGGGGACAGCTGTTAAGCTATTTGGAAGTGAAAGCGCAATAATATTTGTTCGGGGGAGTAATGTGCGCCAAAGAGGGGGCGTCCGCCGTAACGGAACTGGTCCCGGCTATTGTGTCGAATGGCCGGCGGCCGCATGATGTCGCATGTCAGAAGACATCCTATCGCGCCAGAAATCCTGCAGCCAGCCTTCTGTCTCAAATAGTCCCCGCTAACCTGCCGGAATTTGAACAATGGCTCAAAAACCCTTTCGACACGCGTCCTCGCCCCCATCCCGCCATAATAACGGCCCTTGAAAAATTCGTGGAATGCGGAGTTCTGAGCTACGGGGTCGTGCGCTTTCTCTGCCCCGAATGCAAACTAGAAATGAAGCCTGTAGCTGTTATCTTGAACGATAAAGAACTTGTACGGATCTTAACTCAGTGGGGCTGCCTTCGGAATTTCCGAAGTTCAAGCCCGCCCCGAAGGCAGGCGGCCCGCCGGACGAAGAATGCCAGCCGGATCCGAAAGGCGATTTATACGAAGTAATTGAACCCGCCCCGGCCGACGATTGAATAAAACCGCTTCGGAACTCCCGGTACGCCCGATAACCGCCGGGGGGGGTGCTTGTGAAAATTTCAGGAAAAAGCCCCGCTTTTTGTTATTATAGATAAAACAGCGTCGGGAAGCGGTTTTCGGCGAATTTTTCAGGCAGGGAAAGATAAAGATAGGGGGAAAACTGGCGATAACCGGCCTTATGTTTGCTGCCTGGCAACTCCAGCTTCTTCTGCTATAATATTTCAAATGGACCTCAAGAAGGTTTTGACGCTTACGGTGACGGAATTCGAGAAGAATAACATCCCTTACGCCATTATCGGCGGCTTCGCCGTGGGTGCGCTGGGCATTCCCCGCAGCACCATAGACCTCGATTTTCTTGTCAGCTCGGAGACGCTTCATAAAGTTGAAGCGATAATGCTCTCGCTCGGGTATAAAAAAGTTTTCTCTTCGGAAAACGCTTCGCAGTATGTCTCTCCCTCTCCCGAGATGGGCGAAGTGGATTTCCTGCACGCCTTCAGGCCGATCTCCCTGAAAATGCTGTCCGAAGCTGAAACCCTTCCTGTCTTTGGCAAAGAAACCAGGGTGAAAGTGCTCAAGCCGGAAGATATTATAGCCCTTAAACTCCAAGCGATAAACAACAACCCCGACAGGCTGGCAAGAGATAACTCCGACATAGAAGAGCTGATGAAAGCCCGCCCCCTGGACTGGGAAATCTTAAAGTCCTACTTCGAACTTTTCAACATGGGGCCGCGTTTCCTGGAACTGAGGAACAAATATGGCGGAAAACAATAAAGACCTTTTTTTTACCGCTTCCATGAACCGGGACATGGAAAGCATGGCAAAGAACAGGAAAACATTTTTAAACAAGGACGGCGCTTACGACGTCGCCGCCTGGCTTGAATTCGCCACGCAGTTTAACGCCTATACGGGCCACGCTCGCCGCCCTTTCACTCCCATAACCGGCAAGCACTTCAAACTCTGACCCGCATTCTAATCCGCCCGCCCCGGCCGACGACTGGATAAAACCGCTTCGGAACTCCCGATACGCCCGCTAACCGCCCGGGGGGTGCTTGTGAAAATTTCAGGAAAACGCCCCGCTTTTTGCTTTATAGATAAAACAGGCGTCGGGAAGCGGTTTCCGGAGAAATTTTCAGGCAGGGAAATATAAAGATAAAGGGAAAACTGGCGATAATCGGCCTTATGTTTACTGCCTAGCTGAACCAGTCGCGCAAGAGCTTATAAGTGGGTTCATAATCGAGGGTGGAAAAGTAAAGAAAATTAGTGTAACCAAACCAGTTCTTGATGGTCTTGGTGCTGAAAAAATGGCGCAGATAATGAACGCTATAATGAAGTGATAATTAAGCTTTATACGCAGCCGTGTGCACACACGGCTGGGGGTAGATGCAGATAAATATGCGAGTTGATATGAAAAGACGCCTTGCTTTAATAGCTTTACTCGGTTTGGGTGGCTGCCAGTACGCACAGCAAAGAAAGCCGCTTGAGATGCATAACTACTCTAAGAACATTAGAAAAGAAATGCAGAAAAAGTCTGACTTTTCTGAACAAGAATATAATGCTGCGCTTGATCGGAAATATGACTCGCTTTTCGGAAAGAAGAAGCCTGTGGTGTCTCGCTATCCGGATGAAACACTGAAACAGCTCTTTAAAATGTATGACACGCTTTCTTTTTATACGCTCGAAAGCCGGTATCTTGCCGGGTTGGAGGGTTCATTTGCTGAGTTAACAACCAGGGGCCTTGAAAAAACGCGTTGCTCTAAGGGGAGCCTAAAAAATACTTGTGTGGAGAATATGTTCTCGGCATACATAACACAAGGGGATTTGCTTAACGCTAAAAAAATACAACAGGCATATCCGGAGTTGTTGGCGGGGGAGCAGCTGCCTGAGGTCCGGGAACCAGTGGAATATGCGGGAAAATCCGGGAATCTTTACAAAGTTTCCGCTGACGGGAAATATTTTGATCTAGTGCTGGTTGAAATCACAAAAAGGCCTGTGATAGTTTCTATTATGTCCACCGGGTGTCATTTCTCAAAACGTTCGCTGGAACTGATACTGACCGACCCGGAACTAAAGCGTGCCTTTGAGGAAAATGCATTGATAGTTTTACCGCTAAACTCGTCGTTATCGTTTATTCCAGACCTTGTGCGCTGGAATAAAGAGAACCCTAAACTGCCGTTTTTGATTTATTCAAACAGGGAGGATCTGCGTGGTGGATGGGAAAGATTTGATTTTACCAGCCTTCCGCAATTCTACTTTCTTAAGGATGGGAAAACCGTTTATCATATTGGCGGGTGGGGGCCAACCGAGGAAGATTTTAAGGCTAATTTACGCAAAGGTATCGCCCATCTCGAGGGACAAAAGTAACTTATCGGCAATTGCCACAAATAAAAGACCTCTACAGGGCGCGAGGTCTTTCTCTTCTAAAACCTTCCTTATCAGTCCTTTTTGGCGAAATGGCCGTTTAAATTCGCGCAGGAATGCGCCAGGACAGCGTTTCTGCGACGTGCCCGTGTCATTCTGCCCCGCGTTTTACGACGAGCCCACGGCTATATGATCTGCGGAAACGGCCATGCGCTGCCGGCAGCGTAGCCGGCGCCCGGCGCCGTCTACCTTGCCTGACTGTCGGCGGCAGGCTGGACTCGTAGAGGTTTCAGGCACAGCCACAGCCCGCGACGATGCCAGCATTAATGGCACTATTGGAATTTGGCTTTCTATTTTCCGGTACATGCGGCCTGATGGCGCAACAAACCATGTAACTGGCCGGAATATAATGCTGCCACTCAAGGCAGAGCAGACAGCGGCGGCAACAGTTAAAGCTTTTACAAAAACAATAAACTCCGGGGCAGACCATACAAGGAAATTGCCCATGGCAGTAAATTATCGATAGAGTTTACCGAAAACTGATTCACACGAGTGCACTCTATCAAGGACAAGGTTTTATGAGCATAGCGCTTTCCTGGTTGCTGATCGGTGTTTTGATTGTTATTTATGACTGCATGTCCGACCATGAGTTACGGGCGATATATGCGCAGTATAAAGGCATGATCGTATTCCAGATTATTAGGTGGCCGATATCTTTGTTCCGAAGGTGGCAGAACAGGAAGTCTACAAACGAAAAGCTATCCGACCTTGTAGGATTTAAGAATAATGACTATCTTACTACCGTAGATGGGTTGCAGACCAGGACTCCAACTTCAAATCCAGCACAATACCGGAAAGTGAAAAAGTTTTTATCGGCTTTATGGTTTGTATTTCAAAGTTTAATACCAAAGAAAAAGTTATGCCTGCCGGGAACAATACCCCTGCGAAGCCGCAGGGGAGGCCCGGCGGTTTTGTTTTGGGGCTTGAAGTTATACGTAGGGATGGTATAATATGCGTATAACTAAAGGGGTAGATCATGCGAAGGCTTTCTCCGGAGACGCATACGCTTTACGCCGAGCTGGTGGACCAGCTTACGGCCCTTGAAGCACGCCGCTCCATCGGCTCGCTCAAGGGGAGTTTTACCGTAAAGAATGTAAAGGGCGGCACTTATTATTATTTCCAGCATGTAGGGCTTAACGGCGCGCTGCGGCAGATTTACCTGGGCAGGAGGTCCGCCGCGCTGGATGGACTGGCGGCCAGGTACAAAGCGGAGAAGGCTTTTTTTCAGCCGGACCTGGAGCGCGTAAAAAAACTTTGCGCGCAGATAAGGGCCGGCGGCGGGCTGTACGCCGACGCGGCGCACGCGAAGGTGCTGTCGGCGCTGGCCGCCGGCGGCGTGTTCCGCCTGGGCGGCGTGCTGGTCGGGACTCACGCTTTCGCGGCGATGGGGAACATGCTGGGAGTAAATTGGGAGACGGCGCTGAAGACCCAGGATATAGACATAGCCGCCTCAAGGACCGTGAATATCGCTTTCCCAATCGGGAAAACCGATGTGCCCGCGGCGCTGGAAAACCTTAAAATGGGTTTCCTGCCGGTGCCGCAACTGGACCATAAGAACCCTTCCACCTCGTTCCGGGTGCGCGGCAGCACGCTGATGGTGGATGTGCTGACGCCCGGCAACGGAGAAGCGCTAAAGCCCGTCTTTATCCCGGCGCTGAACACCGCCGCGCAGCCTCTGCCCTATCTGGGTTATCTGATGGAAGCTACGGAGCGGGCCGCTGTTGTCAGCGGGGAAGGCGCGCTGGTAAACGTTCCGTCTCCGGCCAGGTTCGCGCTGCATAAGCTTATTATAAGCCGGCTGCGGCCGGCGGCCATGCAGGCGAAAGTGCAGAAAGACCTGGCGCAGGCGGAGTTTTTATTGGGGATATTGGCCGAGGACAGGCCTGGAGATATCATGGTAGCTTATGAAGCCGTCATGGCGCGCGGGCCATCGTGGGCGGGCAGGCTGAAAAAAGGCCTTGCGGCATTTTCCGTGAAGTATCCGGAGGAATATAAAAAAATCCTTTCCGCCGCGCCGAATTTGGGTAACGGGGGCAGGGGTTGAAAGGGAAATAGAATCCCGTTGGAAATAGGGACAGCGCCCTATTGTTTTAACACTGAAGCCGCCGGGGAGGCCTGGCATTAGGGGGGCGGAGGATAGTGTTTTCAACGGACTGGGACACGGCCGAGAAGGCCGATTTCAGAATAAGCCGCCGGGAGGTCTGGCAGCTTTGTTTTGGGGTTAAAGGACCCTCGGGAGCCTTATGGGCGGGATTTAGCCGCCGGGCCCGAAGTGCGGGAGAGGGGCCAGAACATGCTCCCGAAACCTCCCGCTTGTTTTTATGGCCTGGAAATCGTTACAATCTGTTTCGGTAATATTCTTGGGGAATACGAAAAGTATCAGCCACAGGAGAATCAATGAAAAGAATAATTATAGCTGCAGCAGCCGTGGTTTTAGCATCGCAGGCCGCGCAGGCCGGGATAAAAGTGGAGAAGAAGGCCCTTAAAGCCGTGGCTAAGGCCGCCCTGATCAGCGTGACCATCGATAACATAGGCTCGGACAGCGCCTCCGATGCTGCTTTCATGTCCGCGGCCGGGGATTACGCTCTGGCTAATTACGGCCCCGGCCTGAAGGCGCTGGGAAAATGGGAGATGCCGGACGCTCCCGGCATAGCCGAACTGGAAGCCTCTCTTTCCAACCTGGAAGCCTCTCCTGTAACGGTGAAGGTCCTTGACGCGCTTGCCATGCAGAATAAACTGCCGGGGACCGTGGATCCAAAGGAAATGATGGCGCTGGCTATGGCCTCCATGGGCGGCAATAAGGAGAAGCTTGCCGCGCTGAAGGGTAAACTTATAGCTTCGACGGCCAGGGAGCTGCAGGCCGACTTCAATGCCCTGCGCGCCAAACTGGCCTAGCCTAAAGCCACGGCCGGCATCCCCTACAGCCTGCTCAGGAAGAGGAGCGATCTTAGTCCGAAGGAAGACGCGTTAAGACAGATATTGGACCTTATGCTGCAGGACTATTGCGCGAAGAACGGCCTGGACGGCGTCCTGCTCGTGCACCTGGCCTCCATTCCCGGGTCGCCCGGGGATATACGCATCATAGTCGGCGGCAACCGCGTGCTTTCCAGCCTGAAGGTGAACCCGACCGTCCTTTTAAGGAACAAGGCGGGGGCGATAGCCATAGACGGCGGGCAGCCGCGCCTGGACGACCTGGCCCCGATGAAGCTGGCGATGCCGGTCTTCACGGGGGAGAAGCTGCCTGACGGTAATTTCGGCAACTTTAAGATCGACCTGGACGACCCGGCCGGGAAAGTGAAAGCCGCCTATAATGAGCTGATAAAGGATACGGCCGACGACCTGCTTAAGAGTCTCGCCAAAAAGCTGAAGTAACACTTCTTTATCAAGTCAGGGCAAATAGGGGACAGCGACCTATTATTTTACAATCTTCAGACTTGGGTAAAATAGGTCGCTGTCCCCTATTTCCTATTGCGGCGCCGAAGGAAAAATAGTTGCCCGTGGCCGCGAAGTGTTATAGGGCTAAAACCTGTAGTTCACGGAAAGCAGGTAGGTCATGAATCTGGTATCATCCAGGCTATACTTTACCTTCACATTATCATCCGTTACGGTCTTTCCGGCCTCCCCGACGGAAACGAACCGGGCCTGCGCGCCGACGCTCAGCCCCCCGGCTATAAGACGCTCGTAGCCTACCCGCGCGCCGAAAGCGAGAGAGTCTAAGCCGATATTATCGTTCTCTTTGCGCAGGACCCGGGACACAAAACCCGCCTGGGGCCCGGCGTAAAGACCCTTTAACACACCATCCAGGCTGAAATTGCCGAACAGCAGGAAGAAATGGTCATCGAAGCCCAGTTCGATCGGCAACCGCGTGCTTTTATACTTCACTTCCGCGTAGGTGTACGACAAGCCTAGTTCAACCTTGTCGCCGAACTTCCTACCGACCTCGAAGCCGGCCGCCGCGCCCTCATCGGTTTTGACGTAAGCGAGTTCCTTCTCGCTTAAAACGCCGTAGTTCAGGCCCAAACGCCATTTCGTGTCCTGGGCGAGGGCCTGTGAGGCCTGCAGCATTAAAACGCCAAGCAGCAGCCCGGCAAATATTCCAAGTCTCATTTCAGCCTCCAGCAGTTTTTGCGCCGCTGTTTATAACCGGAGCAGCGACAGATATTTTACTTATTTTACAGGCAAAAAAAGTCAGCTCATGGGCGGTGATATTTTAAAAAAATCGCTACAGGATAATTCTTCCACTTGCAATGTCCCGCCGCTTTTTGTACTTTAAGCCGTAGGGAGAGTTCATCGGACAACTTCATTTCGCTGGAAGGGGCCGGGAGGCCCCCGGGGGGGGTATGCGTTATATACTAGCGGCGGCTCTGGCCGCGACTTTCAGCGTCCGGGCGGCGGCGCAGGAGACGGTGCTGACCAGGGAGCCGGGCCTGCCGGCCTGGCTGGAGGACCGCGGTACCGGCGTGCCGGCCTCCATGTTCGGCACCTACATCAGGAAAGGGGAGCTTGTAATCTACCCGTTCTACGAGTACTATTACGACAGCGACGCGGAGTACTCCCCGGCCGGGCTCGGCTTCGGGATCGACAAGGACTACAGGGGGAAGTACACGGCGCACGAGGGCCTGATCTTCATCGGCTACGGCCTGACGGAGGACGCGGCGGTGGAGCTGGAGGCGGCGGTGATAACCGCGAAGCAGAGGAAGGCAGCCGACGACCCGTCGGCGATGCCGGCCGAGCTCAAGCAGGGCGGGATCGGCGACATCGAAGGGCAGTTCCGCTGGCGCTTCCGGCGCGAGGATGAAAGGCGGCCGGAGCTCTTCACCTATTTCGAGACCGTATTCCCGTTGCAGAAGCAGAAGCTGCTCATCGGCACCCCCGACTGGGAATTCAAGCTGGGCGTAGGCGCGGCGAAAGGCTTCGGGTTCGGGACTCTGACCGCCAGGGCGTCGGTGGAATACGACCGGGCCGAGAGCAAGGCCAAGCTGGGCGAGATGGCCGTGGAATACGTGAAAAAGCTCTCGCCCCGCTTCCGCGTCCACCTCGGCGTCGAGGGCGCGCAGGACGAAGTGGAAGGCATCACCGAGCTGCAGTGGCACTGGGCGGAGCGCTCCTACTTCAAGCTTAACAATGCCTTCGGCCTGACCTCCAAGGCGACTGACTTCGCGCCGGAAGCGGGGATAGCCTTCGTGTTTTGACGGGTTATTTCCTACGATCTCCCTTGTGGAAAGGGAGAACAGGCCGCTGGACTGGTTCTACTACGCGGCGCCGCTGTAGCTGGCGCTTGAGACCTTTCTCTGGCCGAACCTGGGCGCCGGCGTGATCACCGGAAAATGGGGACACATTACTAATTAATAATCAGTAATGTGTCCCCAATTATTCCGAATTATTATGAAACGAGCACCTTCGATGGGGGTTGTAAGTTGAGCATCGTAAAGGCAGGCCAAAAGCGGCAATTGCAGCCGAAATTACTTGTGTCGGGCAGGCTACTATACCCCGGTCCAGTCGAGGATGATCTTGCCCGACCTGCCGGAGGACATCAGTCGAAGCCCTCTTGATCTGTAGGAAACATAAGTGCGTTTATCGCTAGTTCCCCTCCGGAAGTTTTTCCCCTTCCTTGCACAAAAATTCTCACAAAAGTTCGCCTATTCCGCTATAAATAGGGGACAGCGACCTATTATTTAACAATCTTCAGGCTTGGGTAAAATAGGTCGCTGTCCCCTATTTCCTTCAGAAAAACGCCCCGACTTTTGGTATTATAGGTAAAATGAAAGGAGGAAGCGGTTTCCGGCGAATTTTCAGGCGGATAAAGACGGGGGCAGGGGGGAAACAGCTGATAACGGGCCTTATGCTTACTAGCCAAAGAACGAATTGCTTTTTTACTGGCCTTTACATAAATAATATAAAATAAACGTATGGCAGATTCATGGCGTTTTCGTGACGAATGGCTGCTGCGGGCTTTTGCCGGCGCCAAGGACATACCCCCCCATCTTATAGAACAGTTACGCGTAGATAAGAAAAAGTACCTGTCCCACGCGCTTATCGACTCCGGCACCTTGACGTCCGGCCAGTTGATAACGTCCGTGGAAACCGCGTTCAAAGTAAAATACTTCCCGCTCACGCCAGAAAAAGTGGACAAGTTCGCCTTCTCCATGGTGCAGGAAAAGATCTGCCGCAAATACGAGATCGTGCCGTTCGCTTTGAGCGAGAGCGAAATAAAAGTGGCCATGTCCAATCCCTCGGACTTCAACGCCCAGTCTGACGTGGAAGCTCTTACCGGCCGCCGTCTCCTGCCACATTTTAGCCTGCCCCGCGAGATCGACTCCTGCCTGGACCAGCTCTTCAGCGCGGACACCGTCATCTTCGACCTGCTAAGCCGGGTGGAGGTGCCGGAGGAGATAATAGTGGTGGGGGAGACTAAAAACGACGAATCACTGGACAGCACCGTGACCTCCCCGGTGATCAAGCTGGTCAATTCCATAATTTCCCAGGCCTACCGCAAGCGCGCCTCCGACATCCACATAGAGCACGAGGAAGCCGCCAGCCACGTGCGCATAAGGGTGGACGGTGAGCTCAAGACCATCATGAAGCTGCCGCGCCATCTCGCGATGGGCCCGGTGGTCTCCCGCATAAAGATAATGTCGGACCTGGACGTCTCCAACCATATGCGCCCCCAGGACGGCCGCACCAAGATAAGGATAGGTACGGCCGAGGTCGGTTTGCGCGTCTCGACGCTACCCACTGCCTACGGCGAGAAGGTGGTCATGCGCATCCTGGACCAGCGCGCCGCCGAAGTGCCTTTCGAAAAGCTGGGCTTCGCGCCGGAAGTAGCGGCGGGCCTGGACAAGTGTATGACTTATACGCAGGGGATAATACTGGTGACCGGGCCCACAGGCTCCGGCAAGACCACGACTCTCTATTCCATCCTGAACAAGTGCAAGCAGGAAAAGACCAACGTGGTGACCGTGGAAGACCCTATAGAATATAAGCTGCCCGGCATAAACCAGGTGCAGGTGAACGAAAAGCAGGGCCTGACCTTCTCCGGGGTGCTGCGCTCGGTGCTCCGTCAGGACCCCGATATTATAATGGTGGGCGAAATCCGCGACCACGAGACCGCGGACATAGCTTTTCAGGCCGCCATGACGGGACACCTTGTTCTATCCACACTGCATACCAACGATACTATTTCCACCGTCGGGCGCCTGATGGATATGGGCGTCGACCGTTTTAAGATCTCTCCCGGCCTGCTGGCCATAACCGCACAGCGCCTGGTGCGCAAGCTGTGCCCGCTCTGCGCCGAGGCGGTGGCGGAGGCCGACCGGGACCCGGCGGTTCTGGCGGCTCTCGCTGATCACGGCTTTGAGACGGTTTATTTCCGTGGAGTCGGCTGCAAGAACTGCAAAGGCAGCGGCTATGCCGGGCGCACCTCCATAGTGGAACTGCTCCTGCCGGACGTTAAGGTCAAAGAGCTGATAAATGCCGGCGCCGTCTCCGACGATGTCAAGGCAGCCGCGATGCGGTCGAAATGCCTGCGTACGCTGACCCGGGACGCCCTTTGGCATCTGTCTACCGGCCAGACGGACCTCGCTGAGGTCGAGGCCTACCTGGATATAAGCAAAAGCGTTCCTGTGCCGGTCCCCGCAGCGGAAGCGCCTGCGGGCGAGCCGCGAACGGCCGCCCTCCCCGTGGGGGCCCAGCCGGCAATGGCGGACGGAAAGAAGCCGGTTATAATGGTAGCGGACGACGATCCCATAATGCGCATGCTGCTGAAGAAGTTCATAGAGGGCGCGGGGTACCTCGTGCGCGAAGCCGTGGACGGGGAGGAAGCACTCACCTCCATAGCCTCCGGAGTCGCGCCTGACCTGCTGCTCACCGATATCAATATGCCGCGCCTGAACGGGATGGACCTGGTAAAAGGAATACGGGAGACGCTCGGCCTGCTGGATCTCCCGATCATAATGCTCACTACCGAGAACTCGGATAAGAGCCAGGAAATGGCCTTTAAACTGGGCGCCGACGACTATATCATAAAGCCCTTCAAGGGGAATATCGTTATCGCCAGGCTTACCGCCGCCCTCAGGAGGGCCGGCAAGATCAGATAGAAACTTATGCCCGAAGAAAAACTGCCCACGAAATTCCTGCCCGCAGAGAAGGCCGACCCGGCCGAGGTGAAGCGCCAGAGCAAGGTGCTGGCAGAGGCGCCTGTGATCACTTCCCTGCTGGACGGGATGATGAATTTCAGCGTGATACTCAACCGTCAGCGCCAGGCGGTTTTTGTCAATAAGGCCTTCGCCGCTTTCCTGGAGGCGCATGGAGTTACCGAGTTGCTGGGCCAGCGGCTTGGCAACCTGGCCGGCTGCGCGCATTCCACGGAGACGCCCGGCGGCTGCGGCACCACTGAATCCTGCCGCCGCTGCGGCTCGGCCCTGGCCCTCGAACAGGCGCTTGACGGGAGGGAAGCCGAGACTGAGTGCCGTATAATGTCAAAAAGGCTCGGCGAGGACCTGGACCTCCGCGTCAGCGTTAAGCCTTTTAAATACAACGGCGAAGACTTCATACTTATGTCCCTTATGGATATAAGCTCCCAGAAGCGCCGCGAGGTGCTGGAGAGGCTTTTCTTCCACGATATTCTCAATACGGCCGGCGGCGTCCAGGGGCTGGTCAGGCTCATGGCCGAATCCGAACCTTCGGAAATCGTCACTTATGTGCCGGCAACGGTAAAAGCTTCCGACCGCATGGTGGACCAGATACTTTCGCAGCGGGACTTGGCCTCGGCCGAGCGGGGAGACCTGCAGCTCAGGCTCTCCGACGTAGGGGCCGCGGAGTTCCTCGGCGAGATAGCCGGTCTTTTTAAAGCCCACGAGATCGCTAAAAACAAGGAAATAGAAGTGCTGGGCGCCTGTTATGACGCGCATATAAAGACCGATAAGATCTTGCTTTCGCGCGTTATCGGCAACCTGCTGAAGAACGCGCTCGAAGCAGAATCGCCGGGGGCAAAAATAACGCTTTCCTGCGAGAAAACCGCCGACGGAGCAGCCTTTATCGTCCATAACCCGGCCTGCATGCCGGAGAACTCCCGCCTGCAGGTTTTTCAGCGCTCCTTCTCCACCAAGGGCGCCGGGCGTGGGTTGGGGACGTACAGCATAAGGCTGCTGACCGAGAAGTATCTTAAGGGCAAGGTCTCTTTCACTACGGGGCCGGAGGGCACGATTTTCAGGGTGGAATACCCGGCTTTGATTTAGCGCTGCCGCGCGTGTTTTTTGTATTGTTAAAAGCAGTATAGTTCTGGAGGAAATAACGCAGTGGGGCTGCCTGCGGAATTTCCAAAGTTCAAGCCCGCCCCGAAAGAATGCAGCCCGCCGGACGATGATTGCCGGTTGAACCCGCGGGTGGACTTATACGAAGCCATAGACCCGCTCCCGGCTGACGGTCAGATCAAAGAACTTTCCGCTTCACCACGCCCGGCGCTCGCGGGCGCGGCGGAGCGTTTTTAAATTTAAGGCAAGGCCCAGACTTTTGGTATTATAGATTAGATGAACGGAGGAAGCGGTTCCCGGCTAATTTTCAGGCGGATAAAGACAGCGGCAGGGTGAAAACCAGCGATAAAGGGCCTTATATTTCTTACAGATTTGCGAGGAGTATTTTGACGATTCTTATGAAGAGCAAGATCATATCACACATAGAGGAGCAGGGGTATATGCGCCGCGGTATCGGCCGCACGTTTTTCCGCCGGCTTTCACCGGCTAATGCCCGCAAAGGCACTCCGCTGTTTATCCTTCACGGTGGGCCGGGCGCCACGCACGAAACTTACTACGAGATACTCTCTCTTGCGGATGACCGGGAAGTCGTTATTTATGATCAGGTAGGCTGCGGCCGGTCTGACCGCATCAAGGGGAAATATTGGGCGATAAAAACATTTGTTCAGGAACTTGAGGCTCTGCGTGTCGCCTTGGGACACGGGAAGATAGACCTTCTCGGCCATTCGTGGGGAAGCATGCTGGCGTCAGAATACTATTTCTCATACCCGAAGAATGTGCGGGGGATAGTGTTCTCCTCTTCTTGCCTGGACGCGAAGCAATGGACCACTGACGCCCAACGTCTTATAAAGCAGCTTCCGGCCAGGCATCAAAAAGCTATCGCCACGGCTCTCCGCACAAAGAAGTACGATGGGAAAGCATTCAAGGCCGCAAATAAGGCGTACGGCGAGAAGTATATTGTCAGGAATGTCGGAAAAGGCGCGCATCCTCAACATGCGATTAAACTCATGGCAGCGGGACTCTCCGTAGATGGATATATGAAAATGTGGGGTCCGACTGAATACATCGCGACCGGCCTGTTGAGGAAATTTAACCGCGCGAAGGACCTGCCGGGGATACGGGTTCCCACGCTTTTTACCTGCGGCCGGTATGACGAGGCTACCCCGGAGACCATTCGTAAACACGCAAGCATCGTCCCCGGAGCGAAGTTCCACGTGTTCGAGAAAAGTTCGCACCTTTGTACGCTTGAAGAGCCGCGTGAATACGTAAAGATTATCGGGGGGTTCCTCCGCCAGGTCGACAAACAAAACATGGGGGATAAGGGGCGCTGATTCCTAAGTTCCTAATTGCTATCACTAGGCCGCCGGGTAAGCGTTCGCTATCTGGACTGGGTGAAGCCTAACCTGTGGGCCGCGCAGGGAGTACACGAGCTGGTCAGCGATGAGCGCCACATGCGTCACGTGGATCCAGAAAAGAACGCGTGAAAAACAGGAGAGAACTTATGAAGGTAATAGCTGTTAACGGCAGCCCGCGGCGCGGAGACCGAACTGGTGCACCTGTATGACCTGTCCTACAGGGGCTGCATCAGCTGTTTCACCTGCAAGTTGAAGGGCGGCAAAAGCTACGGCAAATGCGCCGTGCGCGACGGGCTCACCCCGCTGCTGGAAAAACTGGCCGCGGCCGACGCTTTCGTGCTGGGCTCGCCCATCTATTTCGGCAACGTCACCGGCGAAATGCGCTCGTTCATGGAGCGCCTGCTGTACCAGTACCTGGCTAATACCAGGCAGCCTTCCACGCTGTTCACGCACAAATTACGCACGGCCTTCGTATACACCATAAACGTGCCCGAGAGCACGCTGAAGGCCACCAACTACCCCGCATTGTTCAAACAGAACGAAGACGTTCTCTCCCGCGTGTTCGGCCAGGCCGGAACCCTCTGCTCTTACGAGACGCAACAGTTCGAGGATTACGGCAAGATGGTGTTAGAATACTTCGACCCCGCCCAGCGCGTGGAACGCCGCCTCAAAGTTTTCCCTGAAGACTGTAAACGTGCCTACGCCCTGGGCGAAAAACTGGCCGGCTAAGGGGCATAGGGGACGTTCTTAACTATTGGACTAGTGTGGATGCGAAGCCGCCGGGGAAGCCCGGCGGTTTTGTTTTGGTAGAATAGAGGAAATGGAACACCGAAAGATAGAACTGCTGGACTGGTTTTATTATTTGGCGCCTGTGTGGCTGGCGCTGGAGTTTTTTGTCTGGCCGAATTTCCGGGCTGGTGCGGTAGTGGGGGGCGGGCTGGCCGGGACCGTGGGTTTTTATGCTGTGGAAGGGGGAATAGGGGCCGCGCTGTGGTACAGGTTGCGTTATGCGGACCTGGCCGCGCTGTGTGAGAACGCTATTTGCCTGGTACTGGTGCTTAAGTTCATTCTGCTTTCCCCCTTGGACACGGCCCTGGCGCTGGCGGACGACGCTCCGGGCGCGGCCGGGGCGGCAGCCTCTTACACGGCGGCCCTGCCCGGCGCGTTGATATCCATGGCGCAGGTGGGATTCAGGCTAAAAAAGCATATTTCCCGATAGGGAAATAGGGCGCTGTCCCTAGTTTCCCCAATTATTGGGCGCGGCTTCGGATAGGAATAAATAGGGACAGCGCCCTATTATTCCGCTCTCCTGCCTGGCCTTTTTTGAAACTCGATCCTCGCAAAATACGCCGCTTCGTCCTTGCTTGGTTTAAACATCATTGCAGTTGCCTCCTGTCAAACAGACGTTCATTTCGCGCGCCCTAGCATCGGGACCACCGCGTTTATCCTTCCCGCCAGCACGCCTGCTTTTCGTGGAAAGGGAGCAGGGTGGCGGTGGTGTAGAGGTGGTCGTAGTTCTCAAAAGTCAGCAGCCGGAGCACCCGGGCTGGAAGTTGAGCCTTACCCGCGGGGTTTGTACGCGGGCGCGGTGAAGCGTTTTTTAATTTCAGGCAAACTCCCCGACTTTTGGTATTATAGATTAGATGAACGGAGGAAGCGGTTCCCGGAGAATTTTCAGGCGGATAAAGACAGCGGCGGGGGGAAAACCGGCGATAAAGGGCCTTATGTTTACTGCTTAGCTATGGTGACGATGACGCTGGTGCAGGGGATAATAAACGCTTTCTTTATGTTCCTCGCGCATGGCGGGGTTTATTGTGAGCCAGCGGTTCAGGGAGGAGTCCCGGCGCATGGTGAATATGGTCACGGTGCTGGTGCTGGAGATCTCGCTCAAGGCGCCCAAGCGTACGGCGGAATTGGCCGCCCCTGATAATCACCTCCCTGGCCACCTTTAAAATTTCAGGCCGCCGGGAGGATTTATGGCGCTGCTTTCCACCCATCCGCCCATAGAGGCCAGGATAGCGGCGCTTACGCGGATGTAATAACGGTCAGGCTGCTTATTGAATTTCCCGGCCTGTAACCCTGATAAGGAGGAACCTGTGAGTAACGAAGCCATTCTGTGGATCGTATTCAACGTGGTCGTCGCGGGCCTGTTGTTCCTTGACCTTAAAGTCATCAACCGCCACGCGCACGTTGTTACTTTCCGCGAAGCGGCTGTCTGGAGCGTGGTCTGGATCGGCCTGGCCCTTCTTTTTAATCTGGGTATTTATCAGTTCATGGGCAAACAGAAGGCCCTGGAATTCCTGACGGCCTATATTATCGAGAAAAGCCTCTCGGTCGATAACCTGTTCGTTTTTATCATGATCTTTGCGCATTTCGGAGTTGCGCCCAAGTACCAGCCGCGGATACTCCACTGGGGCATTCTCGGCGCGCTCGTAATGCGCTTTGTCCTGATACTGGCGGGGGTGCAGCTCATTAACGCCTTCCACTGGATCATTTATATCTTCGGGGCTTTCCTCGTTTATACCGGGATCAAAATGGGCATGACCGGGGAGCAGAAGATAGAGCCGGAGGAGAACGCGCTGCTTCGCCTGTTCAGGAGGTTCCTGCCGTTCACCAAAGAGAACTCCGGCGAGAACTTCTTTGTAAAGAAAGGGGGCGTTTGGCGCGCTACGCCGCTTTTCGCGGCGCTTATAGTGGTGGAGGCCTCGGACCTGGTTTTCGCGGTGGATTCAATTCCCGCAGTATTATCCATAACCACCAATACTTTTATAGTTTACACTTCCAATGTGTTCGCCATCCTGGGCCTGCGGGCGCTTTACTTCCTGCTGGCCGGCGTCATGGGCATGTTCCGGTACCTGAAAACCGGCCTTTCGGTCATCCTTTGCTACGTAGGCGTGAAGATGCTCCTGATGGGCGTCTATAAAATACATACGGGCGTTTCGCTCGGGATCGTGCTTGGCATCCTGGCGCTCTCGGTGCTGGCCTCCGTTCTGATCAAGGAAAAAAAAGAGGACGAACTATGAGGGAGCGAGGAATAGACGTTATGAACGGTGAATCAGCTTTGAGGACACGCAGCGCGGTGAGCAGTCAGCTCCTGGGCGGCCTGCCTGGCCCGTGTTTTCGAGTTCTTCCCGCTTATCTGCCGCAAACGCAAACTAGAAATGAAGCCTGTTGCCGCTATTCTTAACTACAAGGAACTTGCGCGGCTCTTAACGCAGTGGGGCTGCCTGGAAATAGTCCGTATTGGGGTCAGGTCTTTACTTTTGACCTGCGTGGAACCGCCGTGAAGAACCCCCGGCGGTTTCGTTTTGGTAAATTCCGATATGAAGGATCTGCGAAGCCTGCGGTCGGCAACGCGCGCGCTCTGTTGGGCGGGCACGCTGCAGGAGGCGCTGGACCGGCTGGGCTTTGTGCAGGCACCCGATACGCGCGCCGGCGCGGCCTTCAGGCGCGAGCTCGAGGCAGAAACCGCGCGCCTGGCCTCCTTCCTCGGTGCTGAACTTTAAACGGCAATCTTTTTTTATAAAATCACTTAACATGGCTGACGATGTCTGCGGGAAATACGACAGGATAGCGGGGCGGTTCGACGCCGGGCGCGGGCGCGGGCTGATGGAGCGCCAATACCTGGAGGCCATGACGGCGCGGCTGCCGGGGGGCGGCAGCGTTCTGGACCTGGGCTGCGGCGCGGGCGAGCCGCTGGCGGGTTACTTCATACGCAAGGGTTTTAAAATTACCGGCGTGGACGGAGCGCCGGCCATGATAGCCATGTGCCGGGAGCGTTTTCCGGCGATGGAGTGGCTGGTGGGCGATATGCGCGGCCTGGCGCTGGGGCGCCGTTTCGACGCGGTGCTGGCCTGGGACAGTTTCTTTCATCTTTCGATGGACGAGCAGCGCGCCATCTTCCCGGTTTTCGGCGCTCACCTGAAGCCCGGCGGGCTGCTGCTGTTCACCAGCGGTCCGGACGAGGGCGGCGCCGGCGGTGAGATGTACGGCGAGTCTTTCGGCTATTGCAGCCTGTCGCCGACCGAATACCGGAAGCTGCTGGCGGGGCAGGGTTTGGAAGTACTGCTGCATAAGGCGGAGGATCCGGCCTGCGGCGGGCACACCGTCTGGCTGGCCGCCGGTAAAGCGGGTCCGTCATAAAAATTGCTTTGTGTTTTTTGCGGGATACTTCAGGCGGCCGGAGGATTGTTGATATTGGAAATATTGGTGTTTCGGGTATATGGGTGATGGGTAATATAAGTTGCGCGGGAATGCGCGCGCAGAACAATTCCAGTCCGCTCTGGCGGAGTACCGCCCTTATCTTCGGTTTGCCGGGCAGCATAGTGACGCTACTGGCCGTCAGGGAAGGGTGCATGCGCGCCTATGGCGTCAACATGGGCTTTACTGGCGAGCCGCGGAAAGAAGATCAGCGTTAATACCGGAGCGCTTGAATGAAAAAACGAGCACGCAGTGCGCATATAGGCGCATTACCGTATGGCTCCGGAAAAGAGTCGGTCGGGTTACGGGGGAAACATGTCCGTAAATAACCTGGGTTTGCGTCTGCGCTATGGCTTGGCTGCGGCAGCGGTGCTTTGTCTCGCCGGTACGCTGCGCGCCGGCCGGTGGTAGAGATTACCGACTATGGCTACTTTGAAGATCCACTTCGTGCCTTCGAATTCGACAGGGTGGAAAGTGATGCGCTTTTGTTCTCGTTCTTGACGCGCCACATTATGCGCTGGGTTTGCGAAAAGGCCTTTGGACCTATCCGATCCCGGGCCTGGCATTTTGTTCCTCTTACGCCCGCTACAGCGCAATTATTGTGCCAGACCTGAGAAACCCCGGTATTAGCGGATTTTTATTGGAGCCATGATCCTGAAAAGGCGCAAATAAATTTTCATTTGAAAAGAATCTTCTCGTATGGGAATATTCCCGGTTTTTCGCAAGGCCGCGGTTGCTTGTGCGGGCCTTGACGCCAAACCCCGCGCAGAAGGCTCTTTACAGACCATATTGCCAGCCAGGGTGTGAAGAGCTAGAATAAAGCTAATTATGAGCTATCTCCAGAAAAAAGTTGACCGGTTGTTCGCCGCCTGGGATAAGAAAAATTCTCCCGGCTGCGCTCTGGGCATTATCCGTTACGGGAAATTTCTGTATGCCCGCGGGTACGGCATGGCCAACCTGGAGCACTCGGTCCCCATCACTCCGGATTCAGTCTTCGACGTGGCCTCCACCTCAAAGCAATTCGTCGCGGCCTGCGTCGCTATCCTCGCCAGGCGCAAAAAACTGAACCTGGACGATGAAATACATAAGCACCTTGTCGAAATGCCTAAGTACCGGTATCCCGTTACTATACGCCACCTCATACACCATACCAGCGGGGTGCGCGATTACCTGACCCTTATGGACCTGGCGGGACTGCGCTACGAGAACGAGTATTCCGACGAGGAAATAACGGGTCTTATCGCCAGGCAGAAGCGGCTTAATTTCCGGCCAGGCAGCGCTTACTTGTACAGCAATTCCGGCTATTTGCTCCTTGGCGAGATAGTGAAGCGTGTTTCCGGGCTGACGCTCAGGCAATTCGCCCACCAGCAGCTCTTCGCCCCGCTCGGCATGAGCAGCACCCATTTCCACGATGACTTCACCGAGATAGTGAAGAACCGCGCCGCCGGCTACGCGGCCGGCAAAGACGGGCCCAGGATCAGCATCTCTATCTTCGACGTGGTCGGCGACGGCGGCTTGAACACCACGCTCAACGATCTGCTTCTCTGGGACCGTAATTTTTACGCCAACTGCCTGGGCGGCTTTGGGGGGAAGTTAATAGAAGAGCTGACTACGCCGGGAAGGCTGAACAGCGGCAAAGAATTGAATTACGCCTTCGGCCTGTTTACGGAACCGTACAGGGGTCTTAAAACAGTGCACCACGGCGGGTCCTGGCTCGGCTACCGCTGCGAGCTGGTCCGCTTTCCCGAACAGAAGTTTTCCGTGATCTGCCTTTCCAATACCGAAGCCATGAACGCAATCTCGCTGGCAAGAGGCGTCGCTGACCTCTATCTTACTGAGGAATTCACCCAGCCGAAGACACAGGCGGCATACGGCCCTGGCAGGGCAAGCACGGGTAAAATAAAATGCAAGACCGGGATCTATCTTAACCCGAAAACCGGAGTCACGGCGGTTCTTTCGAATAAAGGCGGGTATAAACTGGAGCTTTCCGGCAATACCCATCAGCTGAACAGGGTGTCAGCCGTAAGCCTGCGCGAAAAGAACGGCGCCGTCCAACTGGATTTAGAAGGGGAAGCAAAGTTCACTTACTCGCCCAGGGGAGGGCAAAAAGCCGTCTATAGCTGGCTGCCGACTTACAATATCACAGCCGCACGGTCCCGGCGCCTGGCGGGAAATTATTACTGTGATGAATTGAACACTTCATACGGAATAACCGCGAAAGGAAAGACCCTTAAGCTCAACCGCAAAGGCGCCCCAGAAGAAACCTTGGTCCCTCTGAAGAAAGACCTCTTCAAAGCTGGCCCGTACATCACCCTCCGTTTCAAAGCCGGCTCTTTTTCCCTGGTAGCCGGCAGAGTAAAAAACATTCGCTTTTCCAAGCGCTGATCACGCTTTACATTCTAAATTAGTCTTTCCCAACCCGTCACGCCCTTCTCAGGTTCGCCTGCAGCCATAGTGTCTCCTAACGGGAATGAGAAGATACTTCCGATTATCGCCGGGGCACATTTGTCGCCACCTGCATGTCTAATGATAATTGCCGGGGTGCCGTAGGGGACGGAGTTTCTTCCGCCTCGGAAGCAGCGTCACAAATTTACTATAGTTGTATAAACCCGGCCCCGGAAATAACCTTGGACTATATATGAAAACCGAAACACGCAAACAATTGATAGGGATTATTTTCGGTGTGGCTCTAGGGTATGGTATAAATCAGCTGCCGGGCTTGTCAAATGAGACCAAGATGTACCTCGGTGCGTTCAGTGTGTTTGTGATCCTGGCGGGCGCGAAGGCATTAGATAAAACAAACAAATAACACCTAAAGCGCATTGAGAAGGGAAAAGAAAGCCAGCTCCTGGGCGGCCTGCCTGGCCCGTGTTTTCGAGTTCTTCCCGCTTATCTGCCGCAAACGCAAACTAGAAATGAAGCCTGTTGCCGTTATTCTTAAAGACAAGGAACTTGCGCGGCTCTTAACGCAGTGGGGCTGCCTCGGAATTTCCGAAGTTCAAGCCCGCCCCGAAAGAATGCAGCCAGCCGGAAGATGATTGCCGGTTGGACCCGCTGGTGGACTTATACGAAGGCATAGACCTATTCCCGGCTGAGGATCAGATCAAAGAATTTTCCGCTTCACCACGCCCGGCGCTCCCGGGCGCGCGGAGCGTTTTTAAATTTAAGGCAAACGCCCCGACTTTTGGTATTATAGGTAAAATGAACGGAGGAAGTGGTTCTCGGCGAATTTTCAGGCAGATAAATACGACGGCAGGGGGGGAATTAGCGATAAAGGGCCTTATGTTTACTACTTAGCAATCCGGCGGTTTTGATTTATAATATTGAATAAGTTGCTTACCAAAAGGGGCAGGCGGGGGATGTCTTCTCTGGGTACGCTCGGCCACTGGCCTATGGCCGTGCTGCATTGAGCGGCCACCATGGCCTCGCTCTGTCACTCGTGCTTGGCGCTACGCAAGCCTCGCACTCGCGAGGCCCCTGCGAAGGCATACTCTCATCCGCCCTTGCGCTCTCCGCCAGGATACTATTGAGGAATCTGTCGCCATTAGGTCGCCATTAGGTAGAAATAACAAGAAGAAATTTAAGTATACTTAAAGCACAAGTCGAAACGTTATTTTAATGCCAATAATCTAATGAAAACAATTTATATCGTTCCATTAATATTTAGCGTACTTCTTTCCGGATGCGCCAGCACCAATGTCGTGACCAATCTATCTTCAGGGAAGACTCCCGGAGAACTCGGCAATTTCAAGGTTGCAGTTGTCTCCAGTTTAAAAACGCCAGAAAGCCTCGCATTTTCAGATATGCTTTCCATAGAACTGCTGAGACTGAACTTCCGCGTAATAGAGCGAAATCGTATCGAAGCGGCTTTGGAGGAACAAAAGCTTTCCCTTTCCGGAGTTCTAGAAAAGTCAAACTATGATGCACTTGGAGAAATAGCCAATCTTGATGGTATTTTTATGTTTTTAGCCAAATACGACGGAAAACGGATTGATTCCTGCATACTCAAATTAATCGACGTTGAAACCGGTGAAGTTTTACTGGGCACAAACTATAAAGCATCACAAGGCTCCGACATGGCAAATGTGGTCTCTTCTATTGCCAGATCAATCGACACTCAACTACAAAAAGAAAGGGCAAATCTCACCAGCAACGCCCTCGAGAAAAAAGATACAACCAACTAAATCCAAAGTGAAGCCCTTATGAAAAAAGGGTCTTCTCCGTTTCGAGTGGGTAAATCATAGCGCGTAGCGCAGTATTTCTCGGTGTAGATGTGGTAGTTTTAGCTCTTTGAAAATCTGGCATAATCTTGGGATGCGCAAAAAGCTCAAGTTAGAAGACACGTATCGCTTCCCTGGATTCAGGCCTGCGGCCACGGTGCACGGCATCTTTGGCGACCAGAAAGCGCGCACGGTTACGCTAAAACGCACCGGCACAAAGATGGTCTGCGGCGGTTGCGGCGCTGTAAATTATGCCGTCTACGACCGCAAGGTGCGCCGAGTGCGGGACCTGCCCTGCGGTGATATGCGCGTTTACCTTAAAGTTGAGATCCGCCGGGTAAAATGCGTTAAATGCGGCAAGGTCCGGCAGGAAAACTGGACTGGTTATCCGACAACCCCGGCTTCACTAAGCGTTTCGTTTTTTTATAGGTCGGAGGTGCCGGGAATCGTCGATAAAGTCCGTGGCGACGGAGACGAGACTGGACTGGAAGACCGTTAAGGACCTGGACAAGCAGTATATGCGGGC
>MNUR01000075.1:26968-30023 GCA_001871115.1 Elusimicrobia bacterium CG1_02_56_21 | reverse complement strand
GTAGTATTCCACCTCGCCGAAATAGCGGCCGGCCAGCGCCCGGAAGGAGTCCGCGCTGTACTCCCTGAGATGATAGATATTGGCTGGTTTCACGGTATGGACGGGGCTGTGAGGGGTGAAGACGATAAAGACGCCGTCGTCTTTGAGGACGCGGCCGATTTCGGAGAGGAATTTCGCGTCATCCTCCACATGCTCTATCGTATCCTGCGACACCACCGCGTCGAAAGTCCGGTCCGCGAAGCGCAGCGAGGACGCGTCCATCACTTCGAAACCCAGGTTTTCCCGCTTATACCTGCTTCGGCAGTGAGCGACGGTCTCCGGCGAGATATCCACCCCGTCCACTTTACGCGAGCCGGAGGCCAGGTAAAAGCTTCCGTAGCCGCGGCCGCAGGCGCAATCCAATATATGTTTTCCAGCGGCGCCGGGGATCATCGAAAACGCCCATTTATATCCTGAAAGCATCACCTTGTAATGGGTGTTGGTTTCGCAGTCAGGGGTTCTTTCGTCGTAGTCGGCCATAAGGTCAGATCGCCTGTTTAAAGCAGTATATCCGCGCACCGCCCGGAACCACGAACAGTTCACCAGGCCCCTTTTCCAGACTGAGCGGGGCGGGCGACGGCCGGCCGCTATCGCCCACCGGGCTCCCCTCGGGGACTTCCGACGCTATGCAGGAACCGGGGGGCGCGGAAAGCGCGGCGGCCAGCGGCCTGATGAAACCTTCCCCCGCGGCTGCCCCGCGGTAATAGGGCTCTTTATGCCTGTCCCGCAGATAATACCCGAGGGAATTCCCCAGGGCCCCGTCCGCGTAAACCGCCGACGGGGACCGGTCCTTCAAATACGCCGCCGCCAGCCTGAAAGGAGCGGCCTCATCCGCCCTGTACACGCTCATCTTCCAGGAAGCGCCGGCCGAGGTCAGAAGCAGGAAGGCGGCGGCCATAGCCCTGGAGCGCGCGGCTTCTAACCCCGATACGAAATACGCCGCCGTGAGGATTACCGGGAAGAAGGCCATGGAAAGGAACCTCAGTTCCTTATGCACCGGCTGGTAAGGGGATAGCGAGGACGGGCCGAATTCAAGATAAGCCAGGACTATCGCGAACCAGGTTAAGGGCAGCCATAGCCGTCCGAATTCTTTTCTGCGCGCCGCGGTGAACGCGGCCGCGGCGAAGAAATAGAAATAAAAACCGAATAACGCCAACCCGTACAGGTCTATCCCCAGCAACCCGCGCAAATAGATCAGGTGTCCGCGGGGAGCAATATTGAAGTCCGCGGAAAGTTTAGCCAGTTGTGACTTCAGGCTGAACAGCGGGTCCCCGGCCAGAGCCGCCCCGGCGGCCCAGTCGGGGATAAGCAGCGACAGGAACCCGCCGGCCAGCGCGAAATGCGCGGGACGCGGGCCGCTGCGGAGTATCCAGACGGCATAAACCAGGAGCATAACGGCGGAATTAAGCCTCGTGTGCCAGCCAAGTCCCACGCACAGTCCGGAAAGAGCGAAGAAAACCGCTCCGCCCCATCTGCCCGGTATTCTCGAACCTTTGAGGAAGAACAGGGAGGAAAGACCGGTCCAGAAAACAAGTATTTCATCCGGGTAGAGCATTGTGCCGAATATTACGCTTATCGGGAGGAAGGCCTGGAAAAAAGCGGCGAGTGTGCCGGCCCTGGGGCCGAAGAGCTCTTTTCCCAGAAAGTAAGCAAGCGCCGTATTTCCGAGCGAGCAGAGAAGCGGCCAGGCGGCCGCTGAATAGGGAGTCTGGCCAACTAATTTATGGGCCAGTGCGGCCGGAAAAGTAACAAAGTAACGGAAACCGTAATAACCGGAAACATCCCGGAACCTGAACGTCCCGTCCGCTATGTCGCCGGCTATCCTCGCGTAGGCAAATTCATCGTATCCGGTCAGCGCGCTGAAGAAAAACGCGCGCAGCGCCAAAGCGAAAAGAACTGCGGCCGCCAGCCAGGCCGTGTCGCCGCCGCGCCCCGGGAATTCAGGTAATTTTTTCACCTTCTCCCTCAAGCTGCGACAGTTTCATTACGATTGCGGTAAGGAACCAGAAGGGCTCCATGATGCGGACTATGATAAAAGTGTTGACCCCGGTGGATTGCCAGAGCAGACCTATGAGCCCTATTATGTAGCCGAAAGAGATGCAGCGCACGAACGGGTCCGCGCTTGCGCGGTAAAGGCGCCAGGCGGACTTAAAGCACACGGCTATCATCCACAGCCAGAAGACAGTTCCTATTACCCCCGTTTCCGCGATCACCAGCGGCAGCTGCGCGTCCGAAAGGCCGACCCCGGTTACGCCGTTCCCGATCAGGATATTCTTTGGCAGCCAGAAAAACACGCTCCTTTGCCAGGACCGCACCCGCTGCGCGGCGGACTCTTCCAGCCTTATCTCTCCGACCGGGGTGCTGTAAACCGTCGCCGCCTGGGGGCCGGTATATGTTTCAGCCACGCGCCCCTTGAGGCGTTCGGAAAGAAAAGGCGAAAGCGAAACCGTAAGCACCCCGAGCCCGGCCACGATTATCAGGAAAAGCCGTCTTTGTCCGGAAAGGAAGATCGCTGCCGCGCCGGAAAAAGCCAGGCCTATATAGGAGGACCTCGAAAGCGTGAGGATGAAGGCCGGGAGCATGGCGGCCATGGCCGCAAAGGACCATGCGAAATTTTTGAAAGGCATTTCGGATATGACCCCGAAGAGTAGGCCGAACACGATCAGGTAATACCCGCCCAGCGAAGCCGGCTCCGACTCGCTGGGCCTGCCCAAGGGGGCCTCGAACGGCGTGGAGGCCCTGGCGCCGGGACCCGCGTTGAAATAATACCAGACGGCGTAAACGGTCACGATGGCGGCGACTATAGCCCCGGCTTTCAGATAACGGCGCACGTCATCCTTGCTTTCGATGATATTAAAAGCCATGAAATACAGGAGAAAGTATTCGACATATTTCAAAACGTAGAAAAGCGCGAACTCCCATCTTATCCTTCCGCCCATCACGCCGAAAGCCGTGGAAAGGATACAAACCGCCGTGTACAGCAGGATCGGGTTCTGGACCGGGGAACGGAAAACCA
>MNUR01000075.1:0-26949 GCA_001871115.1 Elusimicrobia bacterium CG1_02_56_21 | reverse complement strand
AAAGAAAATTATCAGCAGCAATATGTCGTCATGCCGCACCACTATGTTACGGCCGCTGCCCGCCAGGCCGGCGAGATTTATTTCCGGCGACAGGAGCATGGAAAAAACAAGAAGGACAAGGCTCAGCTTCGGTGAAAAAAAAGCGAACAGGGCCACCATGGCGGTGCCAATCAGCATTATAAGTGAATATTGCGCCCCGGCCGCGGCCATAAAGCCCAGCCACCCCGCGGCGGCAAGGGCTATGATGACTAAGATTATCGGCATGGGGACTTACCGCTTGGCGTAGTTCTTGTAATCGTAGGAATAGTAGCCGTACTGGGGGCCCATTTCCGAGGCGCGTACGCCGTTAAGCACCACGCCCAGCATGTGGGCGTTCGCGTTGGTTATCTGGTCGCCGGCGCGTTTGAGGCCGCCGCGGGCTATCTTGCCGGCTTTATAGACCAGGACCACGCCGTCAGCGGCGTGCTTGGCCAGCATCACAGCGTCCACGAAAAGCAGCACTGGGGGCGCGTCGAAAATTATCATATCGAACTCGCTCTTCAGGTCTTCCATCAGGTCAACCCAGTTAGCGGAATCGAGCACGTCTACTACATTATCCGGCTGGGTTCCGCAGTTGATAACCATTAGGTTTTCTATCCCCGGGAAACGCATAAGCTGGTCAAAATCCAGGCCGCCCATTATAAAATCGGCGCTCTCAAGAGCGGCTTCCCGCCAATCCGTCTTGCCTGACAGGATGTCACTGAGCCCGGGGCTCTTGCGGGTCCCGAAGATCTCGTTTATTGCGGGGCGCCGGAGGTCCGCGTCTATCAGCAGGGTCTTAAGCCCCGAGTGAGCGCTGGCCAGGGCATAGTTGACGGCGGTAAGGGTCTTGCCCTCCGCCGCGCCGGCCGAGCTGATAACCAAAGATATGCTCTCCTTAGTCTTCAGGTTAGACATGATATTGGTCCGCATCGTATGGTAAGACTCAATCACACCGGAAGCGAACCTGGTATTTACTATAAGCACGCTTCTGAAAGCGTCCACCGTATAGCGCTCTTTTTTAAAAACATTCGTCAGCCAATTGTCCATCCTCTTTTCGCTGAGAATATTGGGGATAATGCCAAGCACCGGCAGCTTCATAAAACTTTCAATATCCTCTATGGTTGAAATAGAAACGTCCAGGTTCTCCAGCAGAAAGACCACTACAACCGCTATAAATATCCCCAGTATTGTGCCCACCATCAAATTAAGCCTGCGGTTAGGGGAAATAGGGCTTCGCTCCGGCATCGGGCGGTTCACCACGCTTACAAAAGAAACCATCGAGGAGACACCCAACTTGGCCTCTTCATGCTGTTTATTGAGGGTAGTATAGAGGTCCTCCTGCATGCGCAGTTCCCGGCTGATACGGGACAGTGCTACCTCCTGCGCCGGGATTTCCTCCAGCTTGCTCTCCACCACGTCTATGCGCCGGTTTAGGGTGAGCATTTCAGGGTGGTTAGGTGTATATTTATCCAGCAGCTCCCTCTTCTTTATCTCCAGGTCGGCCAGCTGATTGGCCAGCGCGGCTCCGAGCCCTGTCTTGGGATTCTGCTCTATGAAGTACTGCTTTTGTCGCTCGAGGGTGCGTAAATTGTCACCAACCTCGGACTTGCGGGCGGCAATATCCGCCAGGGTCTTCCTGGCCTGCCTGCTCTTCTGCTCCAGGTCGAAATCCCGGTAGGCGTCTATTACCGCGGATACGATATCTGCAGCCTTTACCGGGTCTGCATTAAAAGCCGAAATAGCTATCAGGTTGGATTCTGTAAGGCGCTCAACGCTATAAGAGCCGGCGATTTCAGCCGCGGAGCCGGAACCAGAAGGAAGACCTAGTTTGGCGGCCGCTCGTTCTGAAATTTGAGATGATGTTATGACTTTTAGTTCCGTGGCCACCGCGCTCCAGGGATCAAAGTCATCAGCGGCGGAACCGGCGATCCTGGAATAAGAGGCGGGCGGCTTTATTTTTATCAGCGCCTGGCTGCGGTATACGGTGGGCTGAAGATGCGTGTAGAAAAGCGTGGAAAAAACTGTCACGGCAAAGATAAGCAGGGCTATCCATTTACGGCGGTTTACTATGCGCCAGTAATCGTAAAGGGTAAGTTCCGCGTTCATTGTTTTAGTTCTTCCTCGCTACTATGCTGGCAGTGATCACGAACGTAAACAGAGTAGCCCAGGGAATGAAATTGTCGGTTACCCACTTTGCCGCCGTGGAATAAGGTTTGCGCGGGATATAAACTATGTCGCCGGTAGTCAGGAGTATGTTTTTATCCATTTTCCCTGAGAACACTGCCTCGAGGTCGGCCTTTATCACCTTTTCGCTAACTTTCTCGTCCGCTTCCTTTATGCGCCTGAAAATGCGCACTTTCTTTCTGCGGGCGTAATCCTGGGGTCCGCCGGCCTGGGCCACCAGGTCCAGCAGACGCATTCCCTCCCGGTAGTCGTAATAGCCGGGCATCCTAATTTCACCTATGACAGCCACCCTGTTGGAAGAGAACTTGCGGACATTTATCGTGATGGAGGGATTGGAAACATACTTGGAAAATTTACTCGTAAGTATTCTCTGCAGATCTTCGGGCTTCATCCCCTGCGCCTTCAATGAACCCAGCAGGGGGATCTCTATGTTCCCGTCCGGCTGTACCGTGACTTCTTTTGAGAACTCCTCGGCGGGGAAGACATTTATGCTTATAACATCTCCCGCTTCTATGAAATATTCTTTCCCAAGGGAACTCAGGTCAAGGCTGAAAGCGGGAATGACACCGAAAAAGATAAGAAACGATAGTGCGCCGGATATGATCTTCATAGACTAATTATATATATTTATACCCGCATTTTAACTTATTTATCAGCGTCTACGGCCTTAGCCAGGGTTTTCACAAGAACCCGGAGCTCCTCCACTTTATGCTCCAGTTCCCTGTCCGGGGCGCCGGCGGAAGCCGAACCTACCATTGAAGAGGCTGCCCTTGAGCTCAACATCTCCACTTTCCTGGAAAGCGCGTCTATCCGGTCGGACACCCCGCTGGCTTCTTCACTATGGTGCCCGACACCGACCAGCATCCTGGAAAGAACCAGCAGCATGACCAGGGAAAAAAAGGAAAAGAATACGGCTCCTATAAGAACCAGGTATTCAAAACCGGCCAGGATACCGCCCAGCGCGGCTATCAGAGATGCCAGCATTCCAAAAAGTATGCTCTCCTTGTTCTCGCTCCAGGCCTGGTTATGAGGAACTATCAGTGACGCCGACCGCTCAGGCGCCCGGTAAGGCCTGATAAATCTGGCCTGGATGGAACCCTCCGGCTGCGGCTCGTTCTGCCTGCCCCGCGGCGGCAGCTCCCTGAATTGCGGAGCTTCGCTCCGCTCCTTTTCGGGCTGCGCCTGCGGCAGAGGCCCTACTTCGCCTTTAAGCCTGTCCAGGAGGTCCCTAAGGTCCTTAGTCCCGCTCATAAGGCCCCGCCTTTTTGCGGCTTCGCTTCCTCACGCCCTGCCAGCTCTTTTTCCTTGGCTTCCAGGCCGGCGCGTATCCGGTCGAAAGTTTTAATAAGCTCGGCCTTCCGGGAGTTAAAATCCTCTTCAAGGGCCTTTTCGCGCAATTTCAGCTGCTTGAACTTGGCGGCATAATCACCCTCAAGCGCCTGCGTCCTGGATTCTACGGATTTGTTCTTCTCTTCCCAGCGGTTCAGCATCTCCATCTCTTTTTTGCTGACCTTATCGTAAAGCTCCTGCATCCTGGCCGCGTACTTGCCGTTGAGGGAAACTTCATCCTCCGAAGTCTTTATCTTAAGCTCAGTAAGCAGTTCCTCGCGCTTATTATGGGCCGATTTCAATTCTTCGATACGCCGGAGCGCCTCTCCCCTGGAGGCTTCCACGGAATTCAGCCTGGCTTCGAGCTCTTTTATTTCTTTTTTAAACTGGTTTTCCTTTTCCGCATAGCCTCTCTCGCTTACAGCCAGTCGCCCGAGATAGTCGGCTTCATACTGTTTTATCATCTGGCCCAGGGTCCTCATATCATGCTCGAACTCCTCCAGGATGGCGTTAAGGTGCACCGAAGCGGGGTTTTTCTCGTCCCAGAGTTTTGCGCCGAGCGCGCTCAGCCTTTCGATCAGCTCCGCCGGAACGCATTGAATAGCTCGTTCTTTTTCCATATTAAGATCCTGTTCTGTTTCAGTTCCCCCTCGGGTTTTTCTTAGTGCTGCCCGCCTATTTCCCTCCTTTATAATCCATGATAGCGCGGGTAAGCTCCATTTTCAGCGGCTCAAGCTCGGAGGATTTAGCCGCGTATTCTTTTTCAAGCTTAAGTTTTAATTCGTTAAGCGCCTTTTCCTTTTCGCCGAGTGAACGCTTCTGCGCGAAGATGTCCTCGTTAGAACTGTTTACGCGCATGTTAAGTTCGGCGTGCAGGGCGTCCAGATCAAGCTGCTTCTGCCTGTAGAACTTGTCGCTGTCGGCCAGGAGTTTTTCCTTGGCCGCCAGCAGGTCCTCCAGCTGCTTGACGCGGGCGGCGCTGCGCTCTTTTTCATCGGCAGCCAGCTCGCGGAACCGGGCGTCCTGCTCGGAGATATTCCTGATCAGCTCGCCTGAGGCGGTCTGGCGGTACTTCATCATCCCGTGCTCCAGGTCCTGCAGCTTCGCGTCCGCCGCCTCTATATACTGGTCGCGGCGCTCTATTTCCTCAAGCAGCCTGTCTTTCTCTCCGGCAAAACCCTCGTTAAGGATGTCCATTTCTTCCAGGCTTTCTTTTTTCACCTTGGCAAGTTCCTCCTGGGCGTGGCGCAGTTTGGTCTCGATATTTTCCACCGCGACGTTTACGGCTTCGGCGACACCGGAGTCGAATTCCTCCAACTGGGCCTTCTGGAGCCTGAGCTTCTCGTCATGAAAATCCTTCTCGGCCTGCAGCAGTTTCTCGGCCAGCGCGGCGGCTTTGCTGCTTGTTTCAGCGGCTGAAGCCTGGGCTTTCTCCAGGGAAGCTCTGAGCGCCGAGTTTTCCTCCGCCAGACGGCCGCTGTCCAGCGAGCACTCACCGGCCAGCGCGGCGCGGCGGGCCCGGTAGTCTTCCTCCAGGGCGGCCTGATTGCGCGCATAGGCCTTCTCAAGTTCCTCGCGGCGCAGGGCGACCGCCCCGGAAACGGAGGCTATAATCCGCAGTTCGCAGTCGCGCTTTTCCTGTATAGCCTCTGCCTTTAAAGTTTTTATAACATTTTCTTTATCTTCAAGGGCGGCTGTAAGGTCGGCTTCATTCGCCTTCAGGACCTCCACCGCCTCCAGCAGGTCCGCTGACTGCGCGGAAGCTAATTCCTTAACGCGGCTGGAAAGTTCCTTCTCATAAGTAACCCTGGACTCCGCAAGTTCGCGGGTAAACTGCGCCTCTTTCTGCGCATTATCAGCTACTCCCTCGCGCAACCTGGCGTTCAGCCGCTCTATCTCCTCCTGGGAGCCTTTCAGATTTTCTGAAACCTCCACCAGCGCATTTTCGAACCGGGACCGCTCGGCATTCCAGTTTTTCCTTTCAAACTCTATCTGCGCGGAGGCTTCGGAATGCACAGCCTGCATTTTAGCCGAAAAATCGGAATCCAGGGCCGCTTTCCGCGCCTCGTAATCCGCGCGGATCCCGGCCGCGCGCTTCTCCGCTATCTCTCCGGCCTCGTCGGAAAGCCTGGAGATCTCGTTCCTGAATCTCTCTTTCTCGGCCGCAGAGGCCCTTGCGGCCTCCTCAAGTTTAACGGACAGCGCGCCGATCCTTTCCTCGTAAGCCAGGCGCCTTTCCTCGAACAGGGCCTCTGTGCGGGCCAGTCTCTGCTCGTAAACAGCGGCCTTGGCTTCAAACTCGGCGGCTATTTTCCTCTTTGCCTCCAGGACAAAAGCATCCCTTTGACGGATCTCGCCGGTAAGGTCATTTATAGTCTTATTATAGGCCTGTTTTTCTTCCTCAAAGCCGGCCAGTTTCTCGCGGAAGGAATTTTCCCCCGAGCGGATGCGCTCCATCAGGTCCCTGTGGTGCTCTTCGCGGGTAGCCGCGAGCGCATTCTCCAGTTCTTTAAGCCGGGAGGAATTAAGGGCGAGGGCCTCTTCGCGCTCCTGTTTTTCGGTTTCCAGGCGGGCTTTTTCAGCGTCCAGCTTCTTCCGCTCAGCCGACAGGCGGAGGTCGAACTCTTTTTTGGCCTCTTCCCGGCTGACCGCTATTAAATTCTCTATTTCTTCTTTCTTTACGGCGTATTCCCTCTCCAGCGAGACGGTATGCTCCCGCAGGCCGGCCTCCATGGACTCCAGCCTCGCGTCAAATTCGGACTGCAGCCTCGCGCGGTCGGCGTCCCAGGCGGCGGCTTTTTTTTCAAGCCGGGCCTGCAGCTCTCTGACCGTCGCTTCTTTCGCGCTCTTTTCGCTTTCCAGGTCCGCCAGCTGGCCCCTGAACGCGGTTTCTTTCTCTGAAATTATCTTAAGCAGCTCCGAGTGGTGGGCTTCCTGCTGCACCGCCAGGGCGTTCTCTATTTCTTTTATGCGGTCCTGCGCGGAAGCGTACTGGGCCTCGCGCACATGCTGCTCCTGAAGAAGCCTGGCGCGCTCTATCTGCCAGGAGGCTTCAAAAGAGCGAACCTGCTCCGCATGATCGCAGTCCATTGCCCGGATCTTGTCTTCCAGGCCGGCCTCGAGCATGCTTTTGAGTTTGCGGTAGTTCTCCTCCGTCTCCCGCTTCTTGGAAAGATATTCCCCCTCCAGTTCTCGGCGGCGGGTCTCCACCTTCTCTTCGGACTGGCGGACGCTGGTCTCAAGACCGAGGATCCTCTCGGAAAGGGTCCTCTCCCGCGATTTAAAAGACGCCTGAAGCGCGGTCATGCGCCCCTGGTAGTCCCCCTCAAGCTCAGCCCGCAGCCCGTCATATTTAGTCTGGGCTTGCGCCAGGCGGCCTGCGTACTGGCTTTCCACTTCCAGCAGCCGCGCGTTCCAGCGCTCTATCACCGAGCGCTGGTTGCGGTCCAGCTCCTCGAACTTATCGGAATATTCGTTCTCGAGACTGTGCCGCAGGCTGTCGAGCTTGGCTTCTTTCTTGAGCAGCTGCTGGATGTCCAGCTTCCCCTCCCCCAGGAGGGACATCGTAGCCTCGAGCTTGGTGTAAAAATCTTCCTTCTCCTCCAGGGTCTTGGAGCGGGAAGAATAGGCATCGGTAAGGGAGGCCTCTTTAACCTGGAGGCGCTTTGCGGTTTCTTCCGCAAGCGCGAGGTTCTTTTTCAGGTCGGCCTTTTCTTTTTCAATGGTGTTAAGCCTTTCAAGCGCCCAGCGCAGTGTCATGCGGGCGGTATCGATGCTTGTAACATCATTTACCAGTTGTTCGAGATCACCGTATTCGTTTGCCATATTTTTCCCTAAATTCCGCGGCTTTAACTTCAGCGGTCCGGCATTTTATCTCCCGGCCTTTAACCGTTCCTGGCTATATATCAAGTTTAATACACACCCCGCCTTAAGTCAATAAAAGGAATATTGAATGATTATGAACAGATTGTGTCATAAGAATCCCGGATATACAGCGCCGTCAGCTGCGGGAGGACCTTCAGGGCAGGGGCAGGGCTCACTGCCCGATAAAGATAAGCGCGTTTATTTTTGTAAAATTAAATATGGTTAAAAGATCTTTATGGCTGGCCCTGCTCGTAACGGCCGGGTTGCTGGCCTGGCGCTTCGGTTTACCGGTCGCTCTTAAATATTTCTTCAGGGTCTCGGGGACCGTCACTATAGCCCCCGGCCTGATCCAGGCCCTGCCGGGGTCCAACAGTATGCTGTTTGTAATTGCCAGGAACGGCGGCGGCGTACCGGTAGCCGTAAAGAAGATCATAAACCCGGTTTTTCCGGCCAGGTTTGAAATGACCTCCTCCAGCCTGATAATGCCGGACCTGCTCACCCGCAGGATTTATCTTGAAGCCCTGGTTAATACACACGGGCAGCTTGGGACCTTACGCCGGGGCGACCTGAGAGGGACGCGCAATGAGAGGGTGAACTTCGCAAGCAAGAACATTGAAATAAAACTGGATACGGCACAAAAATAAAACCCGGGCCCGCCTAATAGCAAGCCCGGGTCTAACGGGGCCGATACTTATCTCTTCTGCTGAGGCTTGACGCCGTTTGAAACCGAGAAAAGCCATACAAGTTTATCAGTGGATTTCACTATCCTGTCCCAGTTTTTACCCAGTTTAGGCCGCTTTTTCCCGGGTCTTTCCGCGTTTACATCCCGTTCGTACTTCTTAGTTATTTCTTCCCATGTCATACTGTCCCCCCCCCAACGCTTGATTTCAGACCGGAACTTATATAAATTTACACGGCCCCATGCTGCCGGAACTTTCTATTCCTGTCCTGTATTAGATTTGCCCCTGCTCTATTATACCACCCCGCAGAAATAAGCCAAGGGCCGAAAGGCCCAGACACAACCAGGCTGCAGAGGGCACGGATAGCCGGGCAGTTATCCGCCTGTCAGCACCCTTGTAACCCCCATGTAGATCAACAGTCCGCCTACAAGCAGAAGCAGGAAACCCCAGTTCTTCCGGTGCAGGGCAATATAGGAATCGTTGAGAAAAGTCTCTTTTATAAGGCGGTTAATCCGCTCTATAATTTCCGGCTTATACACATAGCCGAGCCCCAGCAGGACAAAAACCAGACCGAAGAATATTTTAAGATACGGGTTTATCTCCGTCATAATTACAGCGGTTCATAGCGTTCTCCACTCCGTCCTCAAAGGCGTCCTTCAACGCCGTGCAGGCCCGGTCCAGGAAATCCGCAAGCCGCCCCCCCTCTTCTTTAGAAAATGCCGACAGTACAAAATTTTTGCCCGGTATATTGGCGGGCCTCGGTCCTATGCCCAGGCGCAGCCGGGGCAGCTCCTGTCCGACTGACGAAATTACGGAAGCCATCCCGTTATGTGAGCCGGCTGAGCCGCCCTTACGCATGCGCAGCTTGCCGAAAGGCAGCGCCAGGTCATCGTAAGCCGCAAGGACCCCTGATGGCGGTATCTTATAGAACCCGGCAAGGCTCTGCACCGCCGCTCCTGAAAGATTCATGTAAGTCTGGGGCTTGAGCAAATAAACCCTGCGCCCGGCAGCCTCAAATTCAAGATAAAGCCCCAGGCCTTTCCAATCCCGCCACTTTACTCCGCGCGCCAGCCTTTCGGCGGCAAGATCCGCCAGCATAAAACCTATATTATGCCTGGTCCTTTCATATTCCCTGCCGGGGTTCCCCAGCAGGGCCGCCATCGTTATAATGTCTTTCACTGGCAGTCCCCCAACTCAAGCCGCCTTGGTAACGGCCTTGTAAAAACAGCGAGCAGAAGCCGGCAATATCCCCGCGGATAAAAATCCTGCTTCTGCTCCTGTTCGCGTCGGACTCCCTTTACTTCTTGGGAGTTTCCGCTTTTTTGTCCCCGGGCTTTGCGGCTGCGGGCTTGGCGCCATCCTTGGCGGCGTCCGCGCCCTCTTCCTTCTTGCCCTTGGCGGCTACGACTTCAGGCTCGGCGCCTGCGGCGGCCGCGTCGGCTGCGGGCTCTTCAACCTTCTCTTCCTTGGGAGCGGTCACGCTGACCACAATCTGGTCGGGGGCATCAAGCAGTTCGGCTTTGCCGGAATTGATGTCCTTCACGCGCAGGGAATGATTGATCTCGAGATTGGTGATATCCAGTTCAAGCTCGTGCGGGATCTCGGTAGGCAGACAGGAGATATTTACTTCGCGCATAGTGTGCTCTACCAGGCCGCCCTGAAGTTTCACACCCGTGCACTCTCCGATGAGCTTTACATGCACCTTAACCTTGATCGCCTCGGTGAGCGAGATGCGGTGAAAGTCGAAATGGGTAGGCTTGTTGGTAAGCGGATGGCGCTGCATGGCCTTTATTATTACCGTATCCTCTCCGCCCCCGTACTTGATGGTGATGATGGCGTTGGGGTCCTGCCGCAGAATGACGGTGATGTCTTTCGCGTCGACGGTAACGCTTACCGGCTTTTTATCAAGACCGTAAATGACGGCGGGAACGCGGCCGCCGGCCCTGAAAGCGCTGAGCGTGCCGCGCACGCCGGCTTTGTCCCTGGTTTCTGCTGAAATCATTGTCTGTTGCATCTGCTGTTCCTCCTACCTAAATTACAGTAATCACTGAAAAAGTTCACTTATGGACTCGCCCATGTGATTGCGCTTAATGGCCTCCGCAAGCAGGGCGGCCACTGATACTACCTTAATTTTAGCACTTTTTGAGGCATTTACGGGAATTGTATCCGTCAAAATGAGCTCTTCTATAGGGGATCTGTCTATTTTCGCTATGGCATCCCGAGAAAGTACGCCATGGGTTGCGGCGGCTATTATCTTTGCCGCACCCTGCTCCTTTATAGAATTGGCCACCTGCGCCAGCGTGCCGGCAGTATCCACAAGGTCGTCAAAGATGAAGCAGGTTTTCCCTTTTACGTCTCCGATTATATTGTAGACCACCGCTTCGTTGGGGCGCGGCCGGCGTTTGTCTATGATCACCAGGCCCATATCCAGGCGCTTGGCGAAGGAGCGCGCGCGCTCTACGCTGCCTACATCCGGGGAAACTACGACCATATTGTCGAAATTGCGGCCCTTTATATAGTCCAGGATGACGGGCCTGGCGTAAAGGTGATCGAGAGGGATATCGAAAAAGCCCTGGATCTGGGCGGCGTGAAGGTCTATCGTGATCACGCGGTTAGCGCCGGCCTCCGTGATAAGGTTCGCCACAAGCTTGGCCGTAATAGCAACGCGGGGGGCCGGTTTGCGGTCCGCGCGGGCATAGCCGTAATAGGGGATAACCGCCGTTATACGCCCGGCTGATGCGCGGCGAAGCGCATCCATGAGTATAAGGAGCTCCATCAAATTATCGTTAACAGGCGGGCACGTGGGCTGTACCACGTAGCAATCTTCACCGCGCACGTTCTCAAGTATATGCGCGTCTATTTCCCCGTCGGCGAATTTACTTACCCGGGTCTCCGACAGCGGGACGCCGAGGATGTCGCAGATCTTCTTGGCCAGATCCGGGTTGGCGTTGCCGCTGAAAACCTTGAATGAGCCTTTACTTCTCATTTCGGAAGTCATTTTGTCCTTTTTTTAAACAGCTTCACCACCTGCCGTGCGCGCGCTATGGCTAGCGCTCCGCCCGGGACGTCCTCGGTTATGGTAGAACCGGCGGCCGTGTAAGCTCCGGCCCCGATAGTTACCGGGGCCACCAGATTAGTATTAGAGCCGATAAAAGCGCCGGCCCCTATTACTGTCTTATTCTTAGCTGCTCCGTCGTAATTGCAGGTTATGGTCCCCGCGCCTACGTTAACTTTCTCGCCCATCTCCGTATCGCCGATATAACTGTGATGGTGCATCTTGGAGCCGCGCCCGATGCGCGACTTCTTAACCTCGGCGAAATTGCCTATTTCGGCCATTGGGCCGATATCCGACAGGGGGCGCAGCCGGGCGAAGGGGCCGACAATAGCGCCTGCGCGCACGCGGCTAGAGGCCAGCACGCAGGAGAATCTCACCTCGGCGCCGCTGTCTATTACGCAGTCCTCTATGCTCCCGTAAGGGCCTATTTTACATTTGCTGCCTATTACCGTAGATCCTTTAATAAAGACGCCGGGGTAGATCACGGTGTCGCGGCCTATAACTGCGCTTTCATCTATATAGGTATTGGAAGGGTCCACTACCGTAACGCCTGCGGACATCAGGTCAGCCGCTTTACGGCTGTTGAGCATTGCGTACGCGGCAGCAAGGTCCGCGCGGGAATTTATACCGGTCATCTCGGTGGGGTCGGCCAGCTTGAAAGCCAGGGCTCTTCCGCCGGCAGAAATTATATTCTCGACCGCGTCGGTCAGGTAGAACTCCCCTTTTGAACCTTTCTTCTTAAGCCCGCTCACGGCCTTTTCAAGGGCTTTGACGCTGAAGAAATAGGTTCCGGAGTTCACTTCGTTTATGGCCTTCTCCCAGGAGTCGGCGTCGGCGGCCTCAACGATGGCGGCCACATCGCCGGCGTGGTTACGCTTCACTCTGCCGTAGGAACCCGGCTCGGTCAGCTCCGCGGTCATTACCACGCAGCCGGGCAGGCGCTTGCAGTAGAAGCCGAACATTTTCCTTACGGTCTCCACCCTGAAAAGAGGAGCGTCTCCGCACAGCACCATTACGTTTGCGTACCGGCGGATCTGCGGCATCGCTTCCTGCACCGCGCGCCCGCTGCCTGTCAGCTTCTTCTGGCGGACAAAAACTATTTTCTCAAGGATATCGGCTCCGAGTTTTTCAGAGAGCTCGGCTTCCACCAGCGCGGCCTTATGACCGGTGACAACTATTATCTTTTCAGGCTTAAGCGCGGCAACTTTGCGTATGGCGCGCTCGGCCAGCGACATGTCGCCAAGATAATGCATGACCTTGGGTAGGTCGGATTTCATCCTTGTGCCGAGACCGGCCGCAAGGACTACCGCCGCGAAATTGTTGTTTTTGGGCATAAATTAAGAAAGAAAACTGAAAGTCAGAACGGATAGGACTTCTTAAATTCTACAAAAATAGGCGGGCGATACGAAACTGATTATTTCGGGTTCGCGGGGCCTGGCAAGAGTGGAACGAAAAACGCGTTCGGCCACGCCGCGGCCTCTCTCGCCCTCCGGCCTCGGCCTTCGGAAGGTTTTTCTTATCCGCCCGCCTGCCGCCCGCTCCTAAGGAATACGGATCTGGTTATTTAACAAGGGCGTCTTTTTCTTTGCGGGAGAGCTTTTTGATGGCTGCTTCCAGTATGGAGGCGGCCGAGCGGTCCTTCTTCCTCTTCTTCCACACAAGCTCGACAGGCCCGAAAGCGGCCGTATATTTGGCCCCCTTCCCGGCATTATGATCGGCCAGCCGTGAAGCCAGGTTATTGGTTATCCCGGTATACAAGGCCCCGTTCGCGCAGCGCACGATATAAACTGTCCAGGATTTTTTTTTGATAGAAGCAGCGGGCATATAAGTGGAGCGGGCGCCTGGTGGGCCGGGTTAGCAAAACCCCCGGAGAGCCCGCCGGTTGCATAGCCCTACGGGCGAACACGGAGTGAGGCCACGGTGTGGCCGAACGCGTTTTGCGTTCCGGCCCCCCAGGTGCTCGCGAACCCGAGTACTTCTGTTATTTAATAAAACTCCCGGGCATGGATTTGAACCATGTCTGACCGCGTCAAAGGCGGTTGTGCTACCGTTACACCACCCGGGAACAAAGCAGATATGCAGGGAGCAGGGGCAGGCAGCATGGTTTGCGGGTTTAAGAGATAATCCAGCTCAATAAACACAAAGGCCCACTAAAGGGGAGAAAATCCCCTTCCAAACAAAGCCCGCCGCTTACTGCTTAGTAACCTTCGGCGAAGCCTTCTGTCTGGGTAGGCTCGGGCACGGGCCCGGCCTTGGCGACTTCCAGCTCATATTCTTTAAGGATAAGCTGCTCCAGCTTTCCCCGGAACTCGTTATTGATAGGATGAGCTATATCCTTATAGGTTCCGTCCTTGATCTTTCTGGAAGGCATGCATACGATAAGGCCGTTATTGCCGTTAACAACCTTCATATTATGCACCACGAACGCGTTTTCAAAGGTAACAGTGGCAAAAGCTTTAAGCCTGGCCTCGTTCCTAAGATGTATCCTCACTTCGGTGATTTCCATATTTCCCCCTATTACCGCCCCCCCACAGAAAACACTACGCCGCATTTACCACGGTCAAGGCAGCCTTACTATCTATTACGCAAATTCTAGCAAAATTTTGTCAGAAAAATAATGTAACCGCGGATACGTCCGATCTCAGCCGCTATCCTGGCCGCTTTGGACCTGTCCCGGCAGAGGGCGAAAACCGAAGCTCCCGAGCCTGACATCAGGACCGCTTCTCCGCCCAGTTTCACAAGCTTTTCCTTTGCCTGCCTTACCGCTTTGTGCCCCGGGAGGACGGAAGTCTCCAGCCTGTTGAAAAGCAGGCGCGCTGATTCCGCGGTAAACCCGCCGCTTTTTATAAGGCCGCAGAGTTTCTTGAAAGCCCGGAGCCGCAAAGCTACCTCCGGCACCGGGCCGGGCCTGAGCTTCCCGTAAGCTTCTTTGGTGTAAACCGGGGCTCCCGGGTAAACCAGCACGATATAGGGCAGTCTCCCGGCGGGCTTTATAGCCTTAAGCTTTTCTCCCCTTCCCGTACCTTCGGCCAGGGAGGCCCCGAGCATAAAGAAAGGAACATCGGACCCCAGGCCGGCCGCTATTTTCATCAGCCGGGCAGAAGCTTTGCGCGGTAGTTTGTAAAGCCTGGCCAGCCCGAGCAGCGCAGCCGCGGCGTCCGAAGAGCCCCCGCCCAGCCCGGCGCCCACCGGGATATTTTTTTCAAGCCCTATCTCCACTGCGGGGTCGATCCCGAAAACCTCAAAGAACTTCACCGCCGCCCTGAATACTATATTATCTGCCGGGCGGCCCAGCGCACGCGGCCCGCCTTTTACAATAAGTCTTATGCCGGGCGCTGCTATCTTCTTTAATGAGAGCCTGTCGCTTATCCCTATCCTGGCGAAAAGCGTGGCCAGGTCATGATAACCGTCCGGCCTGCGGCGGGTGACCTCAAGGAATAGATTTATCTTGGCAAAAGCCTTAACTTTAATCATTAGTCCGGGGCACAGTTTGCCCAACTTTTATCTCCTTCGTTTATTCCGGGAGCTTCAGCGTATTGGCGCCGCTGAAATTCATCTGGTCCTTGTCCAGAGTTACGCGCAGCGAAACAAAAGGAAGTTTAAAATCCATTGTCTCAGGGAAGAGATAGAGGTTCTTTAAAAAATAATTTCCCGGCTTGAAGGACAGTTTTCCCTCGGTTTTATTTGAGATCTCCTCAGGCCAGGAGAGACCTTTGTCCAGGCAGACCTCCCTGACAGGGCCGCTAAAACAGGGTTCCCTCCAGTCGCCCGGCTGGGCGCCGGCAAGATAATCTCCGGCAAACCAGCTTTTCATTTCCCCGGCTATAAGGGAGGCCCAGTAGCTGAAAGTTCCGGAATCTATCTCCTTTATGGAGATGGAGTCCATATCCATTATGCCGCCGGAGATCCGGGCCTTCCACAGGGGCGCCATCAGCGGGCCCATCACAGTAAGACTGAAATCCCCGGGAGGTGAAAAATGCACTATAGCGTCGAGCTTTACCGTCTTGCCGCGCAGCCTGGCCTCCAGCTTAGCGAAGGAAGAAAATTCCAGTCCGGCGGGACTGAAGTTACGGAGGTAAGCGGCCTCCAGGGCCGGCAGGGCTTCAGGCGATATTTTTTTCCCGAGCGCTTTCAGGCGCTCCTCCGCTTTAGCGCGCTTCTCCGGCTTTTCCAGAAGCCAGGAATTTTTCCAGGCCAGCCAGGCCTTGCTGTAATCCCCTGATTCCGCGTAGATCTCGCCCGCGTGCTCCCAGATAACGGCATCGTCGTAAACCAAAGCTATGGCCCGTTTTATTCCCTCAAGGGCCCCGGCCTTGTTGCCGCGTTTGAACCTGACCCAGGCCAGCGAATCGAGGTAGGCGCCGTTCTCAGGCTCCAGCGCCGACGCTCCCATGATCAGAAGCTCGGCTTCCTCCAGCTTCAGGCCCCTGTCGGCCAGGGAATAGCCCAGGTAATTCATAACATTGGCGCTGTCAGGTTTTTTTGCCAGCAAATAGCGGAAGTTCTCTTCCGCGGACTTCATATCATTTTCCCGCTCGCTGATGATAGCGTACTGCATTCTGGCCTCGGAATTATCCGGTTCGCGGCCAAGGATAGCTTTCAGCATCTCGCGCCCTTTTGAAACTTTGCCGATGTCGTCATACCCAAGGGCCAGGAAATAGGCGATTTCCGTATTATCCGGCCATTTCCGGATAGCCAGCTCCAGCATGGAGATGGCTTCTTTATAGCGCCCGCTCTGGGTATAATAATAGGCCAGCCGGAGCACCAGGCCCGCGTCTTCTTTCAGCGCCGCGGAGTTCTCCAGGTAAGACGCGGCCTCCTTAAAATCCCTCTTTTGTTCATTGATCACCGAAAGCCAGAAGCAGGCAGTAGGGTCTTTTTTATCAAGGACCCAGGCCTTCAGAAAATATTTCTCGGCCTCTTCCAGATTGTTAAGGGAAGGTCCGGCATAAAGCTCTCCCACATGGTCATAGAGCTCCACGTTTTTCGGCTCCAGACCGATCAGCTCCGCATATTCGGCGAGCGCCGACGCCGTATCGTTCTTCAATTCATAAAAGCTGGCCAGCATATAGCGCGGCTGGGGGTAATAAGGGTCGGCCTCCTTGGACTTTAAAAGGCTGGCTTTCACTCCGGCCGCGTTCCCCTTTGCATTTTGAAGCACGGCTATCTGGTAATAAACCTCGGCCGAGTCTTCCGGGCGCAGTATAATATACTTTTCAAGGTAGGTTATGGCTTTTTCGGGATTCCGGGAGCTCCAAAGACTGGCCAACTGGTAAAAAGCCTCATGCGCCGAAGGGTCGAGCTCTATGCTTTTCTCGTAAGCGCGCCGCGCTCCGTCAAAATCGCCTTTGGCCCACTTAACATTGCCGTAAAGCACCCAGTTATCGGCCGTAGCGGAATCGGACTGCACCACGAACTCCGCCCACTGCTCGGCTTCCTCCACCTTGCCGATATGCAGGGCCAGGTTAAGGGCCTGCTTGTAGACAAAAACAGATTTAGGGTCCAGCAGCATGGTCCGGCGGTATTCCTGCAGGGCGGTATCGTAATTGCCTTTCCGTTCCATTACCATGCCGTTCATGAAATGAAGATAGGCTTCTTTGTCGGCAGCCGCGGCAGAAACCGCCGCAAAGCAGGACAGGATCAAACCGGCATGAATAATTTTTTTTATCATATATCCTTTGAGGAGAGCGCCTTTCGCAAAAGCAGGGCCGCGTCCGTATTATTATAGAATTTTGGCCTTTTCCCGACCACTTCAAACCCGCCGGCCAGGTAAAGCGCAATAGCCCCGGCATTATTTTCGTTCACTTCCAGGTCTATTTGCCTGCAGGCGCTCTTGGCGGCATATTCGTACATCTTTCCAAGAAGCGCGGAAGCGGCTCCCTGCCTGAGAAAGCCCCTGCCTACGGCCAGCGTATTAAGCTGCACCTCCGGACGGAGCACCCAGAAATTGATAAACCCGGCCGCCCTGCCGTCTATTTCCGCGGTCAGGATGACCGAGTTGCGGTTCTTTTCCTCCGCCTCGAATCCTTTTACTCCCCAGGCCGGGTACCCCGGATGCTCGGCCTCTATAGCGGCGAACACTGGATAATCTTCTTTTTTCGCTCTTCTTATCAGCATGCGGATTGAATTAACTCCTCTGCAAGATCCTTATATCTCAGCCGCGAAGAAGGCAAGCCCGCTGCTTTACCCATTTCCTGCGGGTCCTGCGGTTTTGCGCCTCTTTGCGGCGCTGCCTCCGGCTAGCTCTCAGCGTGCTTCCGCGCTTCCATCTCGTACTTTGCCGGCTTGAGATAAAGAGGTTTAAGGGTCCTGTTTTTATAAACCAGCGCGGCCTTGATTATATAGGACGGGACTATTTTTGACAGGGAGGCCGGGGCCAGGGCAGCGCCCGCCGGGGCCAGGCTGTAAATATCGGGGGACTCTTCGGCGTCGGCTATAAAATAGGACTCGCCCTTCAGACCCGCAAGAAGTTTTTTCATCTCGTCAGCTTTAAGCCAGCCAGGCTCCGCTTCGGGGCGGGGCCGCCTGAGCCCGCTTGTCAGAAAGGCCTGGCAGAAATACTCGTCTTTAAAAGCGTGAAGCAGGACGACCAGTCGCACTGTCCGCGCTGCGGCCCAGGACCGGAAGTGGGCGCTTTCAAAAGCCTGCAGGGCCAGTATTTCAAAAAGGGTGGCGGTATAAACCTTGGCGCAGGCCATGGCCTTAAGAGCCCCGGCCAGAGTAAGTGAAATACGTATGCCGGTGAACCGCCCGGGCCCGCGCGCCGCGCAAACCGTTTTAACCCCGCGCAGGAGCGCGCCGGCTTTTTTCAATTGGCTTTTAACCAGGGAGAAGATAAACTTCTCCTGGTTGAATACTTTTTTCTGGGCCTGGAAATAACGTTGACCGGCCCGGACGGCTATTTTCAGCCTGGAACCGGAAGTACAAAGCCCCAATATTATTTTTTCAGCCATTTAGAACCTATCTTCGCTATTGTCTTCCTGGCGGCCTCGGGGGAAGTTACTTTAATAATTCTGCTGTTCCCCCCGGCAAGTTCAAATTCCAGCCTTAGAGGCTCTGTGCCGCGGATGCCCGCGGCCGCCGGCCATTCCACCGCGGTTATCCCGTCGGCGCGCCCCAGGTATTCTTCCAGCCCTATATTCTCCATATCGCTTTCACCGGCGCGGAAAAGATCGAAATGGTACAGTTTAAGCCGGCCGGGATAAGTGCGCATAAGGTTGAAGCTTGCGCTCACCGGAAGCTTTTTAGCGCCCAGCGCGGCGGCCAGTTCTCTCACAAAAAAAGTCTTGCCGGATCCTATCGGCCCCTCCAGGAACAGCGCGTCCCCGCCTTTGAGGCCCGCGGCAAAAAGCGCGGCCAGGCGCGCCGTATCCGAGGGAGCGAGGCTTTTAAATTTAAAAATGTTCGAAACTTTTGAGCTTGCCATTGAAGTTCTCTATTTCAAAACCAAAACCTTTCTCCAACCGGCCCACAACTGAAGCCGAGGGCAGTATTTTCTTGATACGGGCCAGCCTTTTTTCCGGGGCGGTGAAGATCAGGCCGAAGTCTTCTCCGCCGTTAACGGCGTAATGCCTCCAGGGTTTTTTCTTCAGGGAGCTGTAAGCCCGCAGTTCCTTTGAACATACGCCTTCCCCGGGACTCACTATAACCCTGCAGCGCGAAAGTTCGGAAATTATAGCAGCGCTACGCGCGAGCCCGTCGGAATTGTCCAGCATGGCGGAAGCGAGCCCCTTGCGCCCTATCAAAGCCCCTGCCTTGAGCATAGGCTCCGGCCGCCAGAAAGCGTCCAGCAGGCCGGGAAATCTTTTCTTTTCTTCTCCCCGGCCGTTCATCAGTATCTCAAGCCCGGCCGCCGCCAGGCCCAGCGGCCCTACATTAAAAAGCAGGTCTCCCGGTTTAGCCCCGTAGCGCGTCACCACTTTAGAGCTCCCGGCCTCGCCCCAGACGGTCATATAAAAATGGTTTTCCCGCGCCCCCGCCAGGTTGCCGCCCGCGATGGAGATCCCGTAGCGCAGGGCCTCCGCCCTGAGCTCTTTCATAAAGCGCAGCGTAAAGTCTTTCGGGGTGTTTTTACGCAGTCCGGCTCCCACCACGCAGGAGACGGGCTTCACGTCCCCCATTGAGGCAAGGTCGCTGAGATTAATGCGGGTAAGCTTGCGGGCAAGATCTTCGGGGGTAGCGAAACGCGCCAGATAATGCGTGCCCTCTACTATTTCGTCGGTGGTTATTACCAGGTCGCGGCCGGCCCCGTGTCGCAGCACCGCGCAGTCGTCGCCGGGGCCCAGGAGCAGGCGCCGGTCCAGCGGGAATTTAAAGGTCTTCTCTATATGCTCCAGCAGCCTGGCTTCACTGGACTTGGCGCTTTTCATTTTAAAATCCTCCGTATAGCCGGGGGCAGAAAATCAAGGAGCTCTCCCGCCAGCACGCAGCGCTGCGTAAATTTCTTTGCCGCCAGATCGCCGGCAAGCCCGTGCAGATAAACGGCCAGGGCCGCGCTTTCAAAGGCGGAACCCGCGCTGAACCCCCGCTTAAGCCCTGCCTGGGCGAAGAAACCGGCGCAGAGCCCTGCCAGCACGTCTCCGGACCCGCCCTTCGCCAGTTCCGGGCCGCCCGTAGGATTTATTAAGATATCTTTTCCCCCGCAAACAAGAGTTCCGGACCCTTTAAGAACGGCTACTCCTCCGGAAAGAGCGGCCAGCTGCCGGGCCGCTGAAATCCTGTCTTTTATTCTCCCGCCGAGCAGGCGTTGCGCCTCTCCCGGGTGCGGGGTAAGGATAAGGGGGCCCGCTGCAAATCTGAAAGACCGCAGCCCGGCGCGCGACAGAGCGTTCAGCGCGTCGGCGTCCACCACCGCGGGTATTTCCAGGGTCTTGAGAAGTTTTAGCGCAAAAGCGCGCGCGCCCGGGGCAGTGCCCAGGCCGGGGCCTATCAGGAGGACATCTGTTTTCTTAGCGCGGGCGAAAGCGGCCACCTGCGAAGCGGCTTTCAGGGTAAAAGCGCCGCCTGAGCAATCCCCCCCGAAAGTCATGGCCTCGGGCAGCGCGCAGGCGATTATTTTTCTTTCGCTCTCCGGGCAGGCTACCGTTACAAGACCGGCTCCTGCCTTTAGCGCGGCGCGGGCGGCGAGTATTGCCGCTCCGGCCATCCCCCGCGAACCGGCCACTACCAGTACCCGCCCGTAATCCCCTTTATGGGAATCCTTCCGCCGCCCCGGCAGCAGCGGCTTCAAAAAACGCGGCGTGAGAGTGGAGATCTTCATCGGTTCAGCCAAAAGCGATAACGGAAGCCACAGCGTATTTGTCCGTATGCGAAATAGAAACCAGCAGCCGCGCCCCCGGCCGGCCTTTAATCCTCACCAGCGGCCGGCCGCTGGCAGTGTTCTCCACCTCGATGCTTTTGAGAGGAAGTCTTTTGGCGTCCAGGGCCTTGATAACGGCTTCCTTAACCGCGAAGCGGGCGGCAAGGCGCTCGTATTTATTCTTACTTTTATGCGAATAAGCTATTTCCCCGGGTGTAAAAAATCTTTTCAGGAATCCCGGGCTGCGCTCGGCCAGCCGGCGTATCCTGGCCACTTCCGCCAGGTCCACGCCAAGCCCTATTATAGCCGGCGGATTTTCTTTATTCTTTGTATTTCTTCCGGATTTGTTGTGCATTTTAATATTTGATCGGAGCGGTTACATGGCGGACCGGTTAGCAAGACCCTCGTTGCGTGGAGCGGTGCTCCACTTTCTTGCCCGGCGTTTACGTAAGCGCGGCGGGCGAATACGGAACAAGACCACGGCGCGGCCGAACGTGTTTTGCGTTCCGGGCCATCAGGCAACCGCGGCGCAATTTCCGCGTTCCCCCCTTTTGCCGGGACCCGCGAACCTAGCGCACCGTCACGCTCTTAGCCAGGTTGCGCGGCTTGTCTATATCGCATTTCTTGGCCAGCGCCACATAATAAGCAAAAATCTGCAGCGGGATGACCGTAAGCATAGGGGTAAAAATTTCGCTGGTAGCCGGAAGAACTATATAGCGGGAAGCTTTTACGGTTTTTTGCGAGGCCGGGTCCACGATGGCCACCACATCTGCGCCGCGCGCCTTGGCCTCCTCTATATTCCCGGCCATCAGTTCAAGAGTCCTGCCTGAAGGCGCCACCGCCAAGAGCGGCATCCCCTTGTAGATTATGGCTATAGGGCCGTGCTTCATCTCTCCGGCGGCGTAACCCTCGGCGTGCACGTAGGAGATCTCTTTTATCTTCAGCGCGCCCTCAAGAGCTATCGGGTAATTTATATGCCTGGAGATAAAAAGAAAATGCTCGCTCGAAGCGAAACTGTCGGCAATTTTAGCTATTTCTTTTTCCTTCTCCAGCGTCTCTTCTATAAGCCGTGGGATCTTAAGAAGTTCTTCGGCGTAGGTCCTTGCGTCCGTGCCGTTCAGGCGGCCCCTGGCCGCGGCGAAATGCCCCGCAAGCAGGTAGATCGCCGCCAGCTGACCCAGGAAAGCCTTGGTGGAGGCCACTCCGATCTCAGGCCCGCAGTGCGTATGCAGCACGTAGTTGGCCTCGCGTGTGAGCGAGGACCCCACGGTATTGGTTATAGCGAGCACCTTGGCCCCGGCGGCTTTTGCCTCGCGCACCGCAAAAAGAGTGTCCGCTGTTTCGCCCGACTGCGAGATTGCGACCACCAGGGTATCGGGCGCCATCAGTTTGGCGCGGTCGGTGAACTCAGAGGCCACGTCGGCGCGGGCCGGAATGGAAAAATTCTCAAAAAGACCGCGCCCTACGAGGGCCGCATGGTAAGCCGTGCCGCAGGCTATGAACTGCAGCGAGGAGAAAGCCTTCATGTCCTCCGCGCCGAGGCCCATCTCCGCCTTAAGTATCTCCCCTCCCAGCGGCAGCAGGCGGCCGCGCAGCGTATTCTCGACGGCCTCGGCCTGCTCGTGTATTTCTTTGAGCATGAAATGCTTATAGCCGCCCTTTTCCGCCATGGTGGAATCCCACTGTATGGTCACGGCCTCCCGGGAAGTCTTCTTGCCCTGGAAGGTATAAAAGTCAACGCCGTCTTTCTTTACGGCGGCAATTTCCCCGTCGTTAAGGAAAACCACGCGCTTGGTGTGCTTCAGAAAGGCCGATACGTCAGAAGCTATAAAATTCTCGCCTTTTCCAAGCCCCACCACCAGCGGGCTGTGCAGGCGCGCCGCAAGCAGCATCCCCGGGCATTTGGCCCAGATCACGGAAATAGCGAAAGAACCCTTAAGGTCGGCCACGGCCCTCCGGAAAGCTTCGAAGAACACGGGCTCGAGCATGGCCGAGCGCACGGCTTTTTCCTGGACGTGCAGGCTCTTCAGCTTTTCCTCTATGATATGGGCAATGACTTCGGTATCGGTTTCGGACTTGAACTTATGCCCGCCGGCCGCCAGTTTTTCCTTAAGGTCCAGGTAGTTCTCAATGATGCCGTTATGCACCACCACTACTTCGGATGAACAATCGGTGTGCGGGTGGGCATTGTCTTCGGAAGGAGCCCCGTGGGTGGCCCAACGGGTATGCCCCACGCCGGAAAAAGCGCCTTTTACGGGCTCTTTAGCCACCAGTTTATCAAGAGCGTCCACGCGGCCGCTGACCCTTTTAAGATAAAGAGATTTTTTACCGTCAATGGCGGCTATGCCGCAGGAGTCGTAGCCCCGGTACTCAAGCCGCTTGAGGCCGTCTATCAGTATATCCGTGGTCTTATTGTCACCGATGTAGCCTGTTATTCCGCACATATTAAGAAATTTCCTTGTGTCAGCTATATGCCAGTGCGCTAGTAAGCTGGCATGCCGGCATGCAGATAAAGCATACTAGCCTGCCAGCGTACCCGCATACAAGCGTCGTTACTGTATAAGCCTTTTCATTTCCGATACCGCGGTCTTGAGTCCGACGAACATTCCGCGGGAGATTATAGAGAATCCGATATTGAGGCAGTCCATGCCCTCCATGCGGGCCACCGAGGCCACGTTGTAATAATCCAGCCCGTGTCCGGCGTGAAGCTCCATCTTGAGCTCTTTTACCAGGTGACCGGCCAGCTGCAGGTGCTCCAGTTCTTCGGACTGAAGCTTCTTGCCCCAGGACTCCGCGTACTTCTTGGTGCAGAGCTCTATGCTGTCGGCGCCCATATTATGGGCCGCGCGTATGGCCTTCGGGTCCGGGTCGGCGAAAACGCTGACCTCTATGCCGGCGCCTGAAAGTTTCCTGATTATCTTCTCCAGCTCCGGGTTCTTTTTATCAAGCTTCATGCCCCCCTGGGTTGTGAGCTCCCGGGGACCTTCCGGAACCAGGCAGACCGAATCGGGCCGGACGCGCAGGGCGATCTTTTCCATCTCCTGAGTGGCGGCCATTTCCAGGTGAATAAGGCCCTTCACGTCGTGACGGACCCGCTCCAGGTCTGAGTCCTGTATGTGGCGGCGGTCCTGGCGCAGGTGCATGACGACCATGTCCCCGCCCGAACTGTAAACCACCCGGGCGGCTTCTACCGTGTCCGGGTTCTTTTCGCCGCGGGCCTGGCGCAGCGTGGCGATGTGATCTATATTTACCCCGAGTTTAACATGTTTCATTAAATAACCTCCGGTCAAATCAACTTAAATTCAGTTTGCTGCCGCGTAACGGGCAGGGCTCAGTTCTTTACGGCTACGGCCCCGGAATGCTTCTTATAGTGTCCCAGCAGCTCTTCCGCGATGACTTTTATCTCCGAACGCGATTCTCCCTCCACCAGCAGGCGGAGCAGGGGCTCGGTACCGGAATAGCGGATGAAGATGCGGCCCTTGCCCTTCAGTTCTTTCTCGAATTTTACCAGCTTGTCGCTGAAGCCCGAGACGCTCTTGAACGAAGGCTTCCTGGATACTTTTACGGCCTCCAGGACCTGCGGGTAGCGGTTCCAATGCCGGCGGAACCAGCTGAAAGGCTTGCCCATATCCAGCACGGCGGCCAGCGTCTGCAGCGCCGTAAGCACCCCGTCGCCGGTAGGCGCGAATTCGCGGAAAATTATATGCCCGCTGGACTCGCCGCCGAGCTTCAGGTCGCCGTCTACCATGGCGTCGGTCACGTTCTTGTCCCCTACGGGAACCTGCGTCACGCTAATCCCCTGTCCCTCGAGATACTTGACAAGGCCGTAGTTGGACATGAAAGTGAGCGACACTCCGTAGTTGGTAAGACGGCCCTTTTCCTTAAGATACGGCGCCGCCATAGAAATTATGTCGTCCCCGTCCAGCTGCGCCCCCTTCTCGTCGGCGAACATGCAGCGGTCGGCGTCTCCGTCAAAGCTGATGCCGCAGAAAGCCCCCCAGTCGGCGGCGGCCTTGGCCATTTTCCCGGTATGCAGGGCGCCGCAGCCCACATTAATATTCTTGCCGTCCGGTTTATTTCCGATAACTTTTACCTTGGCGCCAAGGTCCCTGAAAATACGGGGGGCGATCTTATAGGCCGCCCCGTTGGCGCAGTCGAGGAGGATCTTCACGCCTTTAAGGCTGAAACCCGGAGGGAGAGTGTTCTTGAGAAAATCCTCGTAATCGGCAGTGAAATCTTTTTTATGCAGTCCCGGATGTGAAGGGGTGAAAGAAAGCGGCTTTTTGCCGAGCAGCAGTTTTTCTATTTTCCCTTCTATAGCCTCGCTGAGTTTGAGCCCCTCGGAGGAGAAAAATTTTATGCCGTTGAATTCCGGAGGATTGTGGCTGGCCGAGATGACTATCCCGAAATCCGCGTTTTCCCGCTTTACCAGGTAGGAAACGGCCGGGGTCGGGATTATCCCCAGGTCCACCACCTTGAACTTGCTGGCCCCGAGCCCTTCAACCAGGTATTTCTTTATAAGCCGGCCGGAGGCGCGGGAATCCATGCCCAGGAGCACCACAGGCTTGCCTGACCCTCGTTTTTTGTATTTTGGGAGCACTAGGGAGGCCGCATAGCCTATTTTACGTATAAAATCGGGAGTAAAAGGATAATCCCAGGTGATGCCGCGTATACCGTCAGTTCCAAAAAGTTTGCCCATCAAATTAAGCCCCGCTTTATACTGCCTGATATAATTTTATATTATATCATTAGTGATGGGGCGCTGTAAGCCCCGGAACGGAAGGGTGGCCGAGTGGTTTAAGGCGTCGGTCTTGAAAACCGATGTACGGTTAATCCGTACCGTGGGTTCGAATCCCTCCCCTTCCGAAGATTTACACATTCGGAAAAATTAAGCGGTTTCCCGGGCGCGGCGGCAGAATCATTCTGCCGCCTCCCGATAAAACCGCAATTCAAATTATTCTTGCAAAAACTGCATTTTTCTTTTAACGCGCGCATAAATTCCCACGGTCTTTTGAATTCAAACGATAGGTTTTTCCTGCCGATCCGGAAGTTCGAACCGATCTTTTTCAATATTTCCCTGTTTTCCTCCGCTTTTCCGCTCTCGGTCAGTTCCTCGACTGCGCCGCTTCCCTGTAGAACTCAATTTCAGGTTCGAACCGATTTGCTCCCTGCCGGGCAAAAGCTGCGAGTTTCATTTCAATTTCCATTTTATCCGCTATAAATGAACGCTTCTTTTGGGCGTATTCGTCCTGCGTTATCTGCCCGCTCAAGGTCATGTCCAAAAGAGCGTTCATTTTCTTCGTAAGGATATCTATACCGCCTCGCAGATTTTGCGCGGCCTTCTCCCCGGCCTGGGCCGACGCGGCTCGTTCCTGCTCCGCCATAAGGATGAGCCCGTTGGCCAGGGCCGGGGGCAAGGAAACAGATTTTAATTCACCTTTTATCTGGGCCTCAATCACCTCCTCACGAACAAAAGGCTCGTCGCAAGGACCTTTGCGCTTTGTACAGCGCAAGTAATTGTGCGCCTTCTGTGTTTCCGTAGTGATGAAGCAACCACAAGTGGAACAGTGGAAGACCCCGCGGTAGGTGTAAGGCTTCAATCTTGGCCCCTTGGGCTTGCTTTTACGCAGCATTACGGCCTGGCAACGGTCGAAGAGGTCTTTAGTTATGATCGGCTCGTGTTTGCCCTCGTAGAGCTCGCCCTTATACCTTATAAGACCGTAGTAGACCGGGTTCTTGAGCATATACTGATAGTTGCCCACGGAAAGGGTGGTATGCCGCCCTTTCAGCCCAACCTCATTCATTATGCGGCGCACTTCGGCCAGCGGGTAGTCTCCGGTGGAATATAACTCGAAGGTCTTCCGGATAAAGACCGCCCGGTCTTTATCCGGATAGATCGTCCGTGTGTTCTTGTCGTTCAGGTAGCCGAGCGGAGCGCAACAAGGCCAGATACCATTGCGGAGCTTTTGACGAAAGCCGCGCCGGATGTTTTCCGAAAGGTTATCAACGTAGTATTTGGACTGGCCGAACGCGATTGAAAGCATGAACTTACCCTGCGGCGTAGGGTCAAACCAAAAGGTAGGGAACTTCAAGGCTGTAATCTTGCCGGTGTCCACAAGATACACCACCAAGCCCCCATCAATACTATTGCGCGCTAGGCGGTCCGGGTGCCAGGCAATAATGCCCTGCGCCTTGCCGGCTTCAATAGAGGCTATCATGTCATTGAAGATTTCGCGCCCCGGCTCTTTGGCGGTTTTGCTCTCGATGAATTCGCGAGCGATTATAAGCCCTTCCTTTTTGGCATACTCGCGCAACTCGGTGAGCTGCGCCTCTATGGATAGGATTTGCCTGTCCGGCTCGTCAGTGGACTTTCTGGCATAAAGAAAATATCGCATGTCTTGATTTTGCATAAGACCTCCCCATACCTTGCGCTTAATGCCGGTTTGGCCCAGCAGGGCGGAACCGGCATTAAGGGCTAACTCTGCAACTCTCCGCCGAGCGTAAGGCCGGCTTTGCTT